>CAZAQB010000066.1:0-15523 GCA_964487155.1 uncultured Ectothiorhodospiraceae bacterium
AAAAGATCCCTTGTGGGGCCAAGAGACAAGCGAGATCGGTGCAAATTTGTGAAATATTCGGGTTGAGAACCAGTCCGCCCGCCAATGGAGACGCGCCCCGTGCCAGCCCTTCCCGAGCATTCGCGGCCCTGGCAACGGGCCCCGTGGTTGCTGGCGGGCCTGGCTGCCGCCTTGCTGGTTGCCGGCTGTGCGGTGGTCCCGGCCTATCAGCGCCAGCATCTGGCCCACCCGACCATGAGGCTGGAGCCGGAACCCCTGGAGGCACTGGCCCGGGACAAGCTGCACCGCTCACGAGAGGCCGCCGGCGGCGGCGAAGGCCGCTCGGCGGGCGGCGGCTGCGGCTGCTCCAATTGAGCGGACGCCGGCGATGGACTCCCGCCTCCTCCTGACGCTGCTGGCCCTGTGCCTGCCGCGCCTGGTCTGGGGCTGGTCGGTGGAAGAGTCGGGCGCCCGCTTCACCTTTTTCGACCAGCAGGGGCGAGGCCATCAGAGTCAGGCCGAACCGGATGCCAGCAGCCGGGGGGCCGAGGCGCTGCGGGTCTATCAGGGCATCGCACGCAGCACCGTGCGCCAGTCATCCCGCTGGCTGCATACCGCCACCATCACCGTGGATGTCGTGAGCTCCGCGTCGGCAGACGCTCTGGATCTGGTCTCCACGGCCAGTCGCTGGAACGAGGCCGGCGGTCTGGACATGGCGAGCCAGGTTGACCTGGGACCGGACGACCGCCTGACTCTGCTCTATGGCGGCCACGCCGAAGAGACCCTGTTCTCGGTGAATGCCGGTGTGGGCTACCGCCGGGAGCTGGCCGCCGACAACGCCAGCCTGGATCTCAGCCTGCAGGTGATCCACGACTGGTTCGACCGCAACACCTTCGAGGGCACCCGGGAGCGCCAGGGCGACCGCCAGAGCCTGACCGCCAGCCTGCGCCTGAGCCAGATACTCTCTCCCACCACGCTGGGTTCGGTGGGCTACGGCGGCACCTACCAGCAGGGCACGCTGGAACAGACCTGGAACTCCGTGCCGATGGCCTGTCCCGACCCGTTGCCGGCGCTGCCCTGCCCGCGGCGGGTGGACGAGCGCTTCCCGGAGCAGCGGCTGCGCCATGCCCTGAGCACCGTTCTCAGTCAGCGCCTGCCCACCGTGGCTGCCACCCTGCGCCTGTCCTATCGGTATTACCGCGACGACTTCGGGGTGCGGGCCCACTCCGGCGAATTGCGCTGGTACCAGGATCTGGGCAGCCGGCTGCGGGCCCGCCTCCACTATCGCCATCATCGGCAGAACGCAGTGGACTTCTTCACCACGGCCCTGTCACCTGCGGCGCTGGACAGCCCCGCACCCCGCACCGCCGACTCGGACCTGGCCGCCTTTACCGCCCGCGAGCATGGCGGCCTGCTGAGCCTGCGCCTGGGCCGGGAGAGCGCGGTATTCCGCCACTACCTGGAGGCCGGTGTATTCCGCTACCGGCGCAGCAATGACCTGGTCATCGACGCCGCGGGGCTCTCCTACCGGCGCAGCTTCTGAGGCAGCGCTCAAGCCCCCGCCCCGCCGGCCGATACCCAAGCACACCCGGCAGCATTGCCGGGCGCTGAGCCAGGGGGACGCCCGCCATGAGCGGCGAGAACAATCGCATGCTGCTGGAGCTGGACAAGGTCATCCGGGAGACCAACCGGACGATCATCAACCCGGTGCTGCCGGAACTGGCGGTAGAGGACCTGCGCCCGATGATGAACCTGGTGGCGCGGGCCCGGGCGGAGTACCTGCGCGAGCTGCTGGACATGGCCGGCGGCGAGGGTCAGGAGCAGCCCTCGCCAGGCCAGATCCAGCAGCTGGCGGAGCTGCGGCGCAGCTTCGAGGAACTGCTGGCCGGCGCCCAGGCCATGGAGACGGCCATCCAGCGGGGCTACCTGGACGTGCGCGGCCGCTCCTGAGCCTGCGCCTGGCGCCATCGCAGCCAGGCCTTCTCCAGTTCCACCAGCACCAGCACGCTGGCCGCCACCGCCGCTGCCCGCAGCCAGGCGGCGGCGTCCAGGGCGCGGGTGTCGAACAGCGCCTGCAGCGGCGGCGCGTAGGTCATCAGCAGCTGAAACACCAGCACCAGGGCGATGGCCGCAGCCGCCGGCCGGGCCCCACGCAACGCCCCGCGGGTCAGCCCGGGCGCGTACAGGCGCCGGGCGGCCACCAGGTAGAAGGCCTCGAACAGCACCAGGGTGTTCACCGCCACGGTGCGCGCGGTCTCGATGTCGGTGCCGGCGCTGCGCTCCCACACGAACAGCCCGAAGGTCCCGGTCAGCAGCACCAGGGACACGAAGCCGATGCGCCACAGCAGGAACGGGGTGAGCAGCGGCTCCGAGGGTGGGCGGGGCGGGCGGTGCATGACCCGGCTCTCCGCCGGCTCGAAGGCCAGCGCCAGGGCCAGGGTCACCGCGGTGATCATATTGATCCAGAGGATCTGCACCGGCGTGATGGGCAGCAGCCGCCCGAACAGGATGGCCGCGATGATCACCAGCGCCTCGCCGCCGTTGGTGGGCAGGATGAAGACGATGGCCTTGCGCAGGTTGTCGTAGACCGTGCGCCCCTCCTCCACCGCCCGGGCGATGGAGGCGAAGTTGTCGTCCGCCAGCACCATCTCGGCGGCCTCCCGGGCCGCCTCGGTGCCGTTGCGGCCCATGGCCACCCCCACGTCCGCCCGCTTCAGCGCCGGGGCATCGTTGACACCGTCGCCGGTCATGGCGACCACCTGGCCGGTGGACTGCAGGGCCTCCACCAGGCGCAGCTTGTGCTCGGGGGCGGCCCGCGCGAACACGTCGGTGGCGAGGGCCAGCTCCGGCAGCTCCGCGTCTGAAATCCGCGACAGCTCCGGGCCGGTAACGGCGCCTCCCGCCTCCAGCCCCACCTGGGCGCCGATAGCCTGGGCGGTCTCCCGGTGGTCGCCGGTGATCATCTTCACCCGGATACCCGCCTGGCGGCAGCGCGCCACCGCGGCCACCGCCTCTTCCCGGGGTGGATCGGCCAGCCCGAGCACGCCCAGCAGGACCAGGCCACGCTCCAGGTGGGAGAACTCCAGGCTGCGCTGGTCGCTGTGCGCCGGCGCGGCGGCCACCGCCAGCAGGCGCTGGCCCTGGCCGGCGATCTCCGCCATGCAGTCATGCCAGGAGTCGGCGTCCAGGGGCTCGTCGCCGTCGCGGCCCCGCTGCCGGTCGCACATCTCCAGGAGCCGCTCCGGGGCGCCCTTGACGTAGATGACCGGCGCTCCTTCCTCGCCGGCGGCGGGGTGGTGCAGGGTCGCCATGAAGCGGTGTTCCGACTCGAAGGGGATGACGTCCACGCGGGGGGCGCGGCGGGCCTCGCGCTCCGCGTCCAGCCCGGCCTTGGCGGCCACCGCCACCAGCGCCGCCTCGGTAGGGTCCCCTTCAGCCAGCCAGCTGCCGTCGCGCTGGCGGATGGAGGCATCCGAGCACAGCAGCACGGCCCGCAGCAGTTCCGGCAGCCGGGGCTGCGCCGCCGGGTCCACCTCGCGCTCCTGGTACAGGAACTTGCCCTGCGGGCAGTAGCCGGTCCCGGTGACCTCATAGGCCGCGCCGGCGGTGGCCACGCTCTGCACCATCATTTCGTTGCGCGTCAGCGTGCCGGTCTTGTCGGTGCAGATCACCGTCACCGAGCCCAGGGTCTCGACCGCCGGCAGGCGGCGGATGATGGCGTTGCGCTCGGCCATGCGCTGCACGCCGATCGCCAGGGTGATGGTGAGAATCGCCGGCAGGCCCTCGGGGATGGCGGCGACCGCGATGCCCACCGCCGCCAGGAACATCTCCACGGCGCTGTAGCCGCGTGCCAGCATCCCGAATGCAAACACCGCCGCCGCCAGCGCCACGATGGCGATGCTGAGGGTGCGGGCGAAGCGGTTCATCTGGGCCACCAGAGGGGTGGTCAGGGTGGTGACCTGGGCCAGCATCCGGCTGATATGGCCGATCTCGGTATCGGTGCCGGTGGCCACCACCACACCCGTGGCCCGGCCGGAAACCACCAGGGTGCCGGAGTAGGCCATGCACTGGCGGTCCCCCAGGGCGGCGTCCGCCGGCACCGGCTCGGTGCCCTTGTCCACCGCCAGGGACTCGCCGGTGAGGGCCGCCTCCTGGATGCGCAGGGCCTTGACCTGCAGCAGCCGCAGGTCGGCCGGCACCCGGTCCCCGGACTCCAGGCGCACCACATCGCCCGGCACCAGCCGGGTGGCGTCCACGGTGCGGGCCTGGCCATCCCGCAGCACCCGGGCCCGCGGGGAGAGCATGCCGCGGATGGCGTCCAGCGCGTGCTCGGCCTTGCCCTCCTGCAGGTAGCCGATCAGCGCGTTGATGACCACCACGGCGAAAATCACCGCCGAGTCCACGCTGTGGCCCAGCACGGCGGTGACGACCCCGGCCACCACCAGCACGTAGATCAGCACGTTACGGAACTGGTCCAGCAATCGCCGCCAGGCGCTGCGCCCGCGCGGCGGCGGCAGGCTGTTGGGCCCGTGGCGGGCCAGCCGGGCGTCGGCCTGCTCCTCGGCCAGCCCCTCGGGGCGGGTCTCCAGGGCCTGGACCGCCGCCTCCGCGTCGCGGCTGTGCCAGGCCTCGGCCCGCTGTTCAGTGCCCGCGCCGGAACCCGTCTCCAGCCTGTCGTTCATGGCCATCCACTCTCCTGTCAGACCCCGCCACTAATACCCCCCATACTACCATCGGGGAGGAGCTTTCCGGGCCGTGGCACCGCGGGCGGACGTGGGATAGGCTGGCTCCCCGAGGGCTGCAGAGGGAAGGGCCGATGACGCTCAGTTCATCCTGCTGGCGGCGGGCGGGCCTGCTGGCGCTGCTGGTGGGGCTGGCCGGCGCCTTGAGCGGCTGCGACTGTGATGACGATCAGAGCGTCACCGACTGCCTGTTCAGCGGTGATTTCGACTCCGAGCAGGCCCGGGTGCGGCTGTTCAACCAGCTCACCGACGAGGGCAGCAACGACGCCGACGACATCACCGTGGACCTGCTCGCGGGCACCGAGTCGGACCCCCTGGTGGAAGACCGGGGCTACGACACCACCCCCACGCCGGGCACCGACGGGGTGGATCTGGACCGCGACGAGCAGGACGTGGCCTTCACCCTGCGCCGCTCCGACGACAATCTGGAGCTGGTCTCCAACCGCCAGCTGCGCCTGGAGGACGGCGAGACCTATACGCTGGTGTCCATGGGGGACGTGGACAATATCGCCTCGGTGCGGCTGGAGCGCTTCCGGGTGGACGCCACCCCGCCCACCGGCGGCCAGGCCCGGGTGCGCTTCATCCATACCCTGTCCAGGCTGGATGTGAGCCCGCTGCGCCTGGACGTGCTGCGCGGCGGGACGCTGCTGGTGGATGCACTGGATTTCGGCAATGCCAGCTCCTTCCTGGCGCTGGCACCCGGCACGGCCGGTCTGCAGGTGAGCCTGCGCAACGTCGACGGCGACATCGTCGCCACCCCGTCCTGCAACATCAGCGCGGGCAGCCGGGTCGAGGCCATTCTGGCCTACCAGAGCTTCGGCGACACCGACGACGCGGACATCCGGCTGTTCTGCCACGCCCTGTGATCGGCGTCGCGCCGCGCCGATGATGACCCGAAAACTGTTAGCCGCTGATGAACGCGGATGAACGCCGATGAGGTGGGCGTCCGGCGAATGCGGCGCGTGCCTGGCAGGACAATCCGTATCCATCCGTGTCCATCTGTGGCCGATGGGCGACCCTCCTCAGGCGGAGATGGGGCTCTCCAGCGCCGTCCGGCCCGAATCCACCGGAGCGGGCCGGGCGAACAGGAACCCCTGCAGATAGTCGACCCCGGCTTGCGCGAGGTAGGCGGCCTCCTCGGGCCGCTCGATGCCCTCGGCGATGATGGCGGTGCCGAGCTCCCGGGCAATGCTCACCACGCCGCGCAGGATGGCGGCCTTGGCGGCGTCCCCATCCACGCCGCTCACCAGTTCCCGGTCCAGCTTGACGTAGTCCGGCTCCAGGGAGCGCAGCAGGTTGAGGGAGCTGTAGCCGGCGCCCAGATCATCCAGCGCCACCCCGAAACCCGCGCCCCGGTAGACCTCCAGGATGCGGCGCAGGTGCTCCGGGTCGGCGACATGCTCGCTCTCCACTACTTCGAAGACGAAGCTTGCCGGGCCCCGGGCGCTGCCGCGCACCGCCTGCAGGGTACTGCGCAGGCAGTACTGGGGATCGTAGACGGAGGTGGGGTTGAAATTGATGAACACGGGCTCGGTCCAGGGAGCGGCGCAGGCGGTCTCCACGGCCTTTAACCGGGCAGCCCGGTCCAGGGCGAACATCATGCCGGCGTCCCGGGCCGCCCCGAACAGCCGCCCGGGGGGGATCAGCTCGCCGTCCTCGCCGAGGCCCCGCAACAGGGCCTCGCGGGCGAACACCCGGCCGGTGTCCCGGGCATGCACGATGGGCTGGAAGTAGGAGGTCAGCCGGCGCTCGCCGATCACATCCCGCAGCCAGGCGCCCTCGGCCCGGCCCACCATTACCCCCAGGTTCATCGCCCGGGGCAGCTGATCCAGGCTGAGGGTCTCCCCCTCGGCCAGGAACAGTGCCAGGCCGGAGTCCAGCTCAGCGGGGGTGAGGGCCTCTCCCAGCTCGCGCAGGCAGGGCGCCAGCCCCCCAGGGGGCACCGCGAGGCTGACCAGATCGCCTGCCATGCGCGGCGCCTTGAGACCCGCCCCTTCCAGGTGACGGGCCAGCTTGCCCCGGCTATGGGGCAAGGCCAGGGTCAGGTGCAGATTCCCAGGCTCCTCGGCCAGAGGCGTGGGCAGATCACATCCGGGACAGGCCATTGCCGCGCTCCATGGTCGGCCTCCCGGCGAGGTCACCACCGCGAGGCCACGTTGCTGATACCGGGGTTATCGGCATCCCGGGCGGCGGCTTTAGCCCGAAGATTTCATGAATTTGTGCTGATATCGCGCAGGATATTGGTTCCACAAGGGACGTTTCGAAGGAGCAGCGTATCGGTGAGTACGGCCGACTGAGAAAAGATTCCTTGTGGGGCCAAGAGACAAGCGAGATCGGTGCAAATTCGTGAAATCTTCGGGTCAGCTGGCGGTTGCTGCCCACACCCCGGCCATCGGGAAGCCCAGGAGCCTGCGCCGCAGGGGCACGGTCCCCGGCTCAGGACCGGCGCAGCACCACGCTCAGATTGTTGGCGGGCATCTCCACCACCGCATCCAGAGCCAACCCCTGGCGCCGGGCCTCGGACACCACCTGGTCCAGGGCCCGCAGCCCCCAGGCCGGGTTGCGCTGGCGCAGCTCGGCATCAAAGCGGGCGTTGCTGGGCGCCACCGGGACTCCGCCCCCCACAAACGGCCCGTAGAGGCATAACGGCGCCCCGCGTGGCAGCAGCCGGCCGGCCCCCGCCAGCAGCGCCAGCGCGGCCTCCCACGGAGCGATGTGCAGCATGTTGATGCACACCAGGGCGTCGGCCTGCTGCGCCGGCCAGGACTGGCGGGTCACGTCCAGGATCAGGGGTTCCATGAGGTTCGCGAGCCCGCTTGCCGCCCGCCAGGCAGCGATGGACCGGCAGGCGGCGGCATCCGGGTCGCTGGGCTGCCAGCTGATGCCCGGCAGGGCGGCGGCGAAGCAGACCGCGTGCTGGCCGCTGCCGCTCGCCACCTCCAGCACCAGGCCGCGGCTTGGCAGATGGCTGCGCAACACCTCCAGGATCGGCCCCGCATTGCGCTCGGCGGCCGGTGAATGCAGCCGGCGGTCAGGGGCGCGGTCCATGCCGGTCCTCCTCGGAGCGGGCCACGGGCTCCAGCAGGTGCGGGAAGTCGTTGGCGGGGCGGTTGACCGCCCGGGAAACCGGCCAGGCCGCCAGCTCGCCCGGGTAAGGCGCCAGCAGCTCGGCCGCGTCGGTGAGCTGCGGATCCAGCCAGCGGGCCCATGCCTCGGGGGGCAGGACCACCGGCATGCGCGGATGGATGAAGGCCACCGAGGGGGCCGCGGGAGCGGTGATGATGGCGCAGCTGCGCCCCGCCTCGGGGTGGTCATCAAAGAGGCCGGCGAAGGCGAAGCTCGCCTCGCCCGCCGGACGCACGGCATACGGCTGCTTTCCCTGGGGCCCGGCCAGCCACTCGTACCAGGCGTCCGCCGGCACCAACGTGCGGCGCCGGCGCAGGGCGTTGCGGAACAGCGGGCTGCGGGCAACGCTCTCGGCCCGGGCGTTGATGGGCGCCCGCGCCCGGCCCCGGATCTCCACCCCGGCGGCGGTGGGAGCGAACGCCGGCACCAGGCCCCAGCGCATGGCGCCTAGCCGGCGAACTCCCTCGGCATCCCGATAGATGTTGAGGATCGGCTGGCCGGGCGGGATGTTGCAGCTCGGCTGCCAGTCGCCAAGACCCGGGCCGGCCTGGGCCTCGAACTGCTCCAGCAGGGATTCCGTGGCCCGGTGCAGGGCGAAGCGTCCGCACACGGGGCTACCCAGCGGCTCCCAACAGACGCCACGGCTGCGAGCGCCGATTAACGCCCGAAGGGCATCCCGCGTGGAGTTGTTCGCTCATGCGTCCAAGCTACACCAACGCGCTCGCAGCTTGCGAGCGCGCCGCCCCGAAGCATGGCGGTCCCGACCCCCACGCCGCGGGGCGCGGCTATGCTTGCAGCCAGAGGAGCGTGCCCGGTCCGGCTGGGGCCGGGCACGCCGCTCGCAGCACCCACCGGCGCTTCGGGAGGTTCGGGCAATGGCCGCAGGATTCATCCGCAGGCTGTTCGGAGGCGGCGGCCGCGAAGCCGCCGCGGAGGCCGCGCGGGAGCGCTACCAGGACCTCGAGCTGGTTGCCACGCCCCAGGCCGAAGGGGACAGCTGGCGCATCGCCGGGCGCATCGTGCGTGAGGGGCCGGACGGCGAGCAGGTGCACGAGTTCGTGCGCGCCGATCTGCTGCCCAGCCGCGACGCCGCCGCCGAGGCCACCCTGCGCAAGGCCCGGCGCATCGTCGACGAGTCCGGCGAGCGGCTGTTCGCCGAGTGAGCCGCGCCGGCCGATGCTGATCAACTGTGTCGCCTACCGGGACGGCCGCCGGCTGCGGGATCTGTCCCTCGGCGAGATCCACCCCTTGCTGGAGGCCCCGGACACCTTCGTCTGGGTCGCCCTGCGGGATCCCGACGCCGGCGAGTTGCAGGCGCTGCAGGGCGCGTTTGACCTCCACGACCTGGCGGTGGAGGACGCCGTGCGCGGCCACCAGCGGCCCAAGCTGGAGGAGTACGGACCGTCGCTGTTCCTGGTGGTGCACACGGTGGACATGGCTGACGGGGACCTGGAACTGGGCGAGATGGCGGTGTTCGCCGGCGCCAACTACGTGCTGACCGTGCGCAGCGGCGCCGGCCAGGACTTCCGCTCCGTGCGGGAGCGCTGCGAGCGCGAGCCCGAACTGCTGCGCCAGGGCCCCGCATTCGTCGTGTATGCCCTGATGGACGCCGTAGTGGACCGCTACTTCCCGGTGGCGGAGGCCCTGGAGGCCGAGCTTGAGTCCCTGGAGCAGGACATCTTCGAGGCCGACTCGCCCCGCCACAGTGTGGAGCGGCTCTACCAGCTCAAGCGCCGGGTCAACCGCCTGCGCCACGCCGTCGTGCCCCTGCTGGAGGCCACCGGCCGGCTCCACGGCGGCCGGGTGCCGGCCCTGTGCGCCGGCATGCAGAACTATTTCCGGGACGTCCACGACCACCTGCAGCGCATCGGCGCCACCGTGGAACACATCCGCGAGACCATCGTCACCGCCATGCAGATGAGCCTGTCCATGGCCGCCATGGAGGAGACCGAGGTCAACAAGCGGCTCGCCGCCTGGGCCGCCATCTTCGCGGTGGCCACGGTGCTGGCGGGCATCTGGGGCATGAACTTCGAGCACATGCCGGAACTGGACTGGCGCTTCGGCTACCCCGCCGCGCTGCTGGTCATGGTCGGGGTCTGCGGCTACCTGTTCTACCGCTTTCGGCGCGCGCGTTGGCTGTAGTTCAGCCTGCCGCGCGCGAAGCCGGCGCCGGGTCCCAGAGTGCCAGGCCGGGGCCCGCGTAGGCCGGATAAGCGAAGCGCATCCGGCGGCTGCACGTGGCGTTTGCTCCGCTGGGTCCCACGTTTCTTCGCAACGTGGGTCTACGCCGGCCCCCCGGATCAACCAATGAACCGATGAACGGATGAACCAGCCAACCAGCCACCCAGGCGCCCCCCGCCATGGTCATGAACAGCCGGGAGGAGATCGAGCAGGCGCTGCGGGACTACCGGGACGGGCGGCTGGCGGCCGCGGCCCGGGCCGAGCGCTTCTGAAACGTCAGACTTTCTCGCCGGGCGCCCGGCGCAGCACGAAAATGGCCACGACCAGCGCCACGATGATGGCGGTGAGCAGACCCAGTTCCATCATCACCAGATAGAAGGTGGCAGCGTGGGCCGCGTCCGGCATTCCCTGCTCGGCGGTAATCACCAGCATGCGGCGGATCGCAGCGATGACGCCGATGATCAGGAACGGCTCGCAGTTCAGGGCGCGGCCCTTGAGGGAGAGACCGGCGGTGTGGATGATCTCCACCAGCATGAACACCAGCAGCAGATCCTGCAGGGCCCTGTGAGCCGCCTCGCCCACTTCCCCCGCCAGCGCCAGCCTGCCGGCGACGACCAGCGTCCACAGCAGCAGCGCGACGGCGATCACCGCCAGCAGCCCGGCGATGGCAAGGTAGATGGCGCGCTCCACTTCGGACAGGGCGCGGCTGGCACCGGTGATGGGGCTGCGCTCGTCTGCCATGCCTGCCTCCCTCTGCGGCCTGTTGCCGCTGACTCATTCCAGAGTCTGTCAGAAGCCGGCCGGCGCTGCTCGCTACGCGCGGATCGGCGCGCGGGATCTGCCCCATGTCGATACTGCTGATGAACCTGCGCGGAGTGCCCGACGACGAGGCCGAGCAGGTCCGCGGCCTGCTGCGCGAGCGGGGCATCGAGTTCTTCGAGACGCCTCCCAGCCGCTGGCTGGTGTCCGCCGGCGCCATCTGGATCAGCGATGACGACGACGCCGAGCGGGCCCGGGAACTGCTCGCGGACTACCAGCAGCGTCGCCAGGCCCAGGCGCGGGCGGACTACGAGCGCCGCCGCCGGGAGGGAACCGTGGAGGGACTCGGTGCCCGCCTGTGCCGCCAGCCCCTGCGGCTGGCGCTGTACCTGGCCGGCGCCGCGGTGGTGCTTTACCTGTCGCTGGTGCCGTTCCTGGAGCTGGGGGGCTGAGCGCCCCGGCGCCGGCCCAGGAACATCAGGCAGGCCCGGACCGAAGCCCGCCGTAGGGCACGTTGCGAAGAAACGTGCCATCGGGCGGTGGCGCGGGTACCTCGACTTGAGCCAGGCGCAGGCCCGGGAATGAATACCTTGGCGTCTGATACGCAGACCCCCACGTTTCTCCGCAACGTGGGGCTACGGCGGCTGCCGGAGGATTGAGGTCTGCGGTGATGTGGCTACTGGGCAACGGTTCGCTGCGACGCCGGCCATTGCAAGGCCGTTTCGCGTACTTCGTACGCAGTACTCGGTACCACCGCAAGTCGGTGGGTTTAGCTGCACTCTGCCCACCCTACGCCCTTCGCCCTGCCAGCGGGCGCGATCAAAATCCCCGCAGGCTGGGCGGAGCCCGCCAGACCCGGCGTCATCGACCTCAGGCCGAGCGCCGGCCCAGGAACATCAGGTAGGTCCACAGCCCGCCGTAGGCCGGCAGGGAGCGGTCCAGAGACGCCTGCAGGCGCTGGCGCAGAGCTGGTGGCAGATGGCCTTCCATACGCACATGATTGACCCCCATCCAGCGCCGGAACGCGCCTAGCGGGGAGTTCTCGAAGTCCACCACCGCCAGCATGCCGCGCGGGGAAAGATCCTTGAGTGCGACGTCCAGGGCAGCGTCCCAGCCCGGGTTGAACATGGACAGCGCATAGGAGAACAGGATCACGTCGAAACCCTCGCCGGGCGCCTCCGGTGCCAGGTAGGGGCGATGCACCAGCCGAACCCGGTCGCCCAGGGATGCCGTCCGCCGGGCGGCCCTGGCCAGCATGTCCGCCGAGGCATCCAGGCCGGTGATGCGGGCAGTGGGAAAGCGCCGGGCCAGGGCGGCCAGGTTGGTGCCGGTGCCGCAGCCCACCTCCAGCACCGAGTCCGGCCGCAGTTCCGCCGGCAGGGCCCGGATGATCTCGCGGCGCCCGAACAGGAAACTCCAACGGGTAGCGTCGTAGAGGCGGGCGTGCAGACGGTAGTAGCGCTCGACCGCGGCGGTGCCGGGCCGCGGCGCGCCGGCGGACCGCGACACGGCGGTCATAGCACCTCCGCCAGGTGCACGCTGCCGTAGGTTCCCACCCGGTCCTGGCGGTGCAGGGCCGCCGAGCGCTCGGGGAAGAAGCGCAGCGAGCGCCGGGCGAACTCCGGCAGGAAGCTCGCGTCCTGGGCTGCCGAGCGCATCAGCACGCGGCTGCCCGGCCGGCTGTTGGCGAGCACCAGCTGCCATTCCTCCTCCAGGGCCTGCGGGTCGTGGCGCACCAGCCAGTCCTGGTGATCCAGCAGCACGAAGTGGCTGTAGGTGCCGGGGTTGCGGCACAGGAATTCGCTCACCGTGGCGGTATGCGTGTGGATGCGCCCGGCATGGCCGGCCAGGTGGCCGAAGTTCTCGCGGCGCAGGTACTCCGGACAGCAGCCCGGCGCGTAGGAGCCGGTCAGGTACACCCGCCAGAAGTAGTTGTCCCGGATCAGCACCTGGGTGGCCACGTGGCGCAGCTTGTCCGCCAGGTAGCCCGCCAGGCCGCCCGGGTAGCCTTCGCGGATCAGCCGGATCTGGGCCCGGGGCACACCGAGCATGGACATGACCACCGGCTGGCGCACCACCCAGGAAGTCAGCCGTCCCCAGATCAGCGGCTCGATGCGGGCATAGATGGCCCGCTGCTCTTCGAGATCCCGGGCGTCCAGCAGGTCCATGAGGCCCTGGCGCAGCTCGCGGCGGCGCAGCAGCAGCCGGGTGAACAGCCAGGCCGCCGCCCCGGCGGTGCCGTGGTAGTAGAACGAGGGACGGCCGCGGTGGCGGTCGAAGTAGACCATGCGCCGGTCCCAGAAGTCGGCGGAGGCATCGTCCAGGTGAGTACGGGCGGCGGCATAGACGCGCTCCAGGGCGTCGTGGCTGCCCTCGCCAAACATGGCGTAGAGATCGTCGAAGTCGCCCAGCCGGAACAGCGCCAGCTTGAGCTGCAGCAGCGCGTTCTGGCGGGGATTGACGTCCACCGCGTGAATCTCGGCGGGGCTGTCCAGCAGGTACTCCAGGGCGTTGCAGCCGGCACTGGTGAGCATCACCACCCGGCTGTCCCGGTCCAGCCCCAGGAGCTCCCGGTCGATGCGGGGGTCTTCCCAGCAGGCGTTGTAGATCAGGAAGCGGCTGTGGACATTGCGGAACAGGAGGTCATGGGCGGCTCGCCCCAGGTTCGAGCCCGCCCGGCGCAGGGGCTGCATGGTTGGGTGCACCACCGGTTGTTGCCGACCAAAGCCGGAGCGTAATGGCCGCAGATGACAGCCTGATTGCCGGCGGGAACTGCAGCCGGGCCGGTGCTGCGGCAGCGCCCTGGGTACGCGCCTCCCCTTACGCCGATGGGCAGTCAGCCGAATACCGGGCGCGGCGGCGCCAGCCTAGCCTTGAGACAGGCTACAGAGGAGATGCCGCCATGCTGCGAGCCACCGCCGTTATCGCCCTGACCCTGGCCGTCGCCAGCCCGGGCAGCCAGGCCATGGTGGAAATGCACCAGGGTGATCGTCTCGACCTGCGGCTGCCGGCCGGCGCCGCCCAGCAGGCGGGGCAGTTCCACGCATCGCGGTCCATGGGCTCGCGGGCACTGCCGCCGGAGCTGCGCCGCAGAGAGGGCCTGCCGGTGCACCGGATCGCGGCCACCACCAGCGTCGACTCGCCGGCCAGCCGCTTCCGGGCCGACGGCTTCACGAGCACCTATCTGGGCTTTCGCCTGGACGCTCAGGGCCTGCGAGCAGGCTTCGCCCCCGACGCCCTGCGCCAGTTGCTCCCGGAAGGTGAGAATTCATCGGTGCGGGTGAGCCCGGCCAACGAGCTGCGCTGAACCAACCCGGCGCACGCCGGTCAAGCCTGGAACAAGGACACGCCGTAGCCCCACGTTGCGGAGAAACGCGGGCTCGGGCGTCACCAATTGCCGCGGCACTAGCAGCCTGTCGGACTTAGGATGCTGGACATGCTGGACGACTACCCCGAACTGGCCGCCCGCCAGATGCGGCGGCGGGCGTGAACCGCTTGCTGCGCAGCGGCCTGCGGCTGCTGGCGGCCGCCGCCCTGTTGCTGCAGGGGACGCCTGCTCCGGCCCAGACCCGCTATCTGGCCGTCCCCCTGGGCACCCTGGAGGGACCGGCGGACATGGTGTTCGCCGCCGATCTCAACAATGCCGGGCAGGTCGCCGGCTCGGTGCGAACGCTGCGCGGTCACCGGGCCTTCCTGTGGGATCCGGAGCGCGGCATGGCGAACCTGGGGTCCATGCCCGGTCCCCGGTCTGCCGCCGGCGCGGAGGCGCTGAACGATGCTGGCCTGGTGGTGGGCGGTGGCCGCGCCGGCAACCCGTTCGCACCGGAGCGGGCCTTTGTCTGGAGCCACAGCGAGGGCATGCGCGGCCTGGACATCCCCGGCGCCCGGGGCTCCCGGGCCTGGGCCGTGAACGCAAGCGGCCGGGTGGCGGGGAGCGCCTGGGTGGATTCCCGGGAACGGGTGTTCCTGTGGCCGGCCGACGAAGGCCCGCAGTTGCCCGAGGCCCTGGCCGGAGCCCAGCCCCGGGAGCTGGCCGACGACGGCACGGTGGTGGGACGGTTGCGCCTGCAGGGGCGGCCGGTGCCCTTCGTCTGGCACCCGGAGCGCGGTCTCCGCACCCCCGCCCTGGAGCCCGGCACCCGGGGCGCAGCCAGTGCGCTCGCCGGGGACGGCACCGTGGTGGGGCGGCTCAGCGACCGGTCGGGTACCCGGGCGTTCGTCTGGAGACCGCCGGCCCCGCTCACCATCCTGGACGGGCTGCCCCAGGGCGGCGGCTACGCCGAGGCCCTGGGTGTGAATGCCGGCGGGGTGGTGGTGGGCCGGGCGGTCACCGGCGCCGGCATGAGCGCCTTCGTCTGGGATGCCGACAGCGGCATGCGCGCCCTGGAGGGGCTGATCGCCGGCGGGGCACCGCCGGAGTTGCAGCTGTTCGCGGCGCCCGCCGTGAACGATGCCGGACAGATCGTGGCCTACGGCCGGCGTCCGGGCGAGCGCGCGGTGCGCAGCTACCTGCTGACGCCGGTCACGCCCACCGCCCGGCGGCCGGCGTCTCGAAGACCCCAGGTGGCGGTCAGTCCTCCCGGGGCCTGAGGTCTACGCCTATGCCGGCTGGCGTCAGGTCGGAGATGTCGGCTGCCATGAGCAGCCGACCTACCGGGCTATGCCGGCTGGCGTCAGGGGGGGGCGCGTAGGTCGGTTGCTCCTGGCAACCGACAGGCGGCCGGGCCGTGGCCACC
>CAZAQB010000066.1:15623-18260 GCA_964487155.1 uncultured Ectothiorhodospiraceae bacterium
CGTGGCCACCCTGGTCGGAGATGTCGGCTGCCATGAGCAGCCGACCTACCGGGCTGACA
This sequence comes from uncultured Ectothiorhodospiraceae bacterium, assembly GCA_964487155.1. Classification (GTDB taxonomy): domain Bacteria; phylum Pseudomonadota; class Gammaproteobacteria; order Nitrococcales; family Nitrococcaceae; genus CAZAQB01. The sequence goes on from CAZAQB010000066.1 coordinate 15,683, forward strand.
CCGGTCATACCCACCGCCCGGCGGCTCCCAGTCCCCGAGCCGGGGTTCAGTCCCCGAGGGGCGGCGTCGGCCGCACCAGGATCTCGTTGACGTCGACGTGGGCCGGCTGGGACACGGCGTAGAGCACCGCCGCCGCCACGTCCGCCGGCTGCAGGGCATGGCTTGGCTGCTGGTCGAAGAACGGCGTGTCCACCATGCCGGGCTCGATGAGGGTGACCCGCACCCCGCTGCCGCGTAGCTCCTCCCGCACACCATAGCCGATGGCGGTGACCGCCCATTTGGTCGCGCTGTACATGGACCCCGGGAGGGTCGTCCGGCCGGCCGCCGATCCGGTCAGCAGCAGGTGCCCGCGGCTTGCCTTCAGGGCCGCCAGAGTGCGGCGCACGGTCAGCGCCACGCCGTGCACGTTGGTCAGCAGCATCTCGCGCCAGACCTGCGGGTCGGCGCCGCTGAAGCCGCCCGGACTGCCCCCCCGGCCGGCATTGGCGAACACCACGTCGATGGCGCCGAAATGCTCCAGGGCCTGGTCCACCATGGCCTGCTGGGAGACATCGTCGGTGACGTCACAGACCACGGGCAGGGCCCGCTGCGGGCCGCCGAGCTCCGCCGACAGCGCCTGCAGCCGCTCCGCGGAGCGCCCCGCCAGCACCAGCCGGTAGCCCTGCGCCGCGGCACGCCGTGCGGTCTCGGCGCCGATGCCGCTGGACGCCCCGGTGATCAGGAATACGCGATCACTCACAAGTCTTCCTCCTTCGTTCGGATCGGATGGCAGGGCGCCAGAGGCGTTTCGCCGGCGCACCCCCTGCGGCGTCGCCTATGCCGGCCGCCAGAGGGGTGGGAACAACCGCGATCCGGACCGACAGCGGCCATTGTCGGCCTGGCCCACCCGCCGGGAATCTGGATTGCCGCCGACGGCGCAGAGACACCGCGGCGGCTGCGCTTCGCGGCGCCTCGGCCTGGCCTGCGGCCCTTTCCCGGAGTGACGCGTACCGGCCTCAGCCGCCGCTGCAGGAGGCGCCGCCCAGCACGCAGAAGCGGGCGCAATGGGGATGGTTGAGGGGGACGTCGCGCTGGGCGTTGGCGAGCGTGCGCCCCAGTTCGAAGCGCGGGTCGTGGGGCAGCAGGGTGCAGGCCACCACGGCCGGCGCCTCGGCGCCCTTGCGCTTCACGACCATGCGCGAAGACGAGCACATCACCGAGTCCGGGGACATGCGAAGCTTCCCCCAGCAGGCCTCGGTGATCTCCGGGACGTCGAGCCGGGCGTCCATCTCCGGGAACAGGGTCAGGGCCGCCGGATCCCGGGCGTCCAGGGCGATGCCCTCGCGCCGGAACAGCCGGGCGAAGCCCTCCCGCACCTCCGGCTCGGTTTCGCCCGAGAGCATGCGGCCGGCCACGCTCACCGGAAAGCCGCTGTCCACCAGCCAGCGCAGCCCCGCCATGGCCGGTTTCCAGGAGCGCCGGCCGCGCACCTGCTCGTGCACATCCTGGCTGTAGTGGTCCAGGGATACCCGCAGCGCGAGGCGCTCACCATGGCGCCGGCCCAGAGCCAGCAGGCGCTGGCGATGCTTGTCCATGGGCCGCATGGCATTGGTCAGCACCAGGGCCTCCAGGCCCCGTTCCAGCACGTCCTCGAGCATGGGCAGCAGGTCCGGATTCATGAACGGCTCACCGCCGGTGAAGCCGATCAGCCGGGTGCCCAGCCGCTGGTCCCGGATCTCGTCCAGGTAGGCCGCCACCTCGGCGGCGCCCAGGTAGGCCAGGGCGTCGTTGCGGGGGGAGGACTCGATGTAGCAGTTCTCGCAGGCGAGATTGCACAGGGTGCCGGTGCAGAACCAGAGGGTCTCCAGGCGGCGCAACCGGACCCAGGCGCGGGGCTCACCGTCGGCGGTGAGCCGCGGATCGTGGAACTTGTCGGGGTCGATCAGGAAACGCTCGCGCTGTTCTGCGCTCTGGGCCATGGGCATCCTCCGTTGGTCCGTGCCGGCGGGGCCGGGCACGGCAAAACTGGCAGCCTGTCGGACTTAGCCCGACAGGCTGCCAGGCGAGAGCTTGCCCCATCGGCACATGGAAGGCCATGCGTGGCTCTACGAACCCGGCCGCGGAGCTGAACGTTCAGTCACCCCGGCGCGGCGGCGCTCACTCGCCCTCTACCGGCCGCGGACGGCGCTCACCATCGATGGCCACGTAGGTGAAATCCCCCTCGGTCACCAGCACCCGCTCGTTGCCGCCGGTCTCCCGGACGACCCAGGCCTGGACATGATAGGTCAGCGAGGTGCGGCCGATGCGCCGCTGGTCCGCATAGCAGCACAGCACGTCGCCCACGAACACCGGCTTGTGGAAGGTCATGGAGTCCACCGCCACGGTGGCCACGCGGCCCCGGGCGCGCTGCTTGGCGGCCAGTCCGCCGGCCACGTCCATCTGCGACAGCAGCCAGCCGCCGAAGATGTCCCCGGCCGGATTGGTGTCCGCCGGCATGGCCAGAGTGCGCAGCATCAGCTGGCCCCGGGGGCCGTCGAGCGTTTCACTCATGGGCGTCGTCTCCACCGCCCGCCGGCCGGCTCAGGATGCGATCGCCGGT
>CAZAQB010000067.1:0-17920 GCA_964487155.1 uncultured Ectothiorhodospiraceae bacterium
AGGATCTGCCTGCCGGCGGCGCCGCCCACACCCCGTGCCCTGGCCCGCTGAGCCGTTGCATTGAGGGCTCACTAGCAGCCTGTCGGACTTAGGCTGCTCCTACTGCGCCGGTGGGATAGCGGCCCATTTTTCCGATCCTTTTCGTCAAATAGCTACGGCTATTCTCCTCAAACGATCGAAAAACTGACCTCGCTCTCCCACTCGGCTCGCGACGGGCACCTAAGTCCGACAGGCTGCTAGCCTGTCGGCCGCTGTCCAGCGGCCGCCGACTATGCTTGGGCGCACAGGTGTGCGCAATTGTGGGCTGGGGCTCGGTCCGCTACCTTACGGGCAGTCGACAGGGCGCCGGGGGACCACTGTGGCAGAAGACGACGAGGACAAGGCGGCCCGAGGCCGGCGCCGCTCCAGGAGCGGCGCCGGACGCAGTCAGGGCAGAGGCTCCGGGGGCAAGGCTAGCGATGCGCCCGAAACCGGCGGCTCCGCCGGCAGCTCCGGGCGCCGCGGCGCGGCGGCTGCCGGCAAGGGTTCGGGCAGCACATCCACCAGCGGGCGCCGGCGGCGCAGCACCGCGCCCCGCCCCGCGTCCGGCGGGGCCCGGGTGGCGGTGGTGGGCGGCGTGCGCACCCCGTTCGCCCGCCAGCTCACCGCCTTTCGCAGCACCGATGCCGTGGAACTCGGCATTCTCGCCACCAGCGAGTTGCTGGTGCGCAGCGAGCTCGATCCGGCACTGGTAGAGCGGCTGGTCTACGGCCAGGTGGTGATCCGCCCGGAGGCACCCAACATCGCCCGGGAGGTGCTGCTGGGTGCCGGGCTCGACCCGGGGACTGATGCCTATTCCGTGTCCCGGGCCTGTGCCACCAGCTTCCAGAGCACCGCCGATATCGCCCGGGCCATCCAGGTGGGCGAGATCGAGGTCGGCATCGCCGGGGGAGCGGATTCCACCTCGGTGCTGCCCATCACGGTGTCGCGGCGGCTGGCGGATACCCTGCTGCAGGCCTCCAGGGTCAAGTCGCTGCGGGACCGGCTGCAGGTTTTCTCCGGCCTGCGCCCCCGGGATCTGACCCCCCGGCCGCCGGCGATACGCGACTACAGCACCGGACTCGGCATGGGAGACATCGGCGAGCAGATGGCCAAGAGCCACGGCATCAGCCGCCAGCAGCAGGACGAATTCGCCCTGCGCTCCCACCGGCGGGCCCACCAGGCGTGGGAGCAGGGCGCCCTGGACGCCGAGGTGATGCACGCCTTCGCGGGTCCCCGCCAGGCCCACGTCCACCGCGACAACAACATCCGCCCCGATGCCAGCCTGGAGGCCCTCGGCCGCCTGCGCCCTGCCTTCGACCGGCGCCACGGCAGCGTCACGGCCGGCAACGCCACGCCGCTCACGGACGGTGCCAGCAGCCTGCTGCTGATGAGCGAGGCCCGCGCCCGATCACTGCGCATGGCACCGTTGGGCTACATCCGCTCCTGGGCATTCACCGCGGTGGATCCCTTCCACGACGCCCTCATGGGCCCCAGCTACGCCACGCCCCTGGCCCTGGAGCGGGCGGGCCTCGCACTCTCTGACATGACCCTGATCGACATTCACGAGGCCTTCGCCGCCCAGACCCTGGCCAACCTAAAATACTGGCCCGACCGGGAATTCGCCCGGCAGCGGTTGGGCCGCAGCGAGCCCATTGGTGAGGTGGACTGGGAGCGGGTCAACGTGCTCGGCGGCTCCATCGCCTACGGGCATCCCTTTGCCGCCACCGGCGGCCGGATGATCGTGCAGACCCTGCGGGAGCTGGGCCGCCGCGGCGGCGGTACCGCCCTGGTGACGGCCTGTGCCGCCGGCGGCTTGGGGGCGGCCATGGTTCTGGAGGTGGCGTGATGGCGGGGCAACAGCAGGCCCAGGACAGCCAGGACCGGCCCAATCTCACGGTCTCCGTGGGCGACGACGGTATCGCTCTGATCACCATCGACTGCCCGGGGCAGCGCCAGAACGTGCTCGGCCAGGAGCTGATCAACCAGGCAAGCCGACTGCTGGAGGATCTGCAGCGGGACTCCTCGGTGCGCGGCCTGGTGTTCGTCAGTGCAAAGCCCGGCTCATTCATCGCCGGCGCCGATGTGCGCATGATCGAGGCCTGCGAGAGCGCCGACGAAGTGGCTGCCCTTTCCCGCACCGGCCAGCGGATATTCGGCCAGATCGAAGAGTTCCGCGCCCCGGTGGTGGCCGCCATTCACGGCGTCTGCCTCGGGGGTGGGCTGGAGCTGTCGCTGGCCTGCCACGGCCGCGTCTGCAGCACCGATCCCGGTACCCGGCTGGGCCTGCCGGAGGTGAAGCTGGGGCTGCTGCCGGGCAGCGGCGGCACCCAGCGGCTGCCGGCCCTGGTAGGGCTGGCCACCAGCCTGGACCTGATGCTGACCGGGCGCCAGGTCGCCGCCGGCAAGGCGCAGCGCATCGGCCTGGTGGACGACGCGGTCCCTGAATCCATCCTGCTGGAGGTGGCCCGGGCCCGGGTGCAGGCCCTGGCCGGCGAGCGCCGTGCCCCCGGCGGACGGCCGCGGGGAGCGGCGGCCCGCGTTCGGCAATGGCTGCTGGAGGGCACTCCGGCAGGGCGCGCCCTGGTGCTCTCCCAGGCGCGGCGCAAGACCCGTGAGCGCACCCACGGCAACTATCCGGCGCCGGATCGCATCATCGATTGCGTGGAGGAGGGTCTGCGGCGGGGCCGCCGGCAGGGGTTCGAGCGGGAGGCCCGGGAGTTCGGCGAGCTGGCCATGACCCCCCAGGCCCGGCAGCTGATGGGCCTGTATTTCGCCACCACCGCGCAGAAGAAGGACCTGGGCGTGGACGATGCGGCCGTCAAGCCGCGCCCGGTGAAGCGGGTGGCGGTGCTGGGCGGCGGCCTGATGGGCGCCGGCATGGCCTACGTCAGCGCCGACAAGGCCGGCGTGCCGGTGCGGCTGCGGGACGTAAAGCCCGAGGGGCTTGCCAACGCGCGGCGCCATGTCCGTGACCAGGCGCAGGCGCGACGGCGGCGGGGCTCGCTGACCGCCTTCCAGGCATCCCGCGTGCTGCACCGCGTCACCGGCACGCTCGACTACTCCGGCTTCCGCGGCGTCGACCTGGTCATGGAGGCGGTGTTCGAGGACCTGGAGCTCAAGCAGCAGATGGTGCGCGAGGTGGAGCGCCATTCCCGCCGCGGCGTCATATTCGCCACCAATACCTCGTCCATTCCGATATCGCGCATCGCCGACGGCGCCCGGCGGCCGGCCCGCGTGGTGGGCATGCACTACTTCTCGCCAGTGGAGAAAATGCCCCTGCTGGAGGTCATCCCTCACGCCGGCACCGACCCCGAGGTGGCGGCCACGGCAGTCGCTTTCGGTCGTGCCCAGGGCAAGACTCCCATCGTGGTGGGGGACTGTGCCGGTTTCTACGTCAACCGCATCCTGGCGCCCTACCTGTACGAGGCGATGCGGCTGCTGGGGGAGGGGGTGGCCATCGACCAGGTGGACCGGGCCCTGGTGCGGTTCGGCTTCCCGGTGGGGCCCTTCAAACTGCTGGACGAGGTGGGCATCGACATCAGCGCCAAGGTGGCCCCCATCCTCCACGAGGCCTACGGCGAGCGGATGCGTCCGGTGCAGAGCACCGAGCGGATGATCGCGGCGGGGCGCCTGGGGCGCAAGAGCGGTTCCGGCTTCTACGATTACAGCGCCGGCCGCCACAAGGGCAGGCGCGTGGACGAGCGGGTCTACGACCTGCTCGACGTGTCCCCGGAGACCGCCATGGACCCGGACGACATCGCCGACCGCGTGGTGCTGCCCATGCTCAACGAAGCCGCCCGCTGCCTGGACGAGAACGTGCTGCGCAGCGCTCGCGACGGCGACCTGGGCGCCATCTTCGGTATCGGCTTCCCGCCGTTCCGGGGCGGGCCGTTCCGTTACATGGACCGGATCGGGGCGCGGCTGCTGGTGGAGCGGCTGGCGGACTATCGCGAGCGCTTCGGCGCGCACTTCGCGCCGGCCCCGGTGCTGGAATCCATGGCTTCCGAGTGGGGCCGATTCCACCCGGACTGAGCCGCCGCCGGCGACCGGCTTCTATACTCAGTCGTGGCCGGGCCAAGCGCCGCCGCCGGCCATCCGCAAGCGAATCAGAGGGAGGAGTCCCAACCATGAGAACAACGCGACAGGTGACGAGCGCAGTTGCGGCCCTGGGGCTGGTCCTGGGGCTTCCCGCCGCGGCCCAGGAACTGAAGATCGGTGCCCTTATGCCCATGACCGGGGACCTCCAGGCCTACGGCGAGACATCGCTCAACGGCATCCAGCTGGCGGTCAAGGAGATCAACGCCGCCGGCGGTGTGCTGGGTGCTGCGGTCGAGGCGAAGGTGGGCGATACCCAGACCCGGCCCCAGTCCGGCGTGGACGCGGCCCAGAAGCTTGCCTCCCTGGAGGGGGTGCAGGCCTTCGTCGGTGCGCTGTCCAGCGGCGTGACCATTCCCATCGCCCAGAGCGTCAGCAAGGTTGAGCGCATGCCCCAGATCTCCGGCGCCTCCACCTCGCCGGTGATCACCACCCTGGACGATGGCGACTTCCTGTTCCGCACCGTGCCTTCGGATGCCTTCCAGGGCGTGGCCCTGGCCAGCCTCACCCAGGACAAGGATGTCTCCAAGGTGGGCATCCTGTACGTCAACAACGACTATGGCCGGGGCCTGGCGGACTCCTTCGCCGAGGCCTACGAGGGCATGGGCGGTCGGGTCACTGGCTCCGTCGCCTACGAGCAGGGCCAGCCGGCCTATCGGGGCGAGCTCCAGCAGGCGTCCCGGGGCGGGCCCCAGGCGCTGGTGCTGATCGGCTACCCCGAGAACGGCCAGACCATCCTGCGCCAGGCCCTGGAGGGCGGCTTCTTTACAAAATTCGTCTTCTCGGACGGAATGAAGGCGCCGGAGATCATTGCCAACATCGGCGCCCAGTACCTCAACGGCAGCTTCGGCACCGCGCCTCAGGCCCAGAGCGACACGCCGGCCGCCCAGCACTTCGCCAGCGCCTACCGCGAGGAGTTCGGCGAGGTGCCGCCCAAGCCCTTCATGGATACCGCCTACGACGCGGCCTATCTCATTGCCCTGGCCGCGGTGGAGGCGGGCAGCCTGGATTCCGTCGCCATCCGCGACGCCCTGCGCTCGGTGGCCACCCCTCCCGGCACCAGCGTCGGCCCCGGCGACTTCGCCCGGGCGGCGGAACTTCTCGCGGCCGGCGAGGAGATCAACTACGAGGGGGCCGCCGGCTCTCAGGACTTCGATGAGCAGGGGGACGTCCCCGGCAGCTTCGCCCACTGGGAGATCCAGGACGGCGAGATCGTCACCGTGAAGGTGTTCGTGCCGGAGTAGGCGCTTGCCCCTGTCTGCAGTCGGCCGGTCTGGAAGGATCGGCCACAGATGAACACGGATGGACGCGAATTGGGAGATTTGCCCCGCCGTTTGCCGGGAGGCTGATCGGGTGGCCGCGTAGGGTGGGCAGAGCGCAGCGAAGCCCACCGTTTCGGTTCCTGCTTGGATGACGCTCCATCCCAGCCTACTCTGCTGAAACCCAAGGCTCGCTCAGTGCTCGCGATCCACGGGGGACCTCCCAATCTGCATTCATCCGTGGCGCAATGCTGGGCGCCCGCCCCGGGAACGGGTAGGCTCTCCACCCCATGAAACAGTACCTGGAACTGATGCGCCGCGTGCGCGACGAGGGCGTGCGCCGGGAGGATCGTACCGGCGTCGGCACCCTTTCGGTGTTCGGCCACCAGATGCGCTTCGATCTGGCCGCCGGTTTCCCCCTGGTCACCACCAAGCGGCTGCACCTGCGCTCCATCGTCCACGAGCTGCTCTGGTTCCTGCGGGGGGAGAGCAACGTCGCCTACCTGAGGGAGCACGGTGTCAGCATCTGGGACGAGTGGGCCGACGCCGACGGCGAACTGGGGCCGGTATACGGCGTTCAGTGGCGTTCCTGGCGGAGTGCCGACGGCCGGCTGATCGACCAGCTGCGCCAGGTGCTGGAGTCCATCCGCAGCAACCCCAGTTCCCGCCGGCACCTGGTGAGCGCCTGGAACGTGGGCGAACTGGAGTCCATGGCGCTGCCCCCCTGTCACGTGCTGTTCCAGTTCCACGTGGCCGACGGCCGGCTCTCCTGCCAGCTCTACCAGCGCAGCGCCGACGTGTTCCTCGGGCTGCCGTTCAACATCGCTTCCTACGCCTTGCTCACCCACATGGTGGCCCAGCACACCGGACTGGTCCCCGGGGACTTCATCCACACCCTGGGGGATGCCCACCTGTACCTGAACCATCTGCAGCAGGCGGACCGCCAGCTCCAGCGCGAGCCCCTGCCGTTGCCGCGGTTGCGGCTCAACCCGGAGGTGCGTTCTCTGTTCGAGTTCCGCTACGAGGACGTGCAGGTGGAGGGTTACCGCTACCACCCGCATATCGCCGCACCGGTGGCGGTCTGAGCGCGTGGCGAGCCGGTGTGTCGGTTAACCAGTTGATCAGTGAATCGGGCAGCGGTGCCGCCGGGCAGCAGGCGGGCTCTGGGTGCCACGGTATTACCGGTTAACCGGTCGACTGGTCGCCTCGGACGAGGCAGGGGGCGGGGCTGCCTGTTACGCGGGCCGCCCCCAGGCCCGGGTCAACGGCAGCTAACGAGACCGGCCGCCGTCCCTGGCACCGGCCCCGGCCACGTCATCCTGACGTGCGCACCATGAGATCGGAAAGTGGCCCTTGCAGCACCCTGCATTGAGCGGGGGCGCAAAAGGGTGGGCGGGCCTCCTCCGTGAGGCGCCGGCCCCGGCACGTTCCGTGTACCGCAAAGGCACCGGCGGACCATCGCCTGCCCGCCGGTGTTCTCGGGGTCCCCAGGCGAATCCCCCCGACTCGCCAGGGTTCCCCATGAGCGGACCGGAGTCGCTCTGCAGGCGTCGTGCAGCCTTCTGTCCACCAAGTATCCATTCGGCCTGCTCCCCCCCTCCAGGGACTATTCCCCATCCTCGAGGTGAAAAAGTCACACGCATCCGGGTCGGCAGAGGGTCTCCCCCGGGTCCGAACCGGTCCAAAGTCTCCGCCAGGCATCGGGAACAGGCAGGAGACAGCAGCCATGCAGATCCAGGCGATCGACGCCCCGGCCCCCGGGCTCAACCAGCGGCGGTTAAAGCAGATCCGGATGGTGTTCCTGGCCAATGCCATCGCCGGTCGCCAGCGGCCTGAGGGGCCCCTCGACTGGGCGCGGCAGCCCGGCGGCATCACCTACTGGGAGGAACTGGGCAGTGTCCGCCTCGATCCCGTTCGTCGCCGGCTGGAAGTCCTGCTGTTGCTGAAGGGGCCGGACGGTTACTCGGCCGGGCCGGACCTGCCGGTGACCCGGGAATACCTGCGGCTGTTCGCCGACCCGGGCGACGGCTGCCTGGTGGACGCGGGGCTGCTGGAACTGCCGGTCGCCGACTGCCGGGCAGGGGCGGCGCGGGCCTGGGCCTGCTCCCGCACGCGGCTATCGGTGGAACTGCCCGAAGAGTTGGGATCCCCGGAACGGATACGGGCCATCCTCTCCTGGCAGGATGTGCCGCCGGCGGACGACCCCGAGTTTCGGCCGGTGTTCGGACAGCGCTGTGACCACCAGCCTGAAACCGGAACGGCCGGCACCCCCTGGCTGCGGGTGCTGCGGGGGCCGGGGGGGGGTAGCGCGCGTCAGGCGCGGGCCGCCGCCTGAAGCTGCCTTCAAGGAAGGCGGGGCGCTACCAGCCGGGGGGCAGAGTCTTGCGCAGGTAGAGAGCGTCCGGTGCCTGTTCCAGGTAGCCGCCGGTGGAGAGTTCCTTCATCACCCGGCTGACCATCTCACGGGAGGACCCCACCATGCTTGCGATTTCCCGATGGGTGAGACGCGGGCGGATGGACTGATCTTCCGGGTTGGCAAGCCGCGACAGCAGTCCCGCGACCCGGCCGTAGACATCCAGCAGTGCCAGGTCGCAGACGCTGCCGGTAAGAACCCGGATGCGGCGCACCAGGGCCCGGATGACCGCCCCGTGGGCTTCCGGGTGGTGTTCCAGGAACGCGAGAAAGTGCTCCCGAGCCAGCACCGTCAAGGTGGCGTCGGTCATGGTGACCACCGAAGCCGACCGGGTTCCCCCGTCCAGCAGGGAAAGCTCGCCGAAGCAGTCGCCGGGATTCAGCAGATTGAGTATGACCTGATTGCCCTGCTCGTCATCGACGAATACCTTCAGCGTGCCTTCCTCGACCACATACAGGCTGCCCCCCTGGTCGCCCTGCAGGAAAACGACCATATTGGAGGGCAGGTGGCGGCGCACCACGAGTTCGCCGATCTCACCCAGCAGCGGGCTGGGCAGATCCTGGAACAGCTCCACGTTGGCCAGAACGTTCATAGAGCCCATGACTGTCTTCCTGCAGCTGCGGTCCCGGTCCGGGGGCCGGAGATAAGGCGACTGCCATGTCCAGATGGTCGCCACTATACATCATCCCGGCCGCACTGCTGGTGCTTGTCGCGGCCATCAGCCCTTTCACTCCAGTGTATTCCTGGCTCGAGGACGGCCTGGCCCGGCCTTTGCTGTTCCAGTGGCGCGGCGCGGTGGCTTCACCGGCCGGGGTGAGCATCGTCGGCATCGACGCCGATTCCACCCGACGGCTGGGGCTGCCTCGCGGCGTTGCCCAGTGGGACCGCCAGATCCATGCCAGCGTGGTCCGCGCCCTGCACGACGCCGGGGCGGCAGCCATCGCTCTGGACATCGCTTTCCGGGAGGCCCGTCCTGACCAGGACACGGAGCTGGCGAAGGCCATGACCGACTCCGGCCGGGTGGTCGCCTTCAAATACCTGCGTCGCGAAATCCGGCGCGTGGAAGGCACCGGGCTGATCATGGACCTGGAGACTGAAATTGCCCCGGTGGAACCCATCGCCAGCGCCGCGGCCGCGGTGGCCCCCTTCGTGGTGCCGCTGGGTGCCGCAACGATCACCCGGGTCAACCTGTTCCTGGGCACCAGTTCCGGATTTGATGCCACCCAGCCCCTTATGGCCCTCCAGGTGGCGGCCCGGCCCTGGCGCGGCCAGCTGCTGGGAGCGCTGGCGCAGCTGGCACCCGCGCGCGCCCGGGAACTGGCCGGCGCCGGCGCCGGGCAGGCCTTCGCCCGGGGCCTGCGCCGAATTCTCCGGGAACGTCCCGAGCTGGGCCGCCAGGCTCTGGCCCGGCTGCAGGAGCAGGAACCGGGGCCCGGGCGGCGGCTCAACATGGCCCTGCTCAGGGGTTTCCTGGCCGGCGATCGCGTCTATCCCAACTTCTATGGGCCGCCCCGCAGCGTGCCCACCGTTGCGCTGGCGCAGTTGCTGTCCCCCGGCGCGCCTCCAGTGCCCCGGTTCGACGGCCAGGTGGTGCTTGTGGGGTACTCGGAGCCGGTCCAGACCGAGCAGGTCGATTTCCACCGCACGGTATTCACCGATTCCCACGGGGCCAGCCTGGCCGGGGTCGAGATTTCCGCAACGCTGGCCGCCAACCTCCTGGACGACAGCCTGCTGCGGCGCTGGAGTCGGCCTCTCGAGGCATTGCTGCTTGCCGGCTGGGCGCTGGCGCTGGGCCTGGCGGCGGGCGCCCCGCTGCGGGTGGCGCTGGCGTTGCAGGCGCTGGCGGCGGGCGTGCTGGTGGCAACAGCTGCAGCGGCCTTTGTCCAGGCTCATCTGCTGCTCCCGGTGGCGACGCCGGTGCTGGTGCTGGCGCCCCTGGGCCTCACCGCAACCCTGTACTCCCACTACCGCCGGAGCCAGCGCCGTCGCCGGGAGGTGGCGGAGGCGCTGGCGCACTACCTGCCGCGGGAGGCGGCTGAGACGGTGGGCCGCGATCTGTCCCGGCTCCAGGACCGCCGCTCCCTGGTGCAGGGCGTCTGTCTGATGACCGACGTGCGCGGCTACACTGAGTGGGCCCGTGCCCGGGATCCCACCGAGGTGCACGAGGCGCTGAACCGCTACTATCAGCGCTTGCTGGACGCGGTGGAGGCGGAGGACGGCCGTGTCGCCAACCTGGTGGGGGACGGCATGCTGGCCCTGTGGACCGCCCCGGAGGTGAGGTCGGAGCTGGCGGCCCGGGCGGTGCGGGCGGCTCTGGCCGTGGTGGGCGGGCTGGGTGACTGCCCGGGCCAGCGCACCTGCGCGGCCTTGCACGGCGGTGCCTTCTCGCTGGGCAACCTGGGCGCGAGGGACCACTACGAATTCGCCCCGGTGGGCGACATCATCAACGCCACCGCCCATATGGAATCCCTGAACCGGGAACTGGGTACCGGGGTTCTGGTGAGCAGCGAACTGGTTGCGCTGCTCGGGGAGTTCGTGCTTCGCCCAGTGGGCCGCTTTACTCTCAAGGGCAGGGAGCAGCCGGTGGCCCTCCACGAAGTCCTTGCCGCGGCCCCGAACCCGGCCATGGAGGATCTGGCCCGACGCACCGCCCGGCTGGTGGAGGCCGCCGACGGGCCGGGCGGGCCGGCGGCGGCCCGTCTGGCCCTGGCGGCCCTGCGCCGGGATTTTCCGGACGACCGGCTCGCCGCCCACCTGGAGGCGCGTTGGTTCCCGAAAACGGCCGCCCGGCGTTGAGCCAAGGAGATACCCATGCGCAGACACCCCGCTGCAGGCAGGACTGCGGTCCTGGCCCTCGCGTTGCTGACTGGCTTCCCGTTGGCGGCCGCGGAGCCTCGCTGCGAGCCCTGGGCTGCCCGTATTGTCGCTGTTGAGGGCCGGATTCAGCTGATCGATGCCCCGGGAGCCACGCCCCGTCGGCTGCGCAGCGGTGACTGGCTGTGCCCCGGAGAGGAGCTGTGGGTGCTGGATGCGCGGGCCGCCCTGCGGCTTCCCAATGAGACGGTGCTGCGCCTGGACCAGGGCTCGGTGCTGCGCTTCGCCCCAGTCCGCGAGAGCGTCACGGTACTGGAGCTGCTCCGGGGTGTGGTGCTGTTCTTCACCCGGACGCCGCGCCGCTTCGAGATCCAGACCCCGTACCTGAACGCTGCCGCCGACGGCACCGAGTTCCTGGTGCAGGTAGGCGGCGAGTCGACCCGGGTGGTGCTCTGGGAAGGGAGCCTGGAGCTTGCCAATGCCCAGGGTCAGCAACGGCTGGCGCCCGGCCAGGCGGCGGACGCGCCGGCCGGGGCGGCGCCGCGGATCCGGTCCTCGCAACGGGCGGTTCGCGAGGCGGTGGCCTGGGCCCTGTACTACCCGCCGGTGCTGGCCCCGGATCCGGCGCGTTACCCGGAGGCCGCCCGGCTATGGGCCGCGGGCGATGCCCTGGGCGCCCTGGAGCAGCTGCCGCCGACCCCCGGCACCCTGCTGGAACGGGCTTCCCTGTCCCTGCTGCTGGGGCGGGTCGCGGATGCCGCCGAGCTTATCGACGACGCCTTGCAGCGCCGCCGCGGCGCGCCTGACGCCCTCGCCCTGAGGGCCCTGGTGGCCCTGGTGCAGGGCCGCGCTGGCGATGCCGCCCGGGACATCGAGGCGGCCACCGAATCAGTGCCCGGCCGCCCGGCGGTGCTGCTGGCCCGCAGTTACCTGGAGCAGAGCCGGTTTCAGTTGCCACGCGCGCTGGCAGCGGCCCGGGCGGCCGCCGAGGCGGCCCCCGGCAGCGCCCTCGCCCAGGCCCGGGTGGCGGAGCTGGCCCTTACCCAGGAGCACTACGCCGAGGCCCGCCGCGCCGCCCGGCGGGCGGTCGAGGCCCGCGGCGCACCCGGCCGCGCGCACACCGTGCAGGGGTTCGCGGAGCTGGCGTCTCTGCGGCCAGGTCCTGCCGCCGACAGCTTCCGCCGGGCCCGGCAACTGCTGCCGCAGGAGCCCCTGGCGGCCCTGGGGCTGGGGCTTGCCCGGATCCGCCAGGGCAGCCTGGTGGAGGGCCGCGAGCTGCTGGAACTGGCGGTCGCCCTGGACCCGGGTAACGCGCTGTGGCGCAGCTACCTCGGCAAGGCCTATTACGCGGAGGCCCGCAACCCCCTGGCTGAGGCCCAGTATCGCCTGGCCCGCGATCTCGATGCGGCCGATCCGACGCCCTGGCTGTACGGCGCCATCCTCGCCCAGGCGGAGAATCGACCCGTGCAGGCAGCCCGCCGGCTGGACGAGGCGGCCCAGCGCAGCGCCAGCCGTGCCGTGTACCGCTCGCGGCTGCTGCTGGACCGGGACGCCGCCGCCCTGGCCGCCGCCCAGGCCCAGGTGTACCGATCCCTGGGCCTGGAGGCGCAGGCCCGCCGGCGCGCGATGGCGGCGGCGCAGGCGGCGCCCACCGAGCATTCCGGCCACCGGCTGCTGGCCGAGGCCTACGCCGGTGAGCCGGGTTTCGACAACCTGCGGGCGGTGGCGCGCCTGCAGGCGGTGCTGCGCCAGCCCCTGGGCGCGCCGCCCCTGGCCCTGGGGCTGGACGAGCCGGCGCTGGCGGTGATCGAAGGTGCCGGGCCCAGCGACCTGGGCTGGAACGAGTACACGCCGCTGTTCGAAGCCGACGGCATCGACGCCAGTCTGGCGTTCGCCCTGGGCAGCGACGATACCCGGGCCCACGATGCGTACCTGCAGGGCCAGGCGGGGCGGGTGGCCGGCAGCGTCTCCAGCTACCGCTACCGTACCGACGGCTGGCGCACCAATGCAGACGCCGACCTGTCCATCCACCAGGCCCTTCTCCAGGTGCAGGCCACGCCGGGCCTGGGCCTGCAGCTGGAAGCCCGGCGTCGGGACGACACCCAGGGGGATGTGGCGCAGCGCTTCTTCGAGGAGAGCGTGCAGCCGGAGCGCCGGGAATCGCTGACGGTGAACCGTCTGCGGGCCGGCGGGCGGTGGCGGCCGGTGCCGGGGCACAGCCTGGCCGCCTCCTTCATCTACCGGGAGCGGGACGAGGCCGGGGACGACCGCTCACTGCTGGAGTCCCCGCCCCAGCCGCCGCTGCAGAGCATCCAGCGGGACCGCTCCGAGACCCGCAGCCGGGAGGCGGCCCTGCGCTACGATCTGGCGAGCCCAGTGGGCCACAGCATGGCCGCGGGCTGGCTGTTCGACGAGGACGGAGAGATCAGCTCGGACGTCTCCATCGAACTGCCGCTGCCGGACGGCAGCACCGTCACAGTGCCGGCCTCCAGCGTGACGGAGGACGTCAGTGATCGGCACACCGCGGTCTACGCCCAGCACACGGCCCCGCTGGGCAGCAGCGGAGCGAGCGCCACCCTGGGGCTGCAGGCGGCGCGGCTCACCAGCGAGTTCCAGGACCGGGAGGGCATCTACCCCCGGGCCGGGCTGCGCTGGGAGCGCGGTCCGTTATCGGTGCACGGCGCCTGGTTTCGCGCCCTGCAGCCCCCGGTATCCGCCGACGGGCGCCTGGAGCCCGCCAGCGTTGCCGGCATTCCCGTGCTGCATGACGACTTTCTGGCCACCGAGTCCCGGGGCTATGGCCTCGGGCTCGCCTGGCAGCCGGGCCAGCCCACCGAACTCGGGGCGCTGGCGCTGCGCCGGGATCTGGACCAGCCCATCGCGGAGGCCACCGCGACCGGCCCGGTGGATCTGCAAATCCGCGAGGACAGCCTGCGGGTGTACTGGAACCAGGGGCTGATTGGCCGCTGTGCCGGGCGTCTGGCCTACCGCTACGATCTGTACCGGACTTCACCGCGGGCGGGCGTGGACGTGCTCCAGGTGACCACCCGGCGGTTTCCTGTGGGCCTGCAGTGCAGCCCGGGTGCCGGCGTCCAGCTGAGCGCAGGCGCCCAGTACGTGGACCAGGAACTGCGTTTCAATCCGGCCGTGGTCAGCACCCGCAACCAGGGCGCTGTCGGTGACTCCAGCCCGCGCTCCCGGTTCTGGTCCGTGGATGCCGGCGCCACCTACCGGCTGCCCCGGCGCGCCGGCAGCATCGCCCTGGAGGTGCGCAACCTGCTCGACCGCGACTTCCGCTACTTCGACGAGAACATCAAGACCCAGCGGCCGCGGCCGCTGGATCTGGTGCCGGAGCGGGTACTGCTGCTCACCCTGCACCTGGCGTTCTGACTAGAGACAGTACTCGTGGTAGTAGACGCGGCCGTTGATCACCGAGATGATCGTGTAGCAGGTGGGGTTGACCTGGTATTTGATGACTGTGATGTCCGCCTGCTGGATCTCCTCGACCTTCACCTGACTGGCGCTCAGCAGGCGGCACGGCTGGGCGTCCTTGGGGAAGCTGGCGCGCTTGGCCTGGTCGGCAGGCGGGCGGCAGGCCTGGGGCTCGCGGCCCTCCAGGCCGAGGATCGCCAGGGCGCCGTCGCGCTTGCCCACGGCCACGGCGAGTTCCGCGTCTTCCACCCCGATGGCCTTGCCCAGGGCGGGGTCCAGCGACACCGACTTGCGGTTCATGGGACCATACTGACTGCAGGCGGAGAGCAGCAGGAGCAGGCTGATGGCGAACACCGCCGGGATGCGGCCGGCGGCAGTGCGGGGTAAGTGTCCGATCATCGTGGATCTCCGTTTTCTTCTGGGGGGTGGAGCCAGGGAGCATAGTCCAGTCCGCACTGCCGATGCGGGTGGTTGCGCATGAAGCGCCCGCGAATTTCCCTGATCGCCGCCATGGCGGAGAACCGGGTCATCGGCCGCAAGGGCACGCTGCCCTGGCGGCTGCCGGCAGACATGGCCCATTTCGTTCGCCTCACCCGGGGTAAGCCAGTGATCATGGGCCGCCGGAACTACCAGGACATTGGCCGGCCGCTGCCGAAGCGGCGCAATGTCGTGCTGACTCGGGATGCGGAGTTCCAGGCCGAGGGCTGCACCGTGGTGCGCAGCCCGGCGGAAGCCTTCGCGGCCGCCGGCGAGGTGCCCGAGATCATGGTGATCGGCGGCGAGCAGATCTACCGGCTGTTCGCGCCGTCCGCCGATCGTCTCTACCTCACCCTGGTGCACGCCCAGATTCCGGGGGACACCCGGTTCCCAGATATCGACTGGGTGCAATGGACCGAGACCGCCCGGGTGTATCGGCCGGCGGATGCCGATAATCCCCTCGCCATGACCTTCCTGCGGCTGGACCGCAGCCGCTGAGCGCCGCCAGCCGGCAGCCACCGGCCGTTTGCGCCCTCCCGGGGCGTTGCCTATTCTGGGCGGCCACGTTCGCCCTCGAACCAACGGAGTCCATCGATGCCGCGCCACCTTCTGTTGTTGGCCTGTGCCAGTGCCCTCGGTTTCGCCCTGCAGGGCTGCGCCACCGACGGTGATTCGACGCGCAAACAGGCCAACACCGAGGATCCCGAGGTGGACGTCACCATGAAGGACTGGGATCCGGGGCGCTCGGAGGGCCTGCCCTCAGTGGGGGAGGCCCTGTTCGGCCGGGAACAGACTCCGGAGGAGATGGAGTCGCGGCCGGCTGGCGGCGAGCGGGCGTCCGATCCGGCGGTGTCGCGCCAGCTGACCCGGGTTCAGGCCCAGCTCCAGTCGCTGTTGGCGGCGCGCCAGGACGCACCGCGGGGCCGCGGCGCCGAAAACCGGCCCGGCCCGCGGCTGGGGGTTCTGGTGACCGGCGGCGGCCTGGATGACCCGACCCTGGTGAGGCTGCAGCGGGTGCTGTCCCAGGTCGCGGGAGAATACCCCGTGAGCCTGGTGAGCCACTTCCGGGTGCAGGACGCTCTGGCCCGGCAGGGCTGCGGGCTGCCTGCCTCCGACGCCTGCCTGCGCAACCTGGCCCTGTATCCGGGTGTGCGGGTGCTGGCGCAGTTGCAGGCGGCTAGCGGCAGCGGCGGGCTGAGCGTCACCGTCACCCTGCGTGATCTGGAACTGGGGCTGGACTACCCTCCTGGCCAGCTGCGGTTGCCGCTGGTGGATGGCCGGGTGCCGGACCCGGCGCTGGAATCCCTGGCCGACTACCTGTTCCTGAACGGCCTGGAGAAGACCGGTCTTGGACCCACGATTTTGCATGCCCTGGAGCAGACCGAGGACGGCTGGCTGCTGAACGCGGGCAACGAGGTCGGGCTGGCCGTGGGGGACACGCTCACGATCCACGCCGGGGGACGCCTTGTGGAGGCGCCGGGAGGCGCCCCCGCGGCCTGGATTCCTGGGGATGTGGTGGGTCGCTTGCGGGTGCAGGCCGTGCCGGGGCCGGGCGCGGCCCTGGCCACCCTGGAAGAAGGCCGGGCGCCGCGACCGGCCGAACCGGTCGTGTTCCGGTCGGCCCAGCAGTAGGGCCAGGGCCGATCCAGGCTGCGGCACGCAAGGAGCTGCTCCATACGCTTGCGTACGGTGGAGCCTCGCCGGGTGCCCGGGGCTGGTCTAATATCCCACTAACCCGAATCCCGGAGGCTGGCTTGTGTTCCGCGCCTGGGGATTCCGGATTGACGGCGGCCGGCGACCGCCCATGACGATAAAGGCTGAGGAGGAAGCAATGATGCGTGGGTCGGTGTTGCTGGCGGTGACGGCGACGGCGGTGCTGGGGCTGGCCGCCGGCCCAGCGGGGGCGGCAGGGTTCCAGATTCGGGAGCAGAGCACGGCGGCTTTGGGCAACGCGATGGCCGGGGCGTCGGCCAGCGCTCAGGACGTCACCTACATGGCCTACAACCCGGCCAGTATCGGCCTGGTGGAGGGCAGCCAGATCGCGGCCCTGGGCTCGGGGATCTTCGTGTCCTTCGACATCGAAGACACTGAGGCTCGCAGTGTCGTCCCCGATCCCGCCACCGGTCAGGGCCTCGACGTGACCGGCGGCGGTGACGACAACGGTGGCGAGACCGCCTTCGTGCCCAGTCTGGCCGCCAAGTGGCGGGTGAACGACCAGCTGGACCTGGGCCTGGCGGTGACCGCACCGTGGGGTCTGCGCACCGATTACGACGAGGACTGGGCGGGGCGCTACCATGCCCTGGAGTCGGATCTGCTCACCATCAACATCCAGCCGGTGGTGTCGCTGAAGCCCACCAAGAGGCTGACGGTGGCCGGCGGCCTGCAGATCCAGTACATCGACGCCACGCTGTCCAACGCCGTCGATTTCGGCACCATCGGAACCGCCACCGCAGCCGCCGTTCCCGGCCTGGCCGGCCTGCTGCCCGCTGCCACCGCGCCGGGGCAGAACGACGGCTTCGCCGAGGTCACCGGCGACGACTGGGGCCTTGGCTATGTGTTCGGCCTCATCTACGAGTTCACGCCCGGCACCCGGGCGGGCTTCTCCTATCGCTCGGCGATCAATCACCGACTGGAGGGAGACGCCGAGTTCGATCTGGACGATGACGGTGTCGGGGCGGTGCTGAGCAGCGCCACCGGGCAGTTCGTCAACACCGGCGGCGCCGCCGAGGTGACCATTCCCGAGACCGCCTCCTTCGGCGTCCACCACCAGCTCTCCCCCCGCTGGGCGGTGCTGGCCGAGGCCGCCTGGACCAACTGGGCCCAGTTCGAGGAACTGGTGGTGGAGTTCGACAATCCGGCCCAGGACGACAGCGTCACCACCGAGAACTGGGAGAGCACCTGGATGTACGCCGTGGGGCTGAACTTCATGCCCACGCCCGCTTGGACCCTGCGCACCGGCGTCGGCTACGACGAGTCGCCGGTGCCCGACGACACGCGCACGCCGCGCATTCCCGGCAATGACCGCACCTGGGTCGGGGTAGGCGCGAGCTGGAAGCCCACGCCGCGGTTGTCGGTGTCGGCGAGCTTCGTGCACATCTTCGTGGCCGACTCCACCATTGACCTGGATGCCGAGGGAGAGAACCAGTTCCGCGGCAGTCTGGATGCGGACATGAAGGGCCGTGCGGAAGTGGTCTCGGCCCAGGTGGACTGGCGCTTCTGAGCATCCCGGCGCCGATCGGGAGTGCTTGCGCGAAGAAAACCGGGCTGCCGCCGCCCACCATGGCCGGAGCCCGTGCTGCGCGAGGCCGCACCGGAGGGGAATCATTGCTTCGGTCGGTTGCGGCTTTCTAGCAGCCTGTCGGACTTTGGGGGTCGTAGCGAGGCGAGTGGGAAACGGAGGCGGTTTTTT
>CAZAQB010000068.1:0-10650 GCA_964487155.1 uncultured Ectothiorhodospiraceae bacterium
CACATAACCTCGTTGGACAAATCGCCGGCCGGTGATCTGCCTGGGCGCTGAGGCAGGCCGGTCGGCTGCTCACGCCAGCCGACATCTCCGACTACGGTGGCCACACGGCCCGGCCGCTGGTGCGGGTTGGTATCTCGCCCTCTCCCCCGGCCCCTCTCCCGCGAGGGGAGAGGGGGGGGAGGCGATCCGCAGAGACTCGCTACCGCCGGCCGCGCAGTTCCTCGGCCAGCAGGTGCAGGAAGGTGAACAGGTCGCGGAAGTCCACCCGGCCGTTGCCGTTGAAATCGGCCTCCGCGTTGAAGCGCCGCCGGCCCTCCCGGCTGCCCAGGGCCTTCACGAAGGCGCGGAAGTCGAGACGGTCGATGTCGCCGTCGCCGTCGAGGTCGCCCCGGCGGGCGGCGAAGGCCAGCGCCGCGAGCAGCGGATCGTGGTCGCTGGCACGCTCCGGCAGCTCGGCGAACTCGCTGTTGACGTGGACGATGTCGAAGTGGGCGCCGTCCGCCAGGTTGCCGCTCACCAGGATGTGGTCGAGGGTCTGGGAATTGCCCTGAAAGATGAAGCTGTAGCGCTCGTTCTCCGGCAGGCTCTCCACCAGGTTGGTCAGGCTGGCCCCCAGGATGTCCCGCACCGGGGAGACGAACTCGAACTCGTTCAGGTCCCCCAGCACCACCACCCGGGCTCCCGGGTCGGCAGCCCGCAGCTCATCGACGAAGGCCGCCACGGCGGTGGCCTGGGCCTGGCGCTCGTCCAGCGAGCCGTTCACCGTGGGGTCTTCCTGGCGCGCCTCGAAGGGCTGTTCGACGCCGAGGATCGGCGCGCTGCCGCCCTTGGACGACAGGTGGTTGTTGACCACGGTCACCCGCCGGCCCTGGAACTCGAACTCGGCCGCCAGGGGGATGCGCCCGCCGAAGAACGGGTTGGCCGGGTTGATCGCCTGATCCGCCGGGTCGGTCAGCGTCCGCACCGAGCCCTCCACCAGGCTCACCCGGGCCGGGTTGTAGAGGAACGCCACCCGGATGTTGCCGCCGGGCTGGCCGCCCACCGGGCTCGCGGCGTTGCCGCCCGCGTCGATGAAGGCCGGCACCAGGCCGGGGGTGTCGATGAAGGCGTATTCCGGCCCGCCGGCTGCGACGATGGCGTCCACCAGGGTCTGCAGGGTCAGGTCGGCGGCCGCCACATCGGTGATCTCGGCGCCGTCGTTGTCCTGGATCTCCTGCAGGGCCACCAGGTCCGGCGTGTCCAGGGCGCTGACGATGTGGCCGGCGATGGCGGCGAACCGGCCCAGGCCGACATCGTCGTCGATCTCGTCCGCGTCCTGGCGGTTGACGTTGGCGAGCTGCTCCACCACCGGATCCAGGTTCAGGACGTTGTAGCTCGCCACGGTCAGCTCGCCCTCAGCGGCCAGCAACTCGGCGGTCTCCGGCACCAGGCCCTGGGGCACGGCGCTGAACGCCTCGGTGGGGTGGATCTGGAAGTTGCCGAAGTCGTAGCTCACCACGCCGGTGACGTTGCCGAGCATGGCGCCCACGTCCACCGCCGGGAACTCAAAGCCGGGCAGGATGCCGCTGTCGGCGTCAATCTGCACCTTCTCGGGGTTGAAGTCCGCCGGGCTGATGTTGAGGCTGCCCCGCAGGCTCAGGCCGGTGGCGCCGGCGCCGTTGTCCACCACCGAGAAGATCTCGCCGAAGCGGTTGGTGGGGGCCACCGCCAGGGCCGCGGGGGCGGTCACCCGCATCGACTCCAGGGACTCGAAGTAGTCGATGCCGTCGGTGGCGGGATCGAAGCTCGCGAAGGCGTCGTCGTCGATGTTCTCGGCGGGCAGCGGCCGTCCGCCCAGGCCCAGCAGCACGGGCTCTGGCAGGGGATTGCCGCTGGAGACCACCTGCACCGCCGCCGGGAAGGCGATCTGGGTGCCGGAGAGATTGCCGGTGGCGGTGCCGCCGGGGGTGAACTCCGAGACGCTGCCGGTGATCCGCACCTGGTCGCCGACGCTCACGCCCGGGGCGCCGCCGGTGAAGATGAACAGCGCCTCGGAAGTGGCCGGGTCGCCGTCACCCACCGGATCCTGGACATAGAAGCCGTTGCTGTCCACGGCGGTGACCACGCCGCTGGTGGTCACGCTCTGGCCGACCAGAGGCGAGCTGTGGCCCGCGCCCTGGATGGCGGCGATGGGCACCTCCTGGGTGGGATCGCCGCCGCCGTCCACCGACGCGGTGGGGGTGCCGGAGGGGGAGGGCTGGGGCGAGAACTCCAGCAGGCCCACGTCGGCGCCGCCGTCCACCAGACGGAAGAAGCCGGCGGGCAGGAAGCTGCCGTCCGGGCCCACGGTGAGGTCAGCGGTGATCAGGTCGCCGGCGATGTTGGCGATGTCATTGGCGCCGCCGTCGGTGACGAACACGCTGTTGCGCACCAGGGCGGTGGCAGTGGGGCCGTCCCGCAGGATGATGGTGTAGGAGCCGTTCTCGATGGCGTTGGCCGGCAGCGCCTGGTCGGCGGTGACGGCGTAGGCCGCCTCGGTGCCGGCATTGGCCAGCAGATAGAAGCCGCCCTCGGCGATGGTGGTGCCGGCGGGGATGACATAGGGGCTCGCGGCGTCGGCCGCCCCGAAACCGGCGCCGTCGTCGCTGTCCCACAGTTCGATCTGCCAGCCGCCGATGTCGACAGTGCCGGGCCCGGTGTTGTAGAGCTCGATGTACTCGTTGTCGGTGCCGGTGGTGCTGCCCAGCACTTCGTTGAGCAGCACCTCGGCGGAGGCGGTGGATGTCATCAGGGCGGCCGCCAGGGCGCCCAGGGCCGCGGCGGCGCGCGGCGCGCGGGTGGAATCGACTGTATGCACGGGGGGTGCCTCCCTCGGGGTGGTGTGGCCTCCGTGCCGCGGGGTTTGCAGGCCCCACGGGTGAGGCCCTCCTTCAAGCCCGCCACACTACGGAGCAGGCGTTACCTGCTGGTGAACGGGCGGTGACAGCACGCGGGCGACCAGCCAGTGATTTCCGGAACGGGGGGATGGGTCCGTCCTGCCAACCGGGTATGCTGTCGGCCATGGGAATGTGGCGGAATCCTGTCCCTGCAATGGCATTCGCCGAGGTACTCGCTTGAACCGGCCGGCGCTGCGCCCCGGCCGGCTGGCTTGGTGGCTCGCTGGTCTGGTCGCGGTGGCGCTGCTGGTGGGCCTGTGGCGCGCCGGCCCGGCCGGAGGGGGCGGCGTGCAGTTCACTGCCGCGGCCGGCGACCCGGCCCAGCGCCGGGGCGCCCTGGTGGACCAGGTCGTGTTCACCGAGGAATCCAACCCCGGCAAGGTGGTGGGCCAGATCGAGACCGGCGAGCGCCAGGTGCTGGCCCAGGGCGTCTCCAACCCCACCGTCTACCGCCAGCTGCGCAACTCCCGGCGGGCCGGATTCGATCTCTCCTACGGCTCCTCGGTGGAACTGACCCTCAACCCGGCGGGGCCGGAGCTCGCCAACGGCCGCCTCAACCCGTTCGCCGTGCCGGCCATCCGGGAGGCCCTCAACTGGCTGGTGGACCGGCGCTACGTGGCCGACGAGCTCTACGGCGGTCTGGCGGTGCCGCGGGTGCTGCCGCTCAGCACCGCCTTCCCCGACTACGCTCGCCTGGCCGCCACCGCCCGCCAGTTGGAACTGCGCTACCGCCACCGCCCGCAGCACGCCCGGCAGGTCATCGCCCGGGAACTGCGGGCCCTGGGGGCGGTGCAGCGCGACGGCCGCTGGCACCACGGCGGCGAGCCGGTGGTGATCACGGTGCTGATCCGCACCGAGGACACCCGCCGCCGGGTGGGGGACTACGTCGCCAACCTGCTGGACGACCTGGGCCTTACCGCCGAGCGCCTGTACCGCACCGCCGAGCAGGCCGCGCCCCTGTGGCTCGCCAGCGACCCGGCGGCCGGGCGCTGGCATATCTACACCGGCGGCTGGGTATCCACGGTCATCAACCGCGACCAGGCCCAGAACTTCGCGGATTTCTACACGCCCCGGGGCCGTCCCTCGCCGCTGTGGCAGGCCTACCAGCCGGCCCCGGAGTTCGACGAGGTGGCCCAGCGCCTGCAGCGCCGGGACTACGCCAGCTGGGAAGAGCGCCAGGAGTTGATGCGCGAGGCCCTGGCCCAGGCCATGGAAGACTCGGTGCGCATCTGGCTGGTGGACCAGCTCAACCTCTGGCCCCATGCAGCCGACGTGCAGCTCGCCACGGATCTCGCGGGCGGTCTGGCCGGCGCCCGGCTGTGGCCCTACACCTTGCGCTACCGGGATCGGGTGGGCGGCTCCATGACCATCGCCGCCCCCACAGTGCTCACCGACCCCTGGAACCCGGTGGCCGGCACCAACTGGCTCTACGACATGATGATCATCCGGGCCACCCAGGACGCCCCGCTGCTGCCGGACCCCTTCACCGGCCTGTACTGGCCCCAGCGCATCGCGGCGGCCCAGGTCACGGTGGTGGACACCGCCCCGGTGCGCCGCAGCCACGACTGGCTGACGCTCGACACCCGGCCCGAGATCGCGGTACCCGAGGACGCCTGGATAGCCTGGGACGTCGAGGCGAACCGCTTCGTCACCGTGGGCGAGGCCCACCCGGAAGGACTCACCGCCCGCACCCGCACCCGGCTGCGCTACCAGGACGGCTACCTGGAGCGGCGCTGGCACGACGGCGCGCCGGTGTCCGTCGCCGATCTGGTGATCCCCTACATCCTGCAGTTCGTGCGCGCCGACCAGGCGAGCCCGCTCTACGACCGCAGCCACGCCCCCACCTTCGCCACCTTCGAGCGCCACTTCCGGGGCTGGCGCATCGTCTCCCGGGAGCCCCTGGTGGTCGAGGTCTACAGCGACCAGATCTTCCCCGATGCCGAGACCATCGTCGCCGCCCGGGCGCCCTCGACGCTGCCCTGGCATCTGCTGTCTCTGGGGGTTCGGGCGGAGGTCGCCGGTGAGCTGGCGTTCTCCTCGGACAAGGCCGACCGCCGGCAGATCACCTGGCTGAGCCTGGTGTCCGGGCCCAGCCTCGGGGTGCTGGACCGCCACCTGGAGCAGGCCCGCACTGAGGGCTACGTGCCGTTCCGGGAGACCCTGGATCCGCTGCTCGCCGAGGGCGAGGCCGAGGCCCGCTACGCGGCCCTGGCGGGCTGGCGTGGCCAGCGTGGCCACTACTGGGTGGGGGACGGGCCGCTCTACCTGCACTCGGTCTACCCGGTGGAGGGGGCCCTGGTGATGCGCCACTATCCGGACTTTCCGGATCCGGGGGACAAGTGGCTGCGCTTCACCGAGCCGCGCATCCCCGAGCTGACCCTGGACGGCCCGCTGACCGTCACCGGCGCCGGCCTGGCGACCTTCATCCTGGACGTGACCTTCCAGTCCGAGCCCTACCCGGCGCAGGGCATCGCCGCGGTGGAGTACCTGCTGTTCGACGCCGCCGGTGACCGGGTGGCGGCGGGCGACGCCGAACCGGTGGCCCCAGGCCGCTGGGAAGTGCGGCTGGACGCCGAGCAGGTCGCGGCGCTCGGCAGCGGCGCCAACCGACTGGAAGTGACCGTGCGCTCCGAGTGGGTGGCCCTGCCCCGGTTCGCCTCCCAGGTGTTCGCCACCGTGCCGGCGCGCGAGGCGGCGAACGCGGGGGCAGGGCAGTGACCGCGGGGGCGCCAGGGGGACTGGCCCGGGATGCCGGGCGGCTTTCGCTATTCGTGGTGCGGCGGGTGGCGGCGCTGCTGTTCACGGTGCTGGTGGGGGTCTACGTCACCATCCTCATCGCCAACATGGGCGGCCGGGTGGATGAGCTGCGCCGGCTGCAGATCCAGAGCACCGTGGCCGAGCAGGTGCGGGCCGACCCGGCCTTCGGCGACATGAGCCTGGCCGAGCGCAACGCGCTGATCGACGAGCGGGTGGCGCTGCAGGTGGAGCGCCTGAACCTGGACGAGCCCTTCATCTGGCGCAGCTTCGACTACCTGAACCAGGCCATGCGCCTGAACCTCGGCCGGGCCGAGCAGATGACCAGCGACCGCGGATCGCGCCGGGTCTACGACATCATCACCGAGCGCCTGCCGGCTACCCTGCTGCTGTTCGGCACCGCCAACCTGCTGGTGTTCTTCACCTCGGTGTACATCGCCCTGCGCCTGTCCCGGCGCTACGCCAGCGCCCTGGACCGGGCGGTGATCGGCCTCGCCCCAAGCTCGGCGGCGCCGGGCTGGTTCTACGGCATCTTCCTGATCCTGGTGTTCGCCTTCGTCACGCCGCTGCTGCCCGCCGGGGGCATGGTGGCGGTGCCGCCGCCGGAGGGTGGCCTCGCCTACGCCGGCAGCGTGCTGCGCCACATGGTACTGCCGCTGGCGGCCATGTTTGTCTCGCAGATCTTCATCTCCATCTACTCCTGGCGGACATTCTTCCTGATCCACTCCAGCGAGGACTACGTGGAGATGGCCCGGGCCAAGGGCCTGCCCGAGCGGCGCATCGAGAACCGCTACGTGCTGCGCCCCACCCTGGCGCCCATCGTCACCAGCTTCCTGCTGATGCTGATCGCGCTTTGGAGCGGCGCCATCATCCTGGAGCAGGTATTCAACTGGCCGGGCCTGGGCACGCTGCTGTTCCAGGCCATCGGCCTGCGGGACACGCCGGTGATCCTCGGCGGCGTGGTGATCTTCGCCTACCTGCTGGCCGCCACCGTGTTCCTGCTGGACATCCTCTACGCGCTGCTGGACCCGCGGGTGCGGGTGGGGCCGGACTGAAGAATTAGCCGCGAAATGGACGCGAAATACACGCGAATGAAGAGAATAGTTACTGGGTCGCTGACCAGAGCCGGGGTATCTGTCGCTCCCGGGTGGTTTCACACCTACAGCACCAACACTCGCTTATCTCGTGTCCATTTCGCGTCCATTTCGCGGCCAGAACTGCCTTTCCATGAGGGCCGGGTATGAGCCGCTGGGCCGCCGGGCTGCGCCAGCTGCGGGAATACCCCTCGGCGGTGGTGGGGGCGGCGCTGATCCTGCTGCTGGTGGGCATCTCGTTGTACGCGGTGATCGCCATCCCCTACGGTGAGGCCCTGCAGCGCTGGCGGGGCGGGGACGCCTGGCTACACAACCCGGTGAATGCCGGCCCGGTGTGGCTGGACCGCATCACCGGCGGCAACCTGCCGCAGACTTTTACCGTGGCCGCGGACTCCGCGGCGGCCGACGCCGACCCCTTTCGCGGCGGCCGGCGGCTGCGCATGCCCTTGGAGTTCGATTACCAGTCAGAGGGTTTTCCCAGCGAGTTGAACCTGTTTCTTGAGTCAGGTTCCGTCCGGCGCCAGGCTTTCGTGCGGCTCACCTGGCACCCGCCGGACGGCCGGGAGATCCCGCTGGGCAGCCATCAGATGGGCGGCGCGCAGCGCATCGCCCTGTCCCAGGACTGGGACCTGCAGCGCCGGCTGGGGGCCGCCCCCCACATCGCCCTGTTCGCGGCGCCGGACGGCACGGACCCACAGCGACCCCAGGCCGGCACCTACCGTCTGGTCATCGACGCCATTCAGTTCGAGGAAGACGCCACCCTGGACGCCGAACTGGTGGTCTATGGCCAGGTTCATGGCCTGGCGGGCACCGACCACCTGCGCCGGGACCTCTCCCTGGCGCTGCTCTGGGGCACCCCCATCGCGCTTGCCTTCGGCCTGCTGGCCACCGTGGGCACCACGGTCACCACCCTGGTGATCGCCGCCGCCGGGGTCTGGTACCGGGGCTGGGTGGACGCCCTGATCCAGCGCCTCACCGAGGTGAACATGATCCTGCCCCTGCTGCCGGTGCTGGTGATGGTGGGCACGCTGTACTCCACCGGTATCTGGGTGATGCTGGGGGTGGTCATCGCGCTTGGCATCTTCAGCGCCGGCATCAAGATGTACCGGGCCATGCTGCTGCCGATCCGCGAGGCCCCCTACGTGGAGGCCGCCCGGGCCTACGGCGCCAGCAATGGCCGCATCATCATGCGCTACATGATCCCCCGGGTGCTGCCGGTGCTGATTCCCAACTTCGTCACCCTGATCCCCACCTTCGTGTTCCTGGAGGCGTCCCTGGCGCTGCTCGGCCTGGGGGATCCCTCCCTGCCCACCTGGGGCAAGGTGCTCAACGACGCCCAGGACCAGAGCGCGCTCTACCACGGCTTCTACTACTGGGTGCTGGAGCCGGCGGCGCTGCTGATGCTCACCGGGCTGGGCTTCGCCATGCTGGGCTTCGCCCTGGACCGGGTGTTCAATCCGCGGCTGAGGTCGGTATGAGCGCAGCGCCGGTGCTGGCCGTGGAGAACCTGCATCTCGCCTACCGCACCCGGGCCGGGGAGCTGCAGGCGGTGGACGGGGTCAGCTTCGAGGTGGCGGCCGGCGAGGCCCTGGTGGTGCTGGGGGAGTCCGGCTGCGGCAAGAGTTCGCTCGCCCGGGCGCTGCTGCGGCTGCTGCCCCGCAACCTGGCGGATTTCTCCGGCAGCGTGCGCCTGCATGGCGAGGAGACCCGTGGCTACAGCGAGGAGCGCTTCCGCCGGGAGGTGCGCTGGCAGCGCATCGCCCTGGTGATGCAGGCCTCCATGAACGCCCTGAACCCGGTGGTGCGGGTGGGGGAGCAGGTGGCCGAGCCGCTGCGCGAGCACGCCGGCTGGTCCCGGCGCCGGGCCTTGGCGCGGGCCGCCGAGGTGTTCGAGCTGGTGGGCATCTCCGCTGACTTCCTGGCCCGCTACCCGTTCGAGCTCTCCGGCGGCATGCGCCAGCGGGCGGTGCTGGCCATGGCCCTGGTGGCGGAGCCGGACCTGGTGATCCTCGACGAGCCCACCTCGGCGCTGGACGTGCTCACCCAGGCCAACATCATGAACCGGCTGAAGCGCATCAAGGCCGAGCTCAACACCAGCTTCATCCTCATAACCCACGACGTCGGCACCTCCAGCGAGATCGCCGACCGGGTGGCGCTGATGTACGCCGGGCAGATCGCCGAGCTGTCCTGCGCTGCCGACTTCTTCCGCCGGCCGGCCCACCCCTACTCGAAGCTGCTGCTGGACAGCGTCCCGCGGCTGCACCAGGCGGAGCGCCCGGTGCACATCCCCGGCACCCCGCCCAGCCTGGTGCAGCCGCCGGCGGGTTGCCGCTTCGCGCTGCGCTGCCCGTCCCGATTCGAGCGCTGTGACCAGGACCCGCCCGCTTTCCGGCCCGGCGCGGGCCGGGCGGTGCGCTGCTGGCTGTTCGAGAGCGAGGGCGGCCGATGAGTGCGGTGCGCGCTAATGCGGGCGAGTCGCTGCTCTCGGTGCGGGAGCTGCGGGTGGCCTTCGAGCTGCGCCAGTGGGGCTTGCTGCGGGCCGGCACCGTGGGCGCGGTGGACGGCGTCAGCCTGGAACTGGCGGCGGGGGAGTCGGTGGCTTTCGTCGGCGAGAGCGGCTGCGGCAAGAGCACCCTGGCCCGCACCCTGCTCGGCCTGCACCGGCCCACTGCGGGCGAGGTGCGCTTCGAGGGTCTTTCCCTGGGCGGCCTGGCCCGCCGCGGCCTGAAGGACTACCGGCGCCGCGTGGGCTATGTGCAGCAGGACCCCTACGGCGCCCTGCCGCCGTTCATGAACGTGGGCCAGATCCTGGCCGAGCCGCTCAAGGTGCACGGCGTGCGCAGCCGCACCGAGCGGCAACGGCGCATCCGCAAGGTGCTGGAAGAGGTGCGCCTGGACCCGGCGGACTCGGTGCTGGGCAAGTTCCCCCACATGCTCTCCGGCGGCCAGCAGCAGCGGGTGGTCATCGCCCGGGCCCTGATGCTGGAACCGGCCCTGCTGGTGGCCGACGAGCCGGTGTCCATGCTGGACGCCTCGGTGCGGGTGGAGATCCTGGAACTGCTGCGCCGGGTGCGCGAGCGCCACCACCTGACGCTGGTGTTCATCACCCACGATCTGTCCACGGTGCGCCACTTCGCCGAGCGCATCTTCGTCATGTACGCCGGCCGGGTGGTGGAGCAGGGGCCGGTGGACGCGCTCATCGCCCACCCCCAGCACCCCTACACCCAGGCCCTGCTGGCGGCCCTGCCCGACCCGGACCCGGACAACGCCGCCAGCCAGCGCCCGGTGCCGGCGGGGGAGGCCCCCAGCCTGCTGAACCCGCCCCCCGGCTGCCGCTTTCACCCCCGCTGTCCCCATTTCATGGCGGGGCTGTGCGACGTCGACGACCCGCCGGACTTCGAGCCCCGGCCGGGGCAGCTCAGCGCCTGCTGGCTGCACCGGTGAGGACGATGGGCCCACCGCCCCGGGCCAGGCTGGTGTTAGGGTGCCGGCTACGGTCCGTGCCATCGGCAAAGGGTAACCTGCCGGCCTCGCCGAAGCCCGCCGTAGGGGATGTTGCGGAGAAACGTGCCATGGGCGGTGGGGCTGCAGCGCGGCCAGCGCTTGCCGGGGGTTAGCGGGCCGCCGCCTTGGCGTATGCAACGCTCACCCCCACGTTTCTTCGCAACGTGGGGCTACGGCGGGTGGGGGCACCGGGCGGGGGTGTCGGCGGCGCCTCGCCGAAGCCCGCCGTAGGGCATGTTGCGGAGAAACGTGCCATGGGCGGTGGGGCGGACGCCCCCGGTCGGGCTGGACCCGGGGCCGGGATTGCCGGTCGCACAGGGCTACGGTTCAGGAGAACGCTGCAATGGTGGATTCCCGACAGGCGGGCCGGCTGGAGGCCGGCG
>CAZAQB010000068.1:10750-17235 GCA_964487155.1 uncultured Ectothiorhodospiraceae bacterium
CAGGAGAACGCTGCAATGGTGGATTCCCGACAGGCGGGCCGGCTGGAGGCCGGCGAGCAGTCCGCCAGACTGGCCGTGCTGATCGACGCCGACAACGCCCAGGCATCCATGATCAAGGGGCTGCTGGCGGAGGTTGCCCGCATCGGCGAGGCGACAGTGAAAAGGATCTACGGGGATTTCACCTCGCCCCAGACCTCCCAGTGGAAGAAAGTGCTGAACCAGCACTCCATCAAGCCGGTCCAGCAGTTCGCCTACACCACCGGCAAGAACGCAACCGACAGCACGCTGATCATCGATGCCATGGACCTCCTCTACACCCGGCGATTTGACGGTTTCTGCCTGGTTTCCAGCGACAGCGACTTCACCGGGCTGGCGGTGCGCATTCGCGAAGAGGGCCTGTTCGTCCTCGGCGTGGGGGAGCAGAAGACCCCGGAGGCATTCCGCAACGCCTGCCACAAGTTCGTGTTCACCGACGTCCTCCACGAGGTCCCCACCGAGGCCGCCGCCCCGGAGGCAGGCGAGCGCAAGAAGGCTGCCAAGGCTTCCGGTGCCAGCCCCGCCGCGGCGGCCGCCGCCAGCAAGGAAACGAGTCGGCGAACCCTGCCGAAAAAGTTCATGCTGCAGGCCCTGGAGGAAGCCGTGGACGACTCGGGCTGGGCGCACCTGGGCGCGTTCGGCAGCTATCTCAACAAGCTGCAGCCGGATTTCGACCCGCGGCTCTACGGCCACAAGAAACTCAGCTCGCTGGTCAAGGCCCACAGCAAGGTCTTCGAGGTGGACGAGCGCGAGGCCCCCGGCGGCAACGGCAAGGATCTCTACATCCGGGCGCGGTGAGCCAGCCTTCTGCCGCACCTGCGGCAGTTACCTGTTCTACCGACGAAAGCAGGGCGGCGAGCACACCGTGGCGCCCGGGCTGTTCGATGAGGTCCAGGGGCTGGTGTTGGACCACCAGGTATTTGTCGATGAAAAGCCCGGCTACTACGCTTTCGCCGGCGAAACCCGGGAACTCACCGGGGCCGAAGTGTTCGCCCTGTTCGCCGAGGGCAAGGAATGACCGCAGCGGTTGGCTTGCCGCGTGGGGTGGATGGAACGAGGCGCAATCCACCACGGACCGTGGAAAGGACTAAGGACCGGGGACGGGGTGGCAGAGGGCGCTGCGGGTGGCGGGGCGGATTCGCGGGCTGTGGCCCCTGGGACGCGGTAGTGCGCCGGATGCGGCGCTGCGCGCCTTATCCGGCCTACGCGGGCTCCGGCCGCAGCGCGGGGCCTGGGCGAAGCGCGTAGGCCGGATAAGCGCAGCGCATCCGGCGTCTTTGGGCTGCGTACGACGAAGGCCTCGCCATCCCCCGCATGGGTTCGGATGCTGACCCAGTCCCCAACCCCCGGAGCAGCCACCCCATGGACCCCCGCATCCCGGAAATCCTCGACTTCTGGTTCGGCTCCGAGCTGGATGACCCGGCGGCTCTCAGGGCCCGCAACGCCATGTGGTTCGGGTCCGACGCGGCGCTGGATCGGACGGTGGCGCGGCGCTTCGCCCACCTCCCCCAGACGGCCCTGGCCGGCGAGCTGGATGCCTGGGCGGGCAGCGCCGAGGGCGCCCTGGCTCTGGTGCTGGCGCTGGACCAGTTCCCCCGCAACCTCTACCGCGGCGGCCCGCGGGCGTTCTCCGGCGACGCCAAGGCGCTGGCGGTGGCGCTGGAGGCCATCGACGCCGGCTTTGACGCCTGGCTGCACCCGGTGCGGGCCTCGTTCCTCTACCTGCCCCTGGAGCATGCCGAGGACGCTGCCCTGCAGGAGCGGTGCGTCGCCCTGTTCCAGCAGCTTGCCGAACGGGCACCGCCCGGCCTGGAGCCGCGCTTCGAGAGCTTTCTGGACTTCGCCCGCCGGCACCGGGACATGGTCGTCCGGTTCGGGCGTTTCCCGCACCGCAACGCCGTGCTGGGCCGGCAGTCCACCCCCGAGGAGGCCGCCTACCTACGCAGCGGCGGCGAGACCTTCGGGGCAGAGCCCGCGGAATGAACGCCTTGCTCCCCTCGGGCTGAGCCTGTCACATTGCCCCGCTGGACAAACGGCCCGCCGGGCTCTGCCTGGGCGGTGGGACGGCCGTAGGTCACGTTGCGCGCGGCGCTACGTCACGCTCTTCGCTGCGTAGCCGCCGAGGCGGGCGGGTAGGTCGGCTGCTCTTGGCAGCCGACATCTCTTCTGGCTACGGTGGCCACGGCCCGGCCGCCTGTCGGTTGCCAGGAGCAACCGACCTGCGCGCCGGGGGACAGGGGGCCGGCGCCTGTGGTTCAGGTCCCCGGCCGGCGGTAGCCGGAGACGTACTCCGGCACCGGCAGATCCGCCGCCATGGCCGGGTCCGGGGCCGGGGCGCCGGGCGCAAGGCTAAGGGGCAGCAGACCGGCCCAGCAGGGCAGGGCCATGTCCTCCTCGTCGTCCACCGGCGGGCCGCTGCGGGCCTTCACCGAGAACTCCTCGATGGGCAGGGCCAGCAGCCCGGTCATGGCCAGTTCCCGCTCGTCCGCCGCCCGGGTGTCCCGGCTGCGGCCGGGCACGATGTGCTCCAGCAGCCGTTCCAGGGCGGCGGATTTCTCGGTCTGGTCGGTGACCGGCGCGCAGCGGCCGAACACCACCACCGAACGGTAGTTCATGGAGTGGTGGAAGGCCGAGCGCGCCAGCACCAGGGCGTCCAGCAGGGTCACCGCCACCGTCACCGGGATGCCGGTGGCGAGCCGGCGGCAGATGCGACTGCCGGCGGCGCCGTGCAGCAGCAGCCGGTCGCCGTCCCGGGCATAGGCCATGGGGATGACGTACGGGCGCTCGTCCAGGGTGAAGGCGACATGGGCCACCAGGCCCTCGTCCAGGATGGCGTGGGCGTCCTGCGCCCGGTAGCTGGCGCGCTCCGGGTGGCGGCGGACTCGCCGGTAGGACTCCACGGCCTCGTCTGTCATGGCGGTTTGCTCCCCGTTCAGTGGTTGGCCTTCAGAAGGCTAAACCGGTCGCAGTACGCGGGAACAGAGCCACTGCGTTGCGCGAGCAGGGGGACAGTTCGCCGTTGCGCTTCGCGTCCGAGGCTTGCTCCGGCGGCGAGGCTGGGGAACGATGCCTGCGGAGCAGGCCTGCGGAGGGGACTCCCCCGATGAGCGACAAGAGTATCAACGGGCTGGTGATCACCGGCCTGCTGGCGGTGCTGGGCACGGTGGCCGGCGGGGTCGTCAAGGGCTACTGGGACACCAACCTGGCGGAGAAGGATTTCCAGTCCCGGCTCATCATGCGGGCCCTGGAGCCGGAGTCGGTGGAGCAGCGGGTCACCTCCCTGGAGTTCCTTGTAAAAGCGAACCTGATCTCCGACCCTGACGTGCGCCGGGGCCTGCAGCAGGTGCTGGAGGAAGGCGGGGCGAGCGTGCCCCAGTTCGTGCCGGTGGGCCGCAACCCGAACCTGGAGCGGGGCGTGCAGAACACCGGCAGCGCCCGCGAGGGCATGCTGGAGAAATACCCCACCCTGGAAGGCAAGAACGTGGCCCTGATCGGCTTCAAGGTGCGCCACGGCGACATCATCGACGCCGTGACCCCCATCTACGCCGAGGTGACCCCGACCATGGAACTGGTGGGCGAGTACGAGGGCCAGCGCATCGGCGGCACCGGCGGCGGCGAGACGCTCCTGAAGATGCCAGGCCATGTGGTCACCGGGATCGAGGTGCAGCGGGGCTGGTACTTCGGTCGCTCCGAGGTGGTGCACTTCCAGGTCGACTGGCAGCGCCTGGGTCGCCAGGGTCTGGAGGCGGACTCCACGGTGTCCTCCCAGCGCCTTGGCGGCGGCAATCACGCCCGCGTCGACCAGCCGCCCAAGCGCTTCAACGCCGCTCCCAACGCCTTCCTGTCGGATTTCCACGCCACCGTCTCCCGCCACACCAGCGGCGAGCTGTTCCTGAACGACATCGAGGTGAGCGAGACGGTGGTGGTGGTGCAGTAGCGGCGGCAGCCGGCACCTGCCGTGTCTCCCGCCCTCCGCCCAAGGCAGATCACGCCCGCCGGCGCCGTGCCGGGGGCCCGGATCAGGGCATGGTTGTGGGGGAGCGGCCTGGACGTCGTGACCGGCGTGCATTTCTCGGGTGCCGGAGTCGTTGCCCAGGTGGTAGGGAGGGCGCCGGGTGGCCCCCCGCAAATGGCCATCGCCGTCGCCCCGGACGCAGCCCCCGGCCCGCGGGCCGTTGAGCTATCTTTTCGGGGGCAGGACAACCGGCGCCGGGAGGGCCAGGGGGTCATGTTCCACGTGCTGCCCCATGCCAGCTACCGGGGCGTCAGCGGCATCGGCAGCCACCTCATCTGATGCGCGCCGTGTGGACCTTCTGGTCCGAACCCTATCGCAGCCACTACCACCGCTACTGGCTGAGCGAGCGCCACCACCTGTTCGCCTGGGTGCTGTCGGTGCTGCAGGCGAGCCGCCACTACCCGGACACCTGCCTGTCCACCGACAGCCGCGGCGCGGCTGGAGGCCCGGCTGCGCCGGGACCACCCACGCCACTACCAGCGCTGCCTGGAGTGGGCCGGCTGGCACCTGGATCCCGAAACGCGGCGACCGGCGCCGGCCGAGTCCCTGCCCGGCGCCACGGCGCCCACGCCAGCGCCCGGCTGAGGTGACAGCAGATGTCCGAAGACGGCAAACACTTCTCCCCCGACTCCGGCCGGCCCAAGCCCGGGAACTTCCTGAAGACCGTGTTCGGGTTCTTCACCGAGGTGCTCAAGGCCATCACCGGCGACAACCTGCTGCGGGTGGCCTGGGGCGTCATCGTGCTGTTGCTGGTGGTGCTGATGTTCATGGTGCTGTTCGGCGGCGTCGGCCCCGAGCGGGGCTTCCAGCTCGCCCTGGTGGTCGTCGCCGCCGTGGTGGGCACCTTCGCCTTCATCGCCTGGCGCACCCAGACCCACCGCCCCAACGGCGGACCGGGCAACGGGCCGCCGCCGGTTCCGCCCGAGGTGGCGCAGCAGGCCCGCCGCTGCCTGGAGCTGCTGCGCGCCATCCGCGACGCGAACGACCGGGTGCTGCACCGGGTGCAGGCAGGGCAGGGGCACTGGGGCTGGCTACAGCGGGACACCTACAACCGGGTCTGCCACCAGTGCCACGAGCGGCGCCTGGGCGGCGCCCCGCCGGACGCCTACCTGGACGAGGTCTGCGCCGACCCGGGCCTGGCTCAGGTCTGCGACAGCAAGTGGGTGCTGGGGGAGGCGGTGGACGATTACCGACGCTGCATCCAGCAGGCGGGCGTGACCGTCCCCGCCCACGACGCCCTGGAACTGCTGATCCGCCGCTCCGTCACCCAGCCTGAACGCACGCCGGGGGAGCTGAAGGACGCAGTGAGCCTGGCCATCCAGAAGGCGGAGCAGCTTCTGCCCGCGAAGAAGGCAGGGCCGTTGGGCCAGTGAACCGACCCGCGCCGGCTGGCCCGACTTTGACAGGTTCTGGGCACATTTTCAGGTGTGGTCCAGCAGTGGTGCGGGTTAGCGGCTGATTGGGCGGCGAAAAGCCTAGTCACATGGATTGTTGAGTTGTGCCGCGTCTTGTGCCTGTCGTGCTGGGCCTGTATCTGCGCGAGAGCAAACAGAAGCGGGCCGATGGCCGGGTGATCACCTACCTGCAGTTGGCCGAGAACGTCTGGAACCCCGAGAAGGGCCGTTCGCAGGCCCGCATCGTCTACAACTGTGGGCGAGGGGATGACCCGCAGGCGCTGGAGCGGCTGCGCCGCTTGGCGCGCAGCATCCTGCGCCGGTGCGCTCCCGAGGAGATCGTCGCCGAGCAACCCGCCTGGTCGTTGGTGTGTGCCTGGCCCTACGGGGATGTCCATGTGCTGGAGGCGTTCTGGCGCCGGCTCGGGATCGATGCGGTGATCCGCCGAGAACTCGCCCAGCGGCGCTTCGGGTTCGACATGGAACGGGCGCTGTTCGCGATGGTGGCCAACCGCGCCTGCGCCCCGGCCTCGAAGCTCTACTGCCACGAGCAGTGGCTCAAGGAAGACGCCTACATCCCGGGCGCGCGCGCCCTGGAGCTCCACCCGCTCTATCGGGCGATGGACTTCCTGGAGGCGAACAAGGAGGCCATTGAGCAGGCGATCTACTTTCAGGTGGCCGATCTGCTCAACCTCGACGTCGACATCGTCTCCTACGACACCCCCTCGTTGCACTTCGAGATCGACGAGGAAGACGCCGATGGCCCGATCCGGGGCAGCACTGAGGCCGGTCGCAAGGACTACGCCGGCGCGCGCAAACGCGGGCACAGCAAGAATGGGCGCCAGGATGCCGCGCAGATCGTCGTCGGCCTGGCGGTCACCCGGGAGGGCTTCCCGGTGCGCCACTGGGTCTTCCCGGGCAACACGGTGGACGTCACCACGGTCTCCCGGGTCAAGGAGGAGCTCAAGGGCTGGCAGCTCAGTCGCTGCCTGTTCGTCGGCGATGCCGGGATGGTCTCCCAGGCCAACCTGCAGAGCCTC
>CAZAQB010000069.1:0-14039 GCA_964487155.1 uncultured Ectothiorhodospiraceae bacterium
ATGGCGCTCGCCGTCCAGGCGAGCAGTAGTGCACAGCACACCAGCAGGCGCATGTCAGGTTCCTCCCTTGTTCGGTCTGCCACCGTAGATCGCCAGCAGCAGGCTGGGCAGCACCGTCAGATTTGCCGCGAGAGCCAGGATCATGGCGAGCGAGGCTAGCAGGCCGAAGTGAATCGTGGGCACGAAGTTGGACAGGGTCAGTACCGAGAAGCCGATCACGACGGTGATGGTGGTGAAGTACAGGGCGCGGCCAATGCTCCCATGGGTATTGCGCACGGCCGTGGCGGCGTCATGCCCTGCTGCCCGCTCCTCCCGGAAACGGTGCAGGTAGTGGATTGCGTCGTCCACGCCGATGCCGATGACAATGGCGGCAACGGTGATGGTCATCAGGTCCAGCGGAATGCCCAGCAGGCTCATGGCGGCCAACACCAGCAGCGCCGCCAGCAGATTGGGGATCAGCCCGGCGACGGCCAGCACCACCGAGCGTAGCAGCACCGCGAACATCAGTCCCGTCGCGAGGATGACGAAGGCGATGGTGGAGGTCTGGGATGACACCAGGTGGCGCAGCATGTCGTTGAACAGCACTGCCATGCCTGTGACGTGCACGTCATCCGGCTCGAAGCCCAGTTCCTCGACGGCGAACCCCTCGATATCGTTAATCAGTTCGCTCCGGGAGAATTGCGGCCCTGTCTCGTGGATGCGTCCGGCAATGCGCATCTCCCCACTTTCCGGGGAGGCATAGGGCTCGATCAGGCGCTTGCGGATGTCCTCCGGCACCTTGGCCAGCACTGCCGTGATCTGCACATAATCGAGGGGCTCGCCATTGTTGTAGGTACGGGCGATGCGCTCCAGGTTGGATACCGAAATCGTCTTGCCCATGCCGGTGCGCTGATCCAGGAACTCCTGCATGCGCTCCAGGTCGCGAAGCTTGCCGGGAGTGAACCAGAAACGTTGCAGCCAGGATTCTTCCTGGGCCTGCATATCGTCGAAGCTGCCGAAGGGGTCGTCGCCCTGCGATGCGGGCTCCGGCTCGTAGGGCGCATAGTCCAGCACCACGTCAATAGGGATGGTGCCGCCCAGCTTGCGGTCGATGAAAACCATCCCCTCGCGGATCTCACTGCCGCTGCGGAAGTATTCAGTAAAGCGGTTTTCGATGTTCAGCCCGGGCAGGCTGGCCAGGGCGAGCCCGCCGAGGGCGACGGTCAGTACCAGCAGGCCCCGCCAGTGGCTCAGCGACGCCTGGCAGAACCAGATCGTCAGATTGGGGGCGGTGTCTGCGGCCCGGTCGCCGTCGGCGGGTCGCAACAGCACCAGCAGTCCGGCGAAGAACGCATAGGTGACCAGCAGCGCCAGCGCCGTGCCGCCCACCATGATCCAGCCGAAGTCCTCCACCGGCAGGATGTCGCTGGTGGTCAGCGACCCGAATGCCACGGCCGTCGTCAACGCCGTGTACAGACAGGGCGCAAATTTTGAGCGCATGGTTTCGTAGACGCGCTCAACGTGGTCGCGCGGGTTGGTTGTGGCGGCCAGCTCCCGGTAGCGGGCGATCAGGTGAATGGTGAAGGAGATGGTGATGATCGAGATCAGGGAAATGAAGTTGGCGGAGATGGCGGTTGCGGGTCGCCCCAGGTAGCCGAGGATGCTGACCATCAGCAGGATTGTCACGGACACGGTGCCCAGGGGTATGAATACCCAGCGAAGTTTCCGGAAAAACGCATACAGGGAAAGGGCGATCAGCAGCACCACCCCCACGCCAAAGCTGGTAATGTCGCTGCGCACGAAGTCGATGATGTCGGCAGTCACCATGGGAATGCCGCCCAGATACAGAGTCGCCGCGTCCGTGAACTGATCGCGCACCGCGCGCACGTCGGCGATGAGCTGCGCGGTATGCTCTTTCTGGGCCTGCTTGAGTTTCTGGTAGCGGGCCTGGGCCTGCGCCAGTCGCGCTTGCGGCACATCCGCCTTCTGCGCCAGCCGGTCGCGCTCCGCGCGCGCCTGCGCCAGCGCGGTGTTCTCCACCAGGTCGATGCGCATGGCGGTGGTGCTGCCGTCGGCGGAGACAAGCAATTTCGAGAACAGAGGGCTGCTGGTCAGTTCCTCGCGGGCCAGTTCCAGGTCAACGATGGGGTCGCGCAGGGTCCGGTAGCCGCTGGCCAGCTTGGTCAGCGGGACCGGCGGGCTCTGGATGAGCGGGGCGTCCAGCAGGGAGGCGACATTGCGTACCCCCGGCACCTCGCCCAGGCGCTGCTCCAGCCGTTGGAGCCTGTCCAGCTCCTCGCGTTGAAATAACTTGCCGTCATCCGGCATGTAGGTGAGCACCAGGAATGAAGACTCGCCGAAACGATCCGTCATTTGGCGGTAATAACGCAGCTTCGGATCACCCTGGGCGACCAGGGTGTCCGACGAGGCGTCGAACTTGAAGTCGGACACATGAACCAGCGCGAAGACGCACAGCGCGAGCATCATGGCCTGCACCATTCGGGCATGGCGCAGGCAGTGCCGGTAGCAGTAACCGACGCCGGAGGAGAACCTGGACACGTTCATGGGGCGCCTTTTGTGACTCATCCGGCGGAGGGTCCATGAGAAATGCCGGGTACCGGCATGATTCGTTGGCCAGTGCTCGACACCTGCGACAGCGCGCAGGCTTGCCCGGCCCGCGGCCCAGGGGCGGGGCTTGACCGATGGGTGCGATACCCCGGGCAGCCACAGCGGTCTCCGGGCCATCCGTTTTGCAGTGAGCCCACCAGAAATACTCGCAACCTGAAGCCCCCCGATCCCCGTGAGGTACTGGCCGTGCGCCGGTTCTTATCGGCCCGCGCGCTGACACAAGGCCTCGACCTCCAGCCAGGACTCAGTGTGGTGGACCGCCCCACCCCTCGAAATAAGTAGTTTCCTCAGTAACGCCTCGGCAGCATGGCCATGCCATCCGAGACGGTGGACCTGGGGTCGGCTGCACGGGTGGCTTGCCCTGCCCAAACCCCGATTGCGGTGCCGGCCAGGCATGCGCGGCCGGGTGGTTAAGTCAACCCGGGCGGTTTGCCGGCAGCCTGTCGGGCTGGGGTTGTATTTGATGTGGCCGGGAATGATAATGCGTCGCAATAAAGCCTCTTGTGTCCCCGGTTCCGGTTCAGGTGTCGGGGCTTGTCGAACAGGAACGACATTATGGATCAGGCCGTTGAAGCGAACGGCGCAGTGGCGGGCATGGGGCAGCAGGCGCTGGAGCTGCTCCAGGCCGGCGGCCCGGTGGTGCTCATCCTGCTGGTATTCTCGGTGGTCGCCGCCAGCATCGTGCTGGTGAAGCTGTGGCAGTTCCGGGTGGTGCGCCTCGGCGACTCGCGCCCGGCGCGGCGGGCCCTGCAACTCTGGCAGGATGGGCAACGGGACGAAGCCATTGCGCTGGCGTCAGCGTCGCGCAATCCCGTCGCCCAGGTGCTGGTGAGAGCCCTGCGGGGGCAGAGCCGGGGGCTGCCGGAGGCGCGGGTGCGCGAGGAGGTGGTGCGCTACGGCGGCGATGTGCTGGCGGTGCTGCGGGGCTGGTTCCGGCCGTTGGAAGTGATCTCGTCGCTGGCGCCGCTGCTGGGCCTGTTCGGCACGGTGCTGGGCATGATCGAGGCTTTCCGGCAGCTGGAGGCGGCCGGCAACCAGGTGAACCCGGCGATCCTCTCCGGAGGCATCTGGGAAGCCCTGCTCACCACGGCGGTCGGCTTGGCGGTGGCCATGCCCAGCGTGGCGGCCCTGAACTGGCTGGAGCGCCGGGTGGACCGCCTCGCCCACGAGATGGACAGCACCGTCACCCGGGTCTTCACCGTGGATCTCTCAGGTGCCGGGCCCGCCCCCGGCGAGGAACAAGCCAATGGCGCTGATGGACTCCGCCGCGCGTCCGCTCCGGCTGGCGGCTGAGCGAGGGCGCCGGCGCCCCCTGATCAGCCTGACGCCGCTTATCGATGTGGTGTTCATCCTGCTGATCTTCTTCATGCTGGCCTCCAGCTTTATGGACTGGCGCGCCATCGACCTGGCTGCCCCGGGCCGGGCGGCGGCCGGCAGCTCCATGGACGGCGCACTGCTGGTCGAGGTGCGTCCCCAGGGCCTGCGGCTTTCCGGGCAACGCCTGTCCCTGGATGCGCTGGCCAGCCGCGTCCAGTCGCGGCTGGCCCAGAAGCCCGACCAGAAGGTGCTGGTGAAGCCCTCGGCAGGTGTGCCTCTGCAGCGGGCCATTGACGTTCTCGACCGCCTGGC
The DNA here is from genome assembly GCA_964487155.1 of uncultured Ectothiorhodospiraceae bacterium. GTDB lineage: Bacteria > Pseudomonadota > Gammaproteobacteria > Nitrococcales > Nitrococcaceae > CAZAQB01. The sequence goes on from CAZAQB010000069.1 coordinate 4,237, forward strand.
CGGCGCTGGCGTCAGCGACCTGTCGCTGATCCGCGCCGCCACCCCTTGAGGCCGCCCCATGCGCTTCGAGCCGCCGCGACCGAAGAACGACGAGGAACGGGTGCTGCCGCTGATCAACGTCGTGTTCCTGCTGCTGATCTTCTTCATGCTGGCGGGGAAGCTCGCTGCCACGGATCCGTTCCAGGTGGAGCCGCCGCGCTCCGCCAGCGAGGGGCCACCTTCGCCGCATGAGCTTCGCGTTCTGGTGGGCGCGAACGGTGAATTCGCCCTGGACGGGGAGGTGATGGAGGCCGAGCAGCTCAGGCGCATGGTGGCCGAGCGGCTGGCCGTGGATGCGCCGCCCAAGCTCCGGCTCAAAGCCGACGCCCGCGCCGAGGCGACGCGCGTGGTGGAGGTGATGGAGTGGCTGCGGGAGGCCGGTGCCGAGCGCGTCCAACTGCTGACCGTGCCGGTGGGCCGCTGATGGAGATCCGCGCCCGGCACGGCACGGCGGCGCTGATGGTGGCCCTGACACTGCACGTCGCCGCGGCGGCTGTCTGGTTCTGGGAGTCGCCGTCCTCCGGAGCCCAAAGCGCCGGTATAGGCGGCATCGCTGTGAGCCTGGGCCCGGCCGGGGGTGCCCCCGGAGCGGCTGCCCCCGTGACTCCGGATGTGAGCGAGGCGCAGCCCGCCGAGGCGACCCGGACCAGCTCGCCGCCGCCCGCTGCGGAACCGATCCGACCGCCCGAAACCGCCGTCGCCGCGCGCCCCCCCGCCATCAAGCCGCCGGAAGCGCCCCGGGAGACGCCGGCCGAATCGGTACCCGTGGAGACCGTCGCGGCCGCCGAGCCGACCCCGCCCCGCGAGCAACTGCCGCCACCGCCGCCTCGCCCCGCCGCAACGCCGCAGCCGGAGCGCCAGTCGGCCCAGGAGCCGCCGCCAGTGGCCGAGGCCGAGCCAGCCGAAGAGGTGCAGGTGGCCAAGGCCATGTCAGGCGCTGCGGGCCGCTCCGGCACCCAGAATCGAGCGGAGACCGGCAGCGGCGACGCCACCGCAGGCGGCGGGCTGCCGGGAGAGAAGGCCGACTACATGGCCCTGCTGCAAGCCTGGCTGGAGAAGCACAAGGAGTATCCGCGGCGCGCCCAGCTGCGCCGCCAGCAGGGCACCGCGATGCTGTATTTCGTCATGGACCGCGACGGCAAGGTACTGGAGTACCAGCTTCGCCAGAGCTCGGGCTACCAGCTGCTGGACCGGGAAGTGGTCGCCATGATCGAGCGTGCCCAGCCCTTGCCCGAGATGCCAGAGGACATGCGCCTGGCGCGCCTGGAGCTGGTGGTGCCGGTGCAGTTCCAGCTGCGCTGAGCGCCGCCGTTGATCGCTTCGAGTTGAGCTTACTGATGACAGACAACCCCTGGAGGAATCAGCCATGCGCCTGATATCGAGAAGTATTACGGCCCTCTTGTGCGTTCTGTTCCTCGCAGCCGGGCCGGTGGGTACCGCGCTCGCCCACGGTGAATCCGGTGACGTGGACCTGGAGCATTTCGACGAACACCTGGATGACTACGAGGAGGAAACCGCGGAGCTGGCCGCCCATGCCACCCGCATCGCGGATCACTATCGCGAGCACGGTGAGCTGGGCAACACGCTGCAGGAGTTCATCGACCACTGGGAGGAGGTCCACATCCACCTGGTGATCGAGACCCAGACCACGCCGCTGTACCCCCCCATCTGGACGGCCATCAGCGGCTTGCGTGAGGCCGCCGGCAACGGCGCGCCGGCTGCGGAAGTCGAGCGTTGGGTGGAGCGCCTGCAGGGTGCCCTCTGGCAGGGCCTGGGAGCTGTCAAGTGGGCCGCCCAGGCACGCGGGGCCACCGCGGCGGCTCCCAGCGACCACGGCGGCGGCGAGAGCGAGAGCGTCGAGGTCACCATGCGCCGTATCGCCGAGGGGCTCGACCAGGTGGTGGCCGAGTACCGCAATGGCGACAAGCGCGCCGCCAAGAAGCTGATCCACGACACCTACATGCAGCAGTTCGAGGGCATCGAGGGTGAGCTGATCGAGCACGACCCCAAACTGGTGCTCTCCCTGGAAGAGGATTTCAACGGGGCTCTGCCTCGGCTGATTGACGCCGGCGCACCGGCGGAGAAGGTGCAGGCCAAGGTGGACGCCATGGGCAAGGATCTGCAGCGCGCCGAGCGGCTGCTCGCAGAGGCCGGCGAGAGCAGCGGCAAGGTGTTCTGAGCATGCGCCGCCGCGGCTTTCTGGCAGCAATGGCGGGCCTCGGTCTGCTTCGGTCCGCGGGGCTCTCGGCCGCGCAGCGCGGAGCGTGGTCGGCGGACGAGCTGCCGGCGTTGCGGGGCCCGCTGACGGTCTATCTCGGCCGCGGCGAGGGCGGCCTGTACGAGGACGTCATCCAGGCCATCCGCGAGCGCAACCCCGACCTGGAGCTCAAGGTGCGGCGCGGCCCCTCGGCGGCACTGGCCAACACCATCGTCGCCGAGGCCCAGGCGGGGGTGCGCCGCGCGGACCTGTTCTGGGCCATCGACGCGGGCTCCCTGGGGCGGGTCACCGGCGAGGGGATCGCCCAGCCGGTGCCCGACACCCTGAGCGCTGCCCTCAAGCCCGAGTTCCGCAACCGCCAGTGGGTCGCGGTCTCGGGGCGGTTGCGGACCGTCCCCTACAACCCCGGCCGGCTGCGGCCCCAACAGATTCCCGACCGCATCATGGCCTTCCCCGAGGCGGACTTCTCGGTGGGTTGGGCACCGGCCTATGGCGCCTTCCAGTCGTTCATCACCGCCATGCGGCTGCTGGAAGGCGAGCAGCGCACCCGCCGCTGGCTGCTGGCCATGAAACCCCGCGCCACCACTTACGCCGGCGAGTTCGGCGTGGTCATGGCCACGGCCCGCGGCGAGGTGGACCTGGGGTTCGCCAATCACTACTACACGCTGCGGCTCAAGAAGGGCATGCCCGAGGCCGCCGTGGAGCTGGCCCTGACCCGCAACGACGCCGGATCCCTGGTCAACGCCTCCGGGGTCGCCCTGTTGAGCGACGGCGGCACGGCGCGGGATTTCGTGCGCTACCTGCTGTCCCGGGAGGTTCAGTCCTACCTGGCGCGGGAAGCCTACGAGCTGCCCCTGGTCGAGGGTGTGCCGGCCCCGCAAGGGTTGCCTCCTGCCGATGAGGTTGACCCGCCGGCGCTGGACCTGACCGCCCTGGCGGACCTGCAGCCCACCCTGGAGCTGCTGCGGGAGACCGGCGTGCTGTGATGGGCCGGCTGGCCTGGTACCTGCCCAGCGCGCTGGTGGCCTGCCTCGCCCTCGCGCCGGTGGCCGTGCTGGTCGCGCTGGCGGCGGGTGCGGAGACGGTGGCCGGCGCCCGCTCGCTGGAGATCATGGCCAACACCCTGGCGCTGACCGGCCTCACTGTGGCTGGCACCCTGCTGCTGGGCGTGCCGCTGGCCCTGGTCACCGCCTACGGCGACCTGGCGGGGCGGCGGGCCTGGGTGGCGGCCCTGGCGGCTCCGCTGGCGGTGCCAAGTTACATCGGCGCCTTCGCCTACTTCGCGGCATTCGGCCCCGGTGGTGAGCTTCACAGCCTGCTTGGCGTGGAGACGCCGCCCATCCGGGGCCTGCCGGGAACGGCCCTGGTGATGACCCTCTACACCTTCCCATTCGTGCTGCTCACCACCCGCGCTGCGCTGCTCAGCCTGGACGCCAACGTGCTGGATGCCGCCCGCACCCTGGGCGTGCCACTGCCCGAGGCCCTGCTGCACATCGTGCTGCCCAGGGCGCGCAACGGGATCGCGGCCGGTGCCCTGCTGGTGGCCCTCTACACCCTGTCGGACTTCGGCACGCCCGCCATCCTGCAGCTGGATACCTTCACGCGCATGATCTACGTGGAGTACAACGCCTTCGGCCTGGACCGGGCGGCGCTGCTGGCCCTGCAGCTGCTGGTGCTGGTGGTGGCGGTGCTGGCCCTGGAGTCGCGGATCCGCGTCCAGCGCGAGCGCCCCGGCCGCACCCTCACGCTGCACCTGGGCCGGGGCCCACGGATCGCGGCCTGGACATTGATGGGGCTGGTGCTGCTGGCGGCGCTGGCCGTACCCCTGGGGCTGTTCTCGCTGTGGCTGCTGCGGGAGGGCGCGGGCAGCTTCGACGCCGCGCTGATCTGGAACTCGGCCGGGCCGTCCCTGCTGGCGGCGCTGCTGGCCATGGTGGTGGCGCTGCCGGTCGCCCAGGCTGCCGGCCTCGGTCGGCCCGGGCGCCTGCTGGAGCGCATCACCCATCTGGGTTTCGGCATCCCGGGCATCGTCATGGGCACGGCATTGGTCTATGTCGGCCTGCAGCTGGGATTCCTCTACCAGACCCTGGCCCTGCTGGTGCTGGGCTATGTGCTGCGCTTCCTGCCCCTGGCGGTGGGGTCGGCCCGCTCCAGCCTGGAGCGCCTGGAGGGCAGTCTGGCCGACGCCGCCCGCTGCCTCGGCGCATCGCCCGGCGAGGCCTTCCGCCGGGTTACGCTGCCGCTGGCCCTGCCGGGGATCCTGGCGGGCGGCGCCCTGGTGTTCCTGGAGTCCATGCGCGAGCTGCCCGCCACGCTGCTGCTGCGGCCCACGGGCCTGGAGACCCTGACCACCGAGCTGTGGCGGGTCTACGAGGCAGGCTACTTCGGCCGCGCGGCGCTCCCGGGTTTGCTGCTGGTGCTGATCTCCGCGCTGGCGGTGGCGGTGCTGCTGGCCGGCGAGCGGCGCCTGGAGGGTGGCCATGGGTAATGAGCGGCCGGCGGGCGCCACGCTGGAGATCCGCAACCTGCGGGTCTGCTACGGCGCGCATGTCGCGGTGGACGGCGTCAGCCTGAGCCTGGGCGCCGACGAGATCCTGACCCTGGTGGGCCCCACCGGCTGCGGCAAGAGCACGCTGCTGCGCACCGTGGCCGGGCTGGAGCGCCCCAGCGGCGGCAGCATCCAGGCGCCGAGCTGGCGGGTGGAACCGGGCCGCCACGTACCGCCCGAGCGCCGCGGCACCGGGCTGGTATTCCAGGACTTCGCCCTGTTCCCGCACCTGAGCGTGGCCGCCAATGTGGGCTTCCGGGTCCGGGAGCGCTCCATGGTGGACCACTGGCTGGCGCTGCTGGGCCTCGAGTCCCACCGCGACGCCCTGCCGGGCACTCTCTCCGGCGGCCAGAAACAGCGGGTGGCCCTGGCCCGGGCACTGGCCCACCAGCCCCGCCTGGTGCTGCTGGACGAGCCCCTGTCGAACATCGACGCCGCGCTGAAGACCTCGCTGCGCTGGGAGATCCGCGAAGCCCTGAAGCTGGCCGGCGTGCCTGCGCTGTGGGTAACCCATGACCAGACGGAGGCGCTGGCCGTGGGCGACCGCATGGCGGTCATGCAGGCCGGGCGTCTGCAGCAGGTGGCTGCCCCCGAGGACTGCTTTCAGCGGCCTGTGAGCCGGTTCGTGGCGGAGTTCCTCGGAGAAGCCGCCTATCTGCCCGGGCATCTGGAGGGCGGCTGGGTCGACACCGAACTGGGGCGCCACCCGGCGCTGCCGGATGCGGGGGGCGGGCCGGAGTGCTCGGGCGCGGTGGATCTGCTGCTGCGTCCGGGCGATCTGGGTGTCGAACTGGGCGCGCGCCCCAATGCGCACGTACTGTGGGGCCGATACGAAGGCGAAACCTGGCTGTACGCCGTGCGGCTCGCGTCCGGTTCCACCCTGAAGGTTCGAACGCCCCATGACATGCGGCTCGCTCCCGGTTCCGGGGTCGGGCTGCACCTCACTACCCGCCAGCCATTGCCGGTGTTCCCGGCGACCCACCCGCCGCACGCTGTGACCCGGGTGGCATAGCCCCCGTAGACCCCGGAGATCGCCCCGCGTCGATACCGCGGAGCGAGTCGTAGTGGGTGGGCGATTGCTTGCATGCCGCTCCCAGACAAGGCGCACCGGCGCAAGCCGCGGGCCCGGCTGGCCTTGACATATAAAGCGAAAACAAAATACGATGCGTTCGTATTAAGATAGTGATTGCGCAGATTCTAATGCTGCAGGCCGGGCGGCGGCCAACAGGACACGAAGGGGGATTCCATGACTGAAGGCGACAACACACCCGACCGACACGCCGTGCACTGGCTCGCTGGCGCACTGGTGGCTGGCCTGACGCTCACTGCCTGTGGTGGCGGTGGCGGTGGCGGCAACGGCGCCGATGTCAGCGCCGTCAGCTGCGACACCTTCGACTGCACGGGCATGCTCGAGAACCTCGCCACCAACGTCATGCGCCCGACGTTCGTGGACTTCCAGGCGGCGGCCGGCGAGCTGGAGACGGACATCGGAGCGTACTGCAACGCGCTGGGCACGGCCGGGGAGACCGCCGCCCTGGAGACAGCTCAGGGGTCCTGGAAGGAGGCCATGGCCGTCTGGCAGCACGCCGAGGTCATGCAGCTCGGTCCCCTTGCAGAGAACTCCGGCGAGCTGCGCGACACGATCTATTCCTGGCCCTTCACGAACACCTGTTCGGTGGACCAGGACGTAATCAACGCGGAGCAGGATCCCGGCTTCGACATCGCTGCGCGCACGCTGGAGCGCCGGGGTCTGGATGCCCTGGAATACCTGCTGTTTTCCTCGACCCTCGATCACACCTGCGCGTCCAACATCACCGTCACCCAGGGCTGGAACGCGCGCCCGGAGGCGGAGCGGCGCCAGGCCCGCTGTGAGTTCGCGGCGCTCGCCGTGGGCGATGTGGCCACCCAGGCCGACGACCTGATGACCCGGTGGGATGCCTTCGCCTCGCAGCTCACGAATACCGCCGACCCGGCGGCCACGGTCAACGAGGTCTCCGACGCACTGTTCTACGTGGAGGATCTGACCAAGGACGTGAAGCTGCGGGTGCCCCTGGGGCTGAGCTCCAATTCCTGTGATGGACAGCCCTGCCCGGAGGACGTGGAATCCCGCCACAGCAAGACCAGCAAGGACAACGTGCGCAACAACCTGGTGGCCTTCCAGACCCTGTTCCTGGGCAATGAAGCAGGCGCCAGTGACGACCGGCTGGGCTTCGATGACTTCCTCAACCAGGAGGATCCCAACGTCTCCTCGCTGATGGAGAGCGCCGTCGCCGGCGCCATCGAGTCGGTAAGCGAAGCCAATTTCCCCGGCACCATGTACGACGACCTGGAAAACACCGACGGCAACCTGGTGGCGGCCGCTCAAAGCGCCGCAAAGGTCCTCACCGACCAGCTCAAGGAAGACTTCATCAACGTGCTTGGCTTGCAGATCCCCGGATCGGCGGCGGGCGACGGGGATTGAGACGCACCGGGCTGATGAGTTCCGCGGGCGCTGCCAGTGATGAGCGACGGGTTCCGTTACCTGAAAGAGCAGCTCTGGCCGTGGCTGGAGGGGCTTGCCCGGTTTCCCCTGGATCCCGATCAGCGGCTGTTCTGGCCGTACCTGGCCGGCGCCGTTGTGCTGGCCCTGGTGATCATCGCGCGGCGCCCGGCGGCAAATCGGCGTGCCGGGGGCAGGGCCTGGCTGGCAGCGCTGTTTCATCCCCGGGTCTGGTGGCATCCCTCGGCGCGGCTCGACTACCAGATCCTGCTGGTGAACCCGCTTGTGGTGGGGCTGCTGGGGGTGACCGGACTGATCTCGGTGACCGGATTGACCATCGCGATCTCCGACCGGCTCGACGACTGGCTGGGGCCGGCACAGTTGCAGTGGCCCGGCTGGGCGGTGGCGGCCAGTTTCACCCTGGCGCTGTTCCTGGCCGACGACTGCAGCCGCTATCTGCTGCACCGCCTGCTGCACCGGGTGCCGGCGCTGTGGGCGCTGCACAAGCTGCATCACTCGGCCCAGGTGCTCACACCGGCCACCGTGTACCGGATCCATCCCCTGGAGAGCGCCCTCTATGCGCTGCGCATGGCGCTCACCCAGGGCCTGGTGGTGGGCGTGTTCTTCTACGGGTTCGGCATGCGGCTGGGGGCCTGGGATATTGCCGGAGCGAACCTGTTCACGTTTGCGTTCAATATCGCCGGCTCGAACCTGCGCCACTCCCACGTGCGCCTGAGCTACGGCCGCTGGCTGGAGTGCATCTTCGTCAGCCCGGCCCAGCATCAGGTGCACCACAGCAACCGGCCGGAGCACTACGACCGCAACTTCGGATCGTTTCTCGCCGTGTGGGACTGGGCATCGGGGACGCTGGTGCTGGCCGCTGATGCACGCCGCCACGGTTTCGGCCTGGGCCGGGGGCGTAGCCGTGAAACTCACGGGAGTCTGGCCCAGGCATACCTGCGGCCCCTGTCAGAGTGCCTGGGGCGACTGGGGGGTGATCGATTGGCCGGCTGGTGCCGGCGCTTGAACGGCCCCAGGGCGCTTCCGCCGACGTCTTCCTAGTCCACGGCAGGGGGCCGCTCAGGGGTCCGGACGCCGGTGCCAGAGGCGCAGCCCTGGCTGGCCGTGCCGCTGGAGCCCCGCCTGTAGATGCGAATGAAGGAACACATCAGACAGCGTGCGAACCGTAGTAAAGACCCGATCATGCGCGGCCTCACCCCGGGGCCGTAGCGGTAACCCATGACAGAAGGGGGAAGTAAAGCGATGCGATTCAAGGAACTGATGTTCTGCGGCCTGCTGGCCGGAGCCCTGGGCCTGTCCGCCTGCGACAGCGACAGCGACAACGATGTAGCCGGCAACGATCCCGGCGGAAACGGTGGCGGCGGCGGCAGCGACAACGGCGGCAACGGTGGGGGCGGCGGCGGCGACACCCTGCAGGTCCCGCAGACCTACACCTTCGAGAGCCGGTTTACGCCGGGCGAGAGCAGCGTCGCCTACGACGGCCAGGTGGCCCGCCAGGTGCTGATCGCCGACCTGCGCAAGATCGTCGACGGCATGGGCGATCGCATCTCCTCCGGGGAGTTCAGCGCAGGCACCACCACCAGGGACGACGTGCTCGCGGTGATGGAGAGCTACTACGACCAGGGCGTGGACACCCTGGCGGCCAACGACATCCTGTTGTTGCCGGATACCGTCGATACCCTGCAACCCACCTACGGCAATATTTCCTCGGACAAGAACCTGGTGGGCAAGACCGCTGGCAACGATGACGTCACCGACCACCGCGACTGGGACGGAGACGACACCGACAGTGCCTCGCCCGCCTTCGAGGGCTGGCCGAACGATCCCGCCCATACTCCGGAGAGCCTGGTCCGCATGTGGTTCGACGAGGTGGCCGACAATGTCATGACCCAGCTGGGCGGTGTTGATCGCACGCTGGACGTCAATGGCACTTCGGTGAACATCCCGGTCTACATTTCGGACAACGGCTACCACCTGGGCCAGCTGGTGGAGAAGTTCCTGCTGGGGGCGGTGGCCTACTCCCAGGGCACCGACGACTACCTGGACGACGACGTGCAGGGCAAGGGCCTGCTGACCGACAACGTCAATCCGGACAAGGACGGCACCCCCTTCACCCAGCTTGAGCACCAGTTCGACGAGGGCTTCGGCTACTTAGGCGCCGCCCGGGACTACAACGATTACACCGACGAGGAGATCGCCAACGACGTGTTCCGGGACAGCGTGGAGCCCGACGGCTTCATCGACCTGCAGTCGGAGTTCAACTTCGGCCTGGCCGGCTACGCCGCCAAGCGGGACATCGGCAGCACCGACCCCCAGACCGACTTCACCAAAGCCATCTTCGACGGCTTCCTTACCGGCCGGGCCATCATCGACGCCGCCGAGGGGGATCTCACCGCCGAGGAGCTGGCGGATGTCCAGGCTCAGCGGGACATCGTGGTGGAGAACTGGGAGAAGGTCATGGCGGCCAACGTGGCGCACTACATCAATGACACCCTCTC
>CAZAQB010000069.1:14139-16692 GCA_964487155.1 uncultured Ectothiorhodospiraceae bacterium
GAGGCGCTGGCCGCCCACTGGAGCGAGATGAAGTCCTTCGCCCTGATGCTGCAGTTCAACCCCCGCAAGGCCATCAGCGACGCCGACTTCGACCAGCTGCACGGCCTGATCGGCATCGCCCCGGTGCTGCCTGGCGAGGACGGCTTCGACGCCTACGACGACGATCTGCTCGCTGCCCGGGACATCATCCGCGACGCCTACGGCTTCTCCGAAGCCAACGTCGCCAACTGGTGATCCGGCTCATATAGCCCTCCGTAGTGCGGCCGGGCCGGATGCACATCCGGCCCGGCCGTCTCGCAAGTCCATCCGACACGGGAGAGCATCTGCCATGGGGCATTTCCCGACCCGGCAGCCGGCGCCTCTGCGCAGCATCCTCGCAACGCTGGCGATGCTATCGCCGCAGGCCGGCGCGCAGGGCCCGGAGGCTGGCTCCGAACCCATTCGCCTGGACGCGGTATCCATCGTGGGGGAGTCGCCCCGCGAGTTGCGCAACGTCACCGGCTCCGCCCACAGCGTCGACCAGCAGACCCTGGAGCGCAACGAGTACGACAACATCCACCGGGTGCTGCAGAGCGTGCCCGGGGTGTACGTCCGCGGCGAGGACGGCTACGGCCTGCGCCCCAACATCGGCCTGCGGGGCACCACCACCGAGCGCAGCCAGAAGATCACCCTGCTGGAAGATCAGGTGCTGATCGCGCCGGCTCCCTACGCCGCCCCGCCGGCCTACTACTTCCCCATGACCTCGCGCATGGTGGGCGTGGAGGTGGTCAAGGGACCGGGTGCCATCGCCCACGGCCCCGCCACCGTGGGGGGTGCCGTGAACCTCAAGACCCGGCCGGTGCCCGCCCGGAGCAGCGCGGGTATCGACGGCGCCCTGGGGACGGACCAGTACCGCAAGGCTCAGGCCCACTACGGCGGCAGTGCCGGACAGTTCGGTTGGCTGGTGGACGGCGTCCACGTGGAGACCGCAGGCTTCAAGAATCTGGATGGCGGCGGCGAAACCGGCTTCGCCAAGAACAGCGTCATGCTCAAGGGCCGCTGGCAGGCGGCCCCCGACGCCGCGCTCTACCAGCACGCCGAAATCAAGCTGGGCTACGCCGACGAGATCTCCGACGAGACCTACCTGGGCCTCAGCGACGGCGATTTCAGCGCCACGCCGTTCCGGCGCTATGCGGCGTCCCAGCGGGGCAAGATGGACACCGAACACCTGCAGGCGGAGCTGCGCCACCTGCTGGAGCTCACCCCCGATCTGACCCTGCGCACTGCCATCTACCGGCATGACTTCGAGCGCAAATGGGCGAAGCTGCGGGCCGCGCCGTTTCGCACCGACCGCATTGCGCTGGATATCCTGGACGACCCGGACGCCGGGTTGAACCGCAACTTCATCGCCGTACTCCGCGGCGAGAAGGACTCCGAGCTGCCCCAGGAGACCCTGCTGCTCGGCAACTTTGACCGGGAGTACTACGCCCAGGGCATCCAGAGCCTGCTGGAGTGGTTCCCCCGGCTGCTGGGCAGCGACCACCATTTCTCCCTCGGGCTGCGCTACCACGAGGACGTGGTGGAGCGGGATCACACCGAGGATGCCTTCCTGATGCGCGACGGGCGCATGGTGCGCAACGACGACGCGCGCAGGCCGTTCACTGTCAATCGGGAAGAAGCCGAGGCTGTCTCCGGCTACCTGCGCGACGAGACCCGCATCGGGCCCTTCACCTTCAACGCCGGCGTGCGGGTGGAATCCATCGACTACCGCTCCCGCGACGACCTTGCCGATACCCGCGTGAACACCAGCGAGACGATCGTGCTGCCGGGGGGAGGGGTCTTCTACCAGGCCGGCGAGAACTGGGGCGTCCTGGCCGGCGTGCACCGGGGCTTCGTGCCCAAGGGGCCGGGCGAGACCGAGGATGTGGAATCGGAAAAGAGCGTCAACTTCGAGGCCGGCCTGCGCTACCTGGATCATCGCGTGCATGCCGAGCTGATCGGCTACTTCAACGACTACAGCAACCTCACCGGCACCTGCACCATCTCCAGCGGCTGCGCCGATGCCCGCGGCCAGACCTTCAACGGCGGCGCGGTGGACATCTACGGCTTCGAGGCCCTGCTGGCCTTCGACTGGCGGCTGGCGGAAGGCTGGCGAGTGCCGGTCCACGCCACCTACACCTTCACCGAGACCGAGTTCAAGAGCAGCTTCGAGTCGGACTTCGCCCTCTGGCTGGAAGTGCAGGAAGGCGACCGTCTGCCGTACATGCCCCGCCACCAGGGATCCCTGAGCGTGGGTCTGGCAACCCGCGCCTGGGATGTCACCGCCAACGTGAGCTACGTCGGGGAGCAACTGGAGCAGGCCGGCAACGGTGACGACGAAAGCGACGGTCCGCTGGGCGACGAGACTGTGGAGTCCCGGGTGGTGGTGGACCTGGTGGGGCGCTATCGCCTGGGCGAGCGGTTCAGCGTCTACGGCAAGGTGGACAACGTGCTGGACAACGAATACCTGGTCTCGCGCCGGCCCTTCGGGGCCCGGCCCGGCAAGCCGCGGAGCTTCATCGGTGGGGTGAAATA
>CAZAQB010000070.1:0-16465 GCA_964487155.1 uncultured Ectothiorhodospiraceae bacterium
CTGGGTACTGGGTACTGGGTACTGGGTACTGGGTACTGGGTACTGGGTACTGGGCAAGGATTGGCCAGGACCTCTCCCCTGGCAAGGCCTTATCGTACTCAGTGCTCCGTACCCAGTGCCCCGGGAAGACGGTGGGTTTCGCTGCGCTCTACCCACCCTACAGACCGGAGACTGACCCAAGGCCAACCTGGCCCTGGCGCCCGTCAAGCCCCCTCTTCCACTCAGTCCTCAGTCCTCAGTCCTCCGTCCTTTCCACCCCTCACTACCCGGCGCAGCCACTGCGCCGGACCCGTCCGGCTCCGACGCGCCACCGCCTGGGCCGCCGCGCTCCGGTACACCTGGCCCAGGGCCGGGTAGGGCTGCGCGACCTGGCCCAGGCGCTGCAGCGACAGCCCCGCGTTCATGGCCAACACCAGCTCATGGATCAACTCACCGGCAGCCGGCCCCAGGATGCTCGCCCCCAGGATGCGCCCCCGGCTCACCACCAGCCGCGCCCTGCCGGCGGTTTCCCCCATCACCACGGCCCGGTCCACCTCATTGAAGGGCACGTCCAGCACTTCCGCGTCCAGCCCGGCGTCAAGCGCCTGCTGCCCGGTCATGCCGACCCGCGCCAGCTCCGGGTCGCTGCGGGTCACCCACGGCAGGGCGGCGGCATCGGAGAGCCGGGCGGGCCAGCCCCAGCCGGCCACATTGCGCACCACGACGGCGGCCTGCTGCTCGGCGGCCGCGCTCGACGGGTACAGGCCGGTGCAGTCGCCGCAGGCGTAGATGTGGCGCCTGGAGGTACGCATCCGGGAATCCACCTTCACCCCCAGCCGGTCGTACTCAACGCCCGCCGCTTCCAGTTCGAGGGATTCCACGTTGGGACGCCGGCCCACCGCCAGCAGCAGGGCGTCGGCTTCCACCGGCAGGAATTCCTCCCCGCGCCGGCAGATCAGCCGCATCGGGCCGGACCCCGGCTCCAGGCGCTCCACCTGGGTGCCGACCTGCACATCCATGCCTTGCGCCACCAGCAGGCCGCGCAGTTCCGCCGCCAGCTGGGGATCCTCCCGCGCCAGGATTTCCGGCAACGGCTCCAGCAGGGTCACCCGGCTGCCCAGCCGCGCAAGGGCCTGGCCCAGCTCGACGCCCGCCGGCCCCCCGCCCATCACCACCAACCGTTCGGGCGCCTGGGTGAGGTCGAACAGGTCGTCCGTGGTGAGGGCGGGGCTGCGCTCCAGGCCGTCCAGGGCGGGCAGCGCCGGCCGCGAGCCGGTAGCGATGACGAAGCGCCGCGCCCGCAGGCGCTGGCCCTTGACCTCCACCTCGTAGGGCGACAGGAAGCGAGCCTCGCCGAACAGCACCTGCACGCCGTCCCGGCGCAGGGAGTCCTCGTCGTCCCGCCGGCGCAGCTCGGCTGCGACACCCCGGCAGCGCGCCATCACCGTTGCCAGATCTGCGCGCCCGCGGCCGCCGTCGATGCCGAACTCCCCCGCCCGGCCCACCAGCGCGGCCAGCCGGGCCGCGTGGATCAGCGCGTTGGCCGGAACGCAGCCATGGCGCAGCCGCTCGCCGCCGAGGCGGTCCGCCCGCTCGATCAGGATCACGGACAGGCGCTGCCGGGCGGCGGCGCGAGCCGCGGCAAGGCCGGCCGCACCGCCGCCCAGCACCACCACATCGGGCACCGTCATCCCCTCCCCCCTGGGCGTGGAAGGCATTCGTGGCTGCAAAGCCTAGCACCCTAAGTCCGACAGGCTGCTAGCCGAGAGCCCGGGCGCCGTACATCCGCCCCCCCGGCCCTTGTTGGGATAGGTAGGCCGTCACAGGCATACTACCAAGTCGCAGATTCCCGGGAGTCTGCAACTGCGCCTCCGAGAACCGCCGGGAGACCACCATGACCCGACACCTGGGCGCCGCCGGGCGCTACCCCGACGTCCGTCCCCGGCGCATGCGCCGCAACGACTTCTCGCGCCGGCTGATGCGGGAAACCCAGCTCAGCGCCGATGACTTCATCTACCCGGTGTTCGTGCTGGAGGGCCGCGACCGGCGCGAGCCGGTCGCCTCCATGCCCGGCATCGAGCGCCTCAGCCTGGACCTGCTGCAGCGCGAGGCCGAAAGCGTCGCCGAGCTGGGCATCCCGGCCCTGGCCCTGTTCCCGGTGGTGCCGGCGGAGCGCAAGTCCGAGGAGGCCGAGGAAGCCTGGAACCCGGAAGGGCTGGTCCCCCGCGCGGTGCAGGCCCTCAAGCAGGCCGTGCCCGAGCTCGGCATCATCACCGACGTGGCGCTGGACCCTTATACCAGCCACGGCCAGGACGGCCTGCTGGACGAGACCGGCTACGTGGTCAACGACGATACCGTCACCGCCCTGGTGCGCCAGGCCCTGTGCCATGCCGAGGCCGGCGCCGACGTGGTGGCGCCATCCGACATGATGGACGGCCGGATCGCCGCCATCCGCCAGGCGCTGGAAGGCGACGGCCATATCCACACCCGCATCCTGGCCTACGCCGCCAAGTACGCCTCCAGCTTCTACGGGCCGTTCCGGGACGCAGTGGGCTCGGCGGCCAACCTGGGCGCCGGCGACAAGAAGACCTACCAGATGGATCCGGCCAACAGCGACGAGGCCCTGCGCGAGGTGGCCCTGGACATCGCCGAGGGCGCCGACCTGGTGATGGTCAAGCCTGGCCTGCCCTACCTGGACATCGTGCAGCGGGTGAAGCGCGAGTTCGGGGTTCCGACCTTCGCCTACCAGGTGAGCGGCGAGTACGCCATGCTCATGGCCGCCCACGCCAACGGCTGGCTCGATGGCCCGGCCTGCGCCCTGGAGGCGCTGACCTCCATCAAGCGCGCCGGCGCCGACGGCGTGCTGACCTACTTCGCCAAGCAGGCCGCCGGCTGGCTGAAGGCCGGGGGGCCCTGAGCCTGGGAGTTGAAGGCCGAGACATCAGCCACAGATGGACACAGATACACACAGATAGAGAAAATGGTGGGCTGACAGTCCTCCCGGACTGAGCGTTTGCTGCCAAATCCTATCCGCGTCTATCTGCGTTCATCTGCGGCTGATTAGCAGCTTCCCCAAGAAACCGAAGCCCTGAGCCCCAGACCCATGGACCGCTACGCCGTGTTCGGCAACCCCGTCGCCCACAGCAAGTCGCCGGCCATCCACCGGATGTTCGCCGAGCAGACCGGCCAGCGGTTGCGCTACGAGCGCATCGAGGCCCCCCTGGACGACTTTGCCGGGGCCGTGGCCCGCTTCCGGGCCGACGGCGGCCGGGGCGCCAACGTCACGGTGCCGTTCAAGGAACAGGCCTGGCGCCTGGCGCAGCGGCTCAGCGACCGGGCCCGCCTCGCCGGGGCGGTCAACACCCTGCTGCTGGAAGACGGCATCCAGGGCGACAACACCGACGGTGTGGGCCTGGTGCAGGACCTGGTGCACAACCTGGGCGTGACTCTCGCCGGCCGGCGGGTGCTGGTGCTGGGCGCGGGTGGCGCCGCCCGCGGCATACTGCCGGCCCTGGCGCCAACGGGCCCGGCGGAACTGGTGCTCGCCAACCGCACCGCCGAGCGGGCGCAGACCCTGGCCCGGGAGCTGGCAGAAGCCGGGCCCATCCGCTGCCTGGAACTGGGCGAGCTGGCCGGCCAGCGCTTCGACGTGGTGATCAACGCCACCGCGGCGGGCCTCAGCGGCGAGCTGCCGCCGCTACCCCACGACCTGCTGGCACCCGCTGCGGCCTGCTATGACCTGATGTACGCGGATCGGCCTACCGCCTTCGTGGAATGGGCCCGCGGCCACGGCGCCGCGGTGGCCGCGGACGGCCTGGGCATGCTGGTGGAACAGGCCGCAGAGTCGTTCTTCCTGTGGCGGGGGGTGCGGCCGGAGACCGCCCCGGTGATCGCCGCCCTCAGGTCCGCCTGAGCCGATGGCCGGCTCGAAGCTGCCCGCCCAGGGGCTGTTCTTCCCCGCCGCAGCGGTGTACGGCGCTCTTCTCATGCCGCTGTCGGTGCAGGCCCTGGGGGGCGGCGGGGCGCTGGTCCCGGGCCTTGCCACCGCCTCCGGCCACGCCCGGGAGTTGCTGCTGGGCTACGGCCTGGCGGTCGTGATCGGTTTCCTCGCCAGCGGGCTGCGGGGTGCCGGTCTTTGGCTGCTGTTCGGTGCCTGGCTCGCGGCCCGGGTCGCCAACCTGCTGGCTCCCGGACACCTCCTGGCCCTGGCCGCCGACCTGACGGTGGTGGGCCTGCTTGCCGCGGAAATGCTGCCCCGGCTGCTGGGCTCCGTCCGCAAGTGGCGCAACGCCGCCCTGCCGGGAGTGCTGGTGGGCCTGGTGGCTGCAGCCGCCGCCTACCACCTCACTCGGGGCGCCACCCGGGATCTGGTGATCCTGGAGACCGTGCTGCTGTTCGGGCTGCTGTTGAGCTTCATGGGCGGCCGGGTCATTGCGCCGGCTGTGGTCGGCGTCATGGAGCGCAGCGGCCTCGAGCCCCAGGCCCGACTCCAGCCTGGCCTGGAGGGCGGCCAGCTGCTCTGCCTGCTGACCGCCCTGGCGGCCCTGCCGCTCTTGGGAGCGGGGCCGCTGGCCGGGCTGGCGACGGCGGCAGCCGGCGTCCTGGGCCTTTTGCGGCTGGCCCGCTGGCGTCCCTGGGGGCTGCGCCGGCGCCCCGACCTGCTGGCGCTGGCGGCCGGCTATGCCTGGGTCGCCGGCGGGCTGGCGCTGATGGGGCTCAGCTGGGTGGCCGGCAGCGAAGGCACCACGGCACTCCACGCCCTTACCGTGGGTGGGCTGGGCACTCTCACCGCCACGGTCATGGCCCGAACCCGTCTGGTGCGGGCCCGCCAGGATCCCGCCCGCCCACGGGAGATCCCTCTGGCGGCCGTGCTGATGGGCCTGGCCACCGGCCTGCGCCTGGCCACCGCCGCCTGGCCCGGCGCGGCACCCGGCCTGCTGTGGGCGGCAACCCTGGCCTGGTCCCTGGCGCTGCTGGTGCTGCTGCGGCTGCTGTTCACCGTCCCGGCGCGCTGAGGCTGGCAACGGGCTCTTTCAGCCACAGATGAACACGGATGGACAGAGGTCGGCCGCTCACGACAGGGCATTCCGGCCTGTAGCGGACGCTCTTTCGTTGATCAGCGTTCATCTGTGGCTGATGGGTCTCCCAGGGCCCGTTCAGGCAGGGTTCAGGGCCCGCCGGGCAATCTGATGCGCGTGGGCCATCCGGCCCGGCCACACGGAGATCTGCAGCATGCGCGCATTCCTGACCAGCGCAACCCTCGGCACCGCCCTGGCACTGGCCGGCGCCGCGGCCCCCGCGGTGGCCCAGGCGACGGCCTCGGTCGCGTCGGGTACGTGGGCCCGGGGATTGCCACCTTGGCGTTTGCTACGCCGGCCCCCACGTTTCTTCGCAACGTGGGTCTACGGCGGCGGTGTCCAAGGCCCAGGGCACAGATGGCGCCGTACCCCCTGAGCGGCGTCGAACCTCCGGGTCTGAGAGGGTTGGCGAACGCCAGCCTGCGTTTATCCGTGTCCATCCGTGGCCGGCTTCCAGGGCGCGCCGTTCAGTCAGAGTTCAGGATCCGCCGGCGAAACTGAAAGAGTGGGCCGCGCCGGCCCAGGACACGGAGGATTCGCAACATGCGCGCACCCCTGACCACCGCGACCCTGGGAGCCGCCCTGCTCCTGGCCGGCACGGCGGCCCCGGCAATGGCCCAGTCCCGCTGGGCCCTGAGCGTGGACTACCTGCACGAGGAGAACGAGCGCGAATTCGACACCAGCGGCGTGTTCGGCTCCGGCGAGGACGAGGTGGACGGCGAGGCCGATGGCCTGCGGCTGCGGCTCGGTTTCGGCGGCCTGCGCGACGGCCGGCTTGAGTTCGGCCTGGCGCTGCAGCAGAACGACTTCGACCAGATCGCCTCGCTTGAGGATGTCACCTCCACCGAAGAGGACATGGCCAGCTTCACGGTGAGCTATCTTGGCACCTTCGGCCGGCCCTACGATCTGGTGCCGCGCTGGAAGATCGGCGGCGGTTTCGGCTTCGTGGATGCCGACGACGACGTGTTCGAGGACGACACCATCTACAACATCGAATTCAGCGGCGGCCTGGGCCTGGACTACGTCATCAACGACGCTTTCGCCCTCAGCCTGATGGGCGAGGCGGGCGCCCGCGTATGGCAGGAGATCGAGGTACGCACAGGCTTCGGCGAGCAGTCCATCGACACCACCGACACCTTCTTCCGGCTCTCGGCGGGGATCACCTTCGGGCTGTGAACTCGGGGGTCCAGGCGGAGGACCACGTGTTGGCCACAGATGGACGCGGATAAACGCAGATTGGAGATAGGGATCCGGGTGCGATGAAAGACCCGGCAAGTAGTGGGTGGCGGAAGGGCCGGCAGCGATTCCGAACCGTGGGCCTGCCTGCCCGTCAATTCCATCGGCGTTTATCTGCGTTCATCTGTGGCCTTGTGGTTCTTGGCGAACCCACTGCTCAGACGATGGGCAGCTCTTCCGACGACTGCCAGTCCTGGTCCTCCTCCAGTTCCCGATTGAAGGCCTGGACGTAGCGGGCCACCCGGCGCACCTCGTCGAAGCGGGCGACGTGGAACAGCGCTTCCCCCTCGTGCACCAGGGGCAGGTTGTTGCGGCCGATGACGATGCCGGCGTGGGTCGCCTCCACGGTGAGCTCCCGCTCGCCGAAGGGATCGGAGACATAACCGACGACCTGGCCCTCGCGGACGTGGGCGCCGAGAGGGACCACCGGCCGGAAGATGCCGTCCTGGTCGGCCCGCAGCCAGGCGCTGGTGTTGGCCACGTAGCTGTCCTGCGAGCGCCGCGGGCTGCGGCCGGGGGCGACCATGCCCAGGTGCCGCATCACCCGGACCACGCCCCGCAGGCCGGCCTGGATGGCCTGCTCGTTGAAGCGCAGGGCCTCGCCGGCCTCATAGGTCACCACCGGGCGCTGCTCGTCGTTGCAGACCTGGCGCAGGCTGCCCTCGATCAGCGGCGTGTTGATGATCACCGGCACGCCGAACGCCTGGGCCATCGCCACCACGTCGGGATCGTCCAGGTTGGCCCGCAGCTGGGGCAGGTTGTCCCGGTGCACCGCCGCCGTGTGCAGGTCGATGACATGGCTGGCGTGGTCCAGGATGCCTTTCTTGAACAGATAAGCCACCCGCGAGGCGAGCGACCCCCGCTCGCTGCCCGGGAAGGCGCGGTTCAGGTCGCGGCGGTCCGGCAGGTAGCGGGACCGGTCGGTGAAACCCAGCACGTTGACGATGGGCACCGCCAGCAGGGTGCCCCGCAGCCGCGCCAGGGCCGGCACCTGCAACAGCCGCCGGATGATCTCCACACCGTTGATCTCGTCGCCGTGAATGGCGGCACACACCAGCAGGCAGGGGCCGTCGCGCCGGCCGTGCACCACGTGCACCGGGAACGTCAGCGGCGTATGGGTGTAGAGCAGGGTCGCCGGCACGTCCACCGTGCGCCGGTCCCCGGGCGCCACCACGGCATCGGCGATGGAGAACGCGGCCCGGCGCCGCGGCCGCCCCTCAGCCTGCGTCACGGTGACTCGCCGCCAGCCGGATGTAGTGGGCGGCGGAGTAGCGCAGGTGCTCCAGCTCCCGGTCGGTAAGCGCCCGGGCGGTCTTGACCGGGCTGCCCACGTACAGGTAACCGCCGGCGAGCTCCTTGCCGGGCGGCACCAGGGCGTTGGCCCCGACGATGCTGTCGTCGCCCACCCGCGCGCCGTCCATGATCACCGCGCCCATGCCCACCAGTACCCGGTCGCCCACCGTGCAGGCGTGGATCACAGCCCGGTGGCCCACGGTGACATCGGCCCCGATGATCGCGGGGAAGCCACCGGGGCAGAACGGCCCATCATGGGCCACGTGGACCACGGTGCCATCCTGGATGTTGCTGCGCGGACCCACCTCGATGCGGTTCACGTCGCCGCGCAGCACCGTCATGGGCCAGATGGAGGCGTCCTCGCCCAGGGTCACCTCGCCCAGCACCAGGGCGGTGTCGTCCACGAAGGCGCTGTCCGGGACGGTGGGCTGGATGCCGTTGTAGGTTCGGATCATGGGTTCACTCCACGGGCATGGATGGGGCGCGGCTGGGTACCCCCGCGAAGACGATGGGCCGGCCCTGCCGCGCCGATATCACCGCAGCAGGCTCCAGAGCGCCCCCGGAGACGCTGGATGCGCGTCGCTTATCCAGCCTACGTGCACCGCCCGGCCCCACTCCGCGGATCGGGCCTCGGAGGGTCGCCCAACCCCTCCCACCCAGTCCTCAGTCCCCAGTTCTCGGTCTGACGGCCTTCGGCCGTCAGGTCATGGTGACCACTTCCTCGGCGCTGGTGGGGTGGATCGCCACGGTGTCGTCCAAGTCCCGCTTGGTGGCCCCCATGCGCACCGCCACGGCGAAGCCCTGGAGCATCTCGTCGGAACCGGGGCCGAACAGGTGCAGGCCCACCACCCGCTGGTCGTTGCCCACGCACACCAGCTTCATGGCGCTGTGGCGCTTGTCCTCGGCGAGGGCGTAATCCATGGCCACAAAGCGGGAAGTATAGACCTCGACCTCGTCGCCGAAGCGCTCCCGGGCCTGATCCTCGGTGAGTCCCACGGTGCCCATGGGCGGGTGGGTGAACACCACGGTGGGGATGTTCTCGTAGTCCAGGTGGCGATCCGCCTGGCCGCCCCAGAGCCGGTCCGCCAGCCGGCGGCCGGCGGCGATGGCCACGGGGGTCAGGGCTGCCCGGCCAGTGACATCGCCTACCGCGAAGATGTGGGGCACGGCGGTGGCCTGGTAGTCGTCCACGGCGATGGAGCCGCCGGCCTCCGGCTCCAGGCCCGCCTCGGCGAGCCCCAGATCGTCGGTGGCCGGCTCCCGGCCGATGGCCCAGAGCACCTGCTCGAAGCCGCCCAGCACCCGGCCGTCGCCGGCGTGCAGGGCGAGGCCACGCTCGTCCCGCTCCAGGGCCCGGGGCACGAAGTGGGTCAGCAGATCGATACCGTCACGGCCCGCCGCCTCGGTGAAGGCGTCGCGCAGGATGGGATCGAATCCCCGCAGGGCCGTGTCACGGCGCACTGCCAGGCAGGTGGCCACCCCCAGATGGTTGAGCATGCCGGCCAGCTCCACGGCAATGTAGCCGGCACCCACCACCGCCACCCGGCGGGGACGCTCGGTCAAGGCAAAGAAACCGTCCGAGTCGATGCCCAGCTCAGCACCGGGCAGGTCCGGCCAGGCGGGACGCCCTCCCACCGCCACGATGAAGCGCTCGGCGGAGAGTCGCCGGCCGTCCACCTCCACCGCATGGGGGTCCACGAAGCGTGCCCGGCCGCGCACGATGTCCACCCCGGAGTGCTCCAGGTTGCGCTGGTAGATGCCGTTCAGGCGGCGGATGTAAGCCTCCCGGCGCTCTACCAGGGCGCCCCAGTCCAGGCCCTCCACCGACACCCGGAAGCCGTAGTCGGCGGCCCGCTCCAGCTGCTCGGCCTCGTGGGCCGCATACCACATCACCTTCTTCGGGACGCAGCCCACGTTGACGCAGGTGCCACCCAGACGCTGGGATTCGATCACGGCGCAGCGCGCGCCGTAGGAGGCCGCCCGGCGGGCCGCGGCGATGCCGCCGCTGCCGCCGCCGATGCAGATCAGGTCGTAGTCGTGGCTCATGGCACTCCCTCAGAAAACGGGCCGCGGCTATGCCCCCGTGGAGCCGGGCCGGTAGCATGCACGCTAGCAGCCTAAGTCCGCCAGGCCGGCCCGGCCGGCGGGGGAACTTGGCCCCGCCCCCGGGATCATTCATTGCAGCGCAGAATAGCAGAGCACCCCATGGACAACCCTTTGCTGGACAACAGCCCGCTGCCCCGCTTCCAGGCGATCCGCCCGGAGCACGTGGAACCGGCCATCGAGCACCTGCTGGCGGAGGGCCGCGAGGAGGTGGAACAACGCCTCGCCGCCACCGACCACTACACCTGGGACAACCTGGCGGGCCCGCTGGAGGCCGCCAACGAGCGCCTGGACCGGGCCTGGTCGCCAGTGCGCCACCTCAACTCGGTAGCCAACAGCGAAGCGCTGCGGGAGGTCCACGAACGCTGCCTCGGCCGCATTACCGAGTACTACAGCGAACTGGGGCAGAACAGCCGCCTCTACCAGGCCTATGAGGCCATCGCCCGGGATCCTGGCTTCCAGGATCTGGACCGGGCTCGCCAGCGGGCGGTGGAACTGGCCCTGCGGGACTTCCGCCTGGCGGGCGTGGCGCTGGCGGACGCCGACAAGGAGCGCTTCCGGCGCAACTCCCTGCGCCTGGCGCAGCTCTCCTCCCAGTTCGAGAACAACCTGCTGGATGCCACCCACGCCTGGCAGCGGCAGGTCACCGACCTCGACGAGCTGGCCGGGCTGCCCGAGTCGGACCGGGAAGTAGCCGCCCAGACCGCCCGCCGGGAGGGGCAGGAGGGCTGGCTGCTGACCCTGGACACCCCCTGCTACCTGGCGGTGATGACCCACGCCGAGCGCCGGGAACTGCGCGAGGAGATCTACCGAGCCTACGTCACCCGGGCCTCCGAGCTGGGCCCCAACGCCGGACAGTGGGACAACCGCCCGGTGATGGAGGAGATCCTGGCCCTGCGCCACGAGCAGGCCCGGCTGCTGGGCTTCGCCAACTACGCCGAGCTGTCGCTGCAGCCCAAGATGGCGCCGGGCACGGACGAAGTGATCACGTTCCTCGCGGACCTGGGCCGCCGGGCTCGCCCCCGGGCCGAGGCGGAGCTGTCCGAACTGCGGGCGCTGGCCGCCGACACGGACGGCCTTGAGGATCTGCAGGCCTGGGACGTGGCCTTCTACGCCGAGCGGCTGCGCCAGCGCCAGCTGAAGTTCTCCCAGGAGGATCTGCGGCCCTACCTGGAGGCCGAGCGGGCCGTGAACGGCCTGTTCGAGATCGCAGGAAGGCTGTTCGGCGTGGAGCTGGAACCGGTCAGCGACGTGCAGACCTGGCACCCGGACGTGCGTTTCTATGCCATCCGCGACGCCGGCGGCACCGCCCTGGGCCACCTGTACGTGGACCTCTACGCCCGGCCCCAGAAGCGCGGTGGCGCCTGGATGGACGAGTGCCGGGTGCGCCACCGCCGCGGCGACGAGCTGCAGCTGCCGGTGGCCTACCTCACCTGCAACTTCACGCCGCCGGTAGCCGGGCGCCCCGCGCTGCTCACCCACGACGAGGTCGAGACCCTGTTCCACGAGTTCGGCCACGCCCTGCACCATCTGCTGACCCGGGTGGACGTGCCCTCCGTGGCCGGTATCAACGGCGTGGCCTGGGATGCGGTGGAACTGCCCAGCCAGTTCCTGGAGAACTGGTGCTGGGAGCGGCAGGCGCTGGATTGCTTCGCCCGCCATCACGACAGCGGCGAGCCGTTGCCGGAGGATCTCTACCAGCGCCTGCGCGCGAGCCGGGTGTTCCAGTCGGGCATGCAGACCGTGCGACAGCTGGAGTTCGCCCTGTTCGACCTGCGCCTGCACCGCGACTACGACCCGGACGCCGGCCCGCGGGTCGAAGAGACCCTGGAGGCGGTGCGCGACCGGGTGTCGGTGCTGCATCCGCCGGCCTTCAACCGCTTCGCCAACAGCTTCGCCCACGTCTTTGCCGGCGGCTACGCGGCCGGCTACTACAGCTACAAGTGGGCGGAGGTGCTGGCCGCGGATGCCTTCGCCCGGTTCGCCGAGGAGGGCATCTTCAACCGCCGCACCGGCACCGACTTCCGCGAGCGCATCCTGGCCCGCGGCGGCTCGGAGGATGCCATGACGCTGTTCCGCGCGTTCCGGGGCCGGGAGCCCAGCGTCGAACCCCTGCTGCAGAGCCTCGGCCTGGAGAACGCTGGCTAAGCCGGGGAACGGATGAGCACTTCCGGGGCTTGATCGCCACGAACTTTTACTTATCCGCCCCCCGGGTCGGCGCGCGGCGCGAAGCCTGTCACAGACCAAGCCCTCGTGGCCCCCGAGACTGGAGGCATTTAAAGTAGAGGTGCTGGCCTGTCGGTCGCCGCCTCTCGGGACCGACCCAATATAAAGAAACAGCAGCGGCGCCCACGCCGGGCCGCGGCGGCGGGGGTGAACGCATGGGGCAGGAGCACAGCGAGCCTGCGGAGCCGCTCAGCGGCGAGGGCCTGCAGCAGCGCCAGGTGCAGGATCTGCTGGCCCAGTGCGGCGTCAGTGCCGGTGTGAACGTCTCGGTGGCCGCGGCGCTGGTGGTGTACTTCGGTGCTTCGAACACCGTCCTGACGGTACTGGCCTGGGCCGGCTCGGTGCTGCTGATCAGCGGGTGGCGCCTGGCGGCCTGCCGGCGGGCCGAACACCTGCTGGCGGCCGAGGGTCGGCTTCCTCCCCAGACCCTGCTGCTGGGGCTCACCGGGTTGAGCGGCCTGATCTGGGGCGCGAGCCCCTGGCTGCTGCTGTCCACGCCGTCGCCCGAGGCTCTGGGCCTGCTACTGGTGACCCTGGCCGGCATGGCCGCCGGGGCCATTCCGGTACTGGCCGCCCGGCTCGAAGTCTACCTCTGTTACCTGTTCACGGCCCTGCTGCCGGTCGCGGTGTATTTGCTGGCCACAGGGCAGCCCGCCTCCCTGGTGGCCGGCGTGGCTGTGTTCGGGGTCGCCATGGCCGCCACCGCCCGGCGCCACGCCCGGCGCCTTGAGGAAAACCACCGCCTGGTACTGGACCGGGAACGCCTGGCGCGGCGCCTCGCCCGCAGCCGTCAAGGCCTGAAGGCTATGCTGGGGCGCCTGCGCCGGGATGCGGCCCGGGACGCACTCACCGGGCTGCTCAACCGCGGCGCCTTCGAGAGCGCGCTCGCCGCGGCGCCGCCCGATGCGGGGCTGGCCGTGTGCTACATGGACCTGGACACCTTCAAGGTGGTCAACGACACCGCGGGGCACGCCGCCGGCGACCGCCTGCTGCGCCGTATCGCCGAGACACTGCAGGCCTGCCTCGGGCCGGACGAGTCCCTGGCCCGCTTTGGCGGGGACGAATTCGTGGCGCTGCTGAAGTGCGAGTCCCCGGGCCAGGCCGAGGACTCCGCGGAGGCCCTGAGGGCCGCGGTGCGAAGCCTGTACTTCGCCTGGGAGGAGCGTCCCTTCCGCATCTCCACCAGCCTGGGCCTGGCGGTGGCCAGCCCCAGCCTGCCGCCGGGGGATGAGCTGGTGCGCGCCGCGGATCTCGCCTGCCTGGCCGCCAAGGAATCCGGCGGCAACCAGCTGTTTGTATTTCATCCCGAGGCCGAGCCAGTATCCCGCCGCCGGCAGGAACGCCGTTGGGTGGAGCGCATCAGCCGCGCTCTGGAGGAGAACCGCTACGAGCTCCACGCCCAGCCGGTGGTGCGGGTGGGTGAGGGTCAGGGACGGACCAACTACTACGAACTGCTGGTGCGCATGCGCGCCGAGGACGGCAGTTTGGTGGCGCCGGGCGCGTTCCTGCCCGCCGCCGAACGCTACGGGCTCGCGAGCCGTATCGACGCCTGGGTGCTGTCGGATCTGGCCCGGCGCCTGGCGGAAGACTCAAGCTCGTCCCAGCCCCTCGCGGAGCTGCAGTTCGCCGTCAATCTCTCCGGCGCTTCCCTGTCAGACAGCGATTTCCTGGCCGAACTGCGGGCCCACCTGGTGCGCGGCTCCCTGCCCGGCCCGCGGCTCACTTTCGAGATCACCGAAACCGCGGTCATTCACGATCTGGCTCGGGCTCGCCGCTTCATGGAGGATTTGCGCCGGCTGGGCTGCGGCTTTGCCCTGGACGATTTCGGCCAGGGCCTCTCGTCTCTGGGTCATCTCCGCAGCCTGCCGGTGGACAGCCTGAAGATCGACGGCCAGTTCATCCGCAACATCGCCTCCGACCCCGTGGACCGCGCCATGGTGGACGCCATTCGCCGGCTCGGGCAGGCCCTGAGCCTCACGGTGGTGGCCGAGTTCGTAGAAAGCGAGGAGATCCTGAACGTGTTGCAGGGCCTGAACGTGGACTACGCGCAGGGCTATTACCTGGGCCGCCCCATAGCCCTGGACCGGGTGCTCGCCGATCACTCGGCCACCCGCGGCGTGGCGGCGGGGACTGCCTGCTCCGGGGGCTGAGCACGCAGCGCAGGCCGCCCGCCGTGGCCAGGCTGCCAGATTGGCTGGTGGGCCCGCGGCGGCTCCACTACCATGGCGTTCCCGATTGCCGGACCGGCGCCGTCCATGAAGATCGCCTCCTGGAACGTCAACTCCCTGAAGGTGCGCCTGCCCCAGGTGCTGGCCTGGCTGGAGAGCGCCGGCCCGGACCTGCTGGGCCTGCAGGAGACCAAGCTCAAGGACGAGAACTTCCCCGCCGCGGCCCTGCAGGCGGCCGGCTACCGGGTGGCCTTCGCCGGCCAGGCCACCTACAACGGCGTGGCGGTGCTGGCCCGGGAACCGCTGCAGGAGGTGGTCACCGACCTGCCGGGCCTCCAGGACCCCCAGCGCCGGGTGCTGGCGGCCACCGCGGGCGGGCTGCGCTTCGTCAACCTGTACGTACCCAACGGCAGCGAGGTGGGCTCGGAGAAGTACCGCTACAAGCTCGACTGGCTGGCCCGCCTGCGGGAATTCCTGACTGCCGAGCTGGAACGCCACCCGCGGCTGGCGGTGGTGGGGGATTTCAACATTGCCCCCGAGGACCGCGACGTCCACGACCCCGAGGCGTGGCGCGAGCAGATCCTGTGCAGCACCCCGGAGCGCGACGCCCTGCGGGCCCTGCTGGAGCTGGGCTTTACCGACAGTTTCCGGCGCTTTGAGCAGCCCGACGGGATCTTCTCCTGGTGGGACTACCGGATGAACAACTTCCGCCGCAACCGGGGGCTGCGCATCGACCTGATCCTCACCAGCCCGGCGCTTACCGAGGCTCTCACGGCCAGCACAGTGGACCGCGAGCCCCGCAGCTGGGAACGGCCCTCGGACCACGCGCCGGTGGTGGCCGAGCTGGAGCCCTGAACCCGTGGCGACCCGCTACCGGGATCTGCGCGACTTCCTCCGGCAACTGGAGGCGCTCGGCGAGCTGCACCGCATCGGCCACCCGGTGGATCCCCGCCTGGAGATGACCGAGGTCTGCGACCGCACCCTGCGCGCCGGCGGCCCGGCCCTGCTGTTCGAGAACCCGACGCGGGGCGCCATGCCGGTGCTGGCCAACCTGTTTGGCACCCCGCGCCGGGTGGCGCTCGGCATGGGCGCCGAGGACGTCGACGCCCTGCGGGAGATCGGCCGGCTGCTCGCCTTCCTCAAGGAGCCGGACCCGCCCAAGGGCATGCGCGAGGCCTGGGCGAGCCTGCCCATCTTCCGCAAGGTGCTGGACATGGCGCCGAAGACGGTGCGCAGCGCCGCCTGCCAGGCGCGGGTGCGGGAAGGCGCCGAGGTGGACCTGTCCCGGCTGCCGGTGCAGACCTGCTGGCCCGGGGATGCCGGACCGCTGATCACCTGGGGGCTGGTGGTGACCCGGGGCCCAGGCCGGCCGCGCCAGAACATGGGCATCTACCGCCAGCAGGTGATCGGCGAGAACCGGGTCATCATGCGCTGGCTCGCCCACCGGGGCGGCGCGCTGGACTTCCAGGCCTGGCAGCGGGAGCACCCCGGCGAGCCGTTCCCGGTGGCGGTGGTGCTGGGCGCCGACCCGGCCACCATCCTGGCGGCGGTGACCCCGGTGCCGGACACCCTGTCCGAATACGCCTTCGCCGGCCTGTTGCGGGGCAGCCGCACCGAGCTGGTGAAATGCCTGGGGTCGGACCTGCAGGTGCCCGCCTCCGCCGAGATCGTGCTGGAAGGCCACATCCATCCAGGCGAGCTGGCCGCCGAGGGCCCGTTCGGCGACCACACCGGCTACTACAACGAGGTGGAGCGCTTCCCGGTGTTCACCGTGGAGCGCATCACCGAGCGCGACGACCCCATCTATCACAGCACCTATACCGGGCGCCCGCCGGACGAGCCGGCGGTGCTGGGGCTGGCCCTGAACGAGGTGTTCGTCCCCATCCTGCAGAAGCAGTTCCCGGAGATCACCGACTTCTACCTGCCGCCGGAGGGCTGCTCCTACCGCATGGCGGTGGTGGGCCTGCGCAAGCAGTACCCGGGCCACGCCAAGCGGGTGATGTTCGGGGTGTGGTCCTTCCTGCGCCAGTTCATGTACACCAAGTTCGTGGTGGTGGTGGACGACGACGTCGACTGCCGGGACTGGCGCGACGTCATCTGGGCAGTCACTACCCGCATGGATCCGGCCCGGGACACGGTGCTGGTGGAGCATACCCCCATTGACTACCTGGACTTCGCCTCGCCGGTGGCGGGCCTGGGCTCGAAGATGGGCCTGGACGCCACCAGCAAATGGCCGGGCGAGACCGACCGGGAATGGGGCCGGCCCATCACGCGCGACCCGGACACGGTGCGCCGTGTGGACGCGATGTGGGAGGCGCTGGGGATTCCGGACTGAGGACTGAGGACTGAGGACTGAGGACTGAGGACTGAGGACTGAGGACT
>CAZAQB010000071.1:0-16404 GCA_964487155.1 uncultured Ectothiorhodospiraceae bacterium
CGGTTTTTTCGCTCGTTTGAGGAGAATAGTGGGTGCTATTTGACGAAAAGGAGCGGAAAAAAGAGCCCCGTTTGCCGCCGCCGCAGTAGATCATCCCTAAGTCCGACAGGCTGCTAGCCCGAAGATTTCATGAATTTGTGCTGATATCGCGCAGGATATTGGTTTCACAAGGGACTTTTCGAAGGAGCGGCGTATCGGTGAGTACGGCCGACTGAGAATAAGATTCCTTGTGGGACCAAGAGACAAGCGCGATCGGTGCAAATTTGTGAAATCTTCGGGCTAGACCCACCCGGTTTTCAGGGGGCCGGAGAGATTCGAAGGGCGGGGCCAACGCGCCGGCGGGGAATTGGTCAGCGCTTCATGTAGTCGAAGAACTCGGCGTTGGTCTTGGTGTCCTTGAGCTTGTCCAGCAGGAACTCGGTGGCCGCCAGTTCGTCCATCGGGTGCAGCAGCTTGCGCAGGATCCACACCTTCTGAAGTTCGTCCGGCGGCATCAGCAGTTCCTCGCGCCGGGTGCCGGAGCGGTTGATATTGATGGCCGGGTAGATGCGCTTCTCGGAGATCCGCCGGTCCATGTGGAGTTCCATGTTGCCGGTGCCCTTGAACTCCTCGTAGATCACGTCATCCATGCGCGAGCCGGTTTCGACCAGGGCGGTGGCGACGATGGTGAGGCTGCCGCCCTCCTCGATGTTGCGGGCCGCGCCGAAGAAGCGCTTGGGACGGTGCAGGGCGTTGGCGTCCACGCCGCCGGTGAGCACCTTGCCGGAGGAGGGCACGACGGTGTTGTAGGCCCGGGCCAGGCGGGTGATGGAATCCAGCAGGATCACCACATCCTTCTTGTGCTCCACCAGCCGCTTGGCCTTCTCGATCACCATCTCCGCCACCTGCACATGGCGGCTGGCCGGCTCGTCGAAGGTGGACGAGACCACCTCGCCGCGCACCGAGCGCTGCATCTCGGTGACCTCCTCGGGGCGCTCGTCGATGAGCAGCACGATGACATAGCATTCCGGGTGGTTGGCCGTCACCGACTGGGCGATGTGCTGCAGCATCATGGTCTTGCCGGCCTTGGGCGGCGAGACCACCAGGGCCCGCTGGCCCTTGCCGATGGGGGCCACCAGGTCAATGACCCGGGCGGTGAGATCCTCGGTGCTGCCGTTGCCCCGCTCCATGCGCAGCCGTTCCTTGGGGAACAGCGGCGTGAGGTTCTCGAACAGTACCTTGTGCTTGGCGTTCTCGGGCGGCTCGAAGTTGATGTTGCTGACCTTGAGCAGCGCGAAGTAGCGCTCGCCCTCCTTGGGGGGGCGGATCTTGCCGGAGACGGTATCCCCGGTGCGCAGGCTGAAGCGGCGGATCTGGCTCGGAGATACGTAGATGTCGTCGGGGCCGGCCAGGTAGGAGGCGTCCGCCGAGCGCAGGAAACCGAAGCCGTCCTGGAGGATCTCCAGCACCCCGTCGCCCCAGATGTCCTCGCCCTTCTTCGCCTGTCCCTTGAGGATCGAGAAGATCAGATCCTGCTTGCGGGACCGGGCCACCCCCTCGATGCCCAGTTCCTGGGCCACGTCCACCAGTTCGGCGGCGGGTTTCTGCTTCAGTTCGGTCAGGTTCATGGTGTTCGCTTCGTGAGGGTGGGCCGCCAGCGGCCCGCTCGCCCCTGCAGACGGGGCCGGTCAGGTCACCACCCGGCATCCGCCGTAGCCGGACGGATGACGCGTGCACGTATTCGTTAGTACAAGACGGCCGGGGCGCGCAGTTCGCGCCCGCCCGAAATCGTTTCTATCGGCAACGGCGGCGACGGGGAGTCGCCGCGGGAGGCTCAAAGATTGCTGTCGATGAACGCGGTGAGCTGGGACTTCGACAGTGCCCCCACCTTGGTGGCCTCCACGTTGCCGTTCTTGAACAGCATCAGGGTCGGAATGCCGCGAATGCCATACTTCGGCGGTGTCTCGGGATTCTCGTCGATGTTGAGCTTCACGACCTTCAGCCGGTCGCCATAGCTGTCCGCCACTTCGTCCAGGATCGGCGCGATCATCTTGCAGGGACCGCACCACTCGGCCCAGTAGTCAACCAGGACCGGACGATCGGCGTTCATCACCTCGCCCTCGAAATTGTCGTCCGAGGCGTGCACTATGTTTCCGCTCACGGTTGCGTGACCTCCCGACTTAACGCGGATTGAAAACAGGGAATCGCTGACGACCGGCTTCTGGCGACGGAAGTATCGAGCCAACGCGGGATAGTGAGGTGGTGCGGCCGAGGCAGCCTATGGCGGTACAATAGCCGTGGCCGGAGAGGGTGTCAACGGGGCGCCTTGCGCCGTTGTGGACGCCTTCCGTAAGCTTCCCTCAACCCCGCTTCGCGCCGCCTCAGCACTGCCCGCGGGCCCGCTTACAGACCCCTTGCCACAGGGTGCCCGAGTGCACGCTCTCGCTGATCGCCTGATTCGCCCGGATAGCCGCCTGCAGGGCTGGCTGGTAGGCGCCCTGCTCGGAGTGCTCAGCGTCGTGCTGGCGGTGCAGCTGGCGCGGCTGACCTGGCTGCTGTGGCCGCGTCCGCCCCAGGCGGAGCCCCCCCCGCCGCCGGCGGCCACCGTGCAGGCGCCCGGTGGCGCTGCGCAGCAGTCGGTGGACCTGGCGGGCATGCATCTCATGGGTGAGGCGCCGGCCCGGGAGGCGGCGCGCCCGGCCGTGATCGAGGCACCGGAGACCCGCCTGAACCTCCAGTTGCGGGGGGTGCTGCACAACACCGAGGGTTCCCTGGCCCGGGCCATTATCGCCAGCGGCGGGCAGCCGGAGGAGTTCTATAAGACGGGCGCCCAGTTGCCGGGCGGGGCGGTGCTGGACGACATCCATCCCGAGAAGGTGATCCTGCGCCGCGGCGGTCGCTACGAGACCCTGAGCCTGCCCCAGGAAACCCTGGAGGGGGCTTCCGAGTCAAATTCGCCGCCCCGGGCGCGCCGTTCCCCGCAGGCAGCGGCGCCCCGGCGCAGCGCCGGCTCCGGCAGCCTGGGGCAGATCCGCGAGCAGCTCACCGCCGATCCGACCGCCATCCAGCGGTATCTGCAGCCGGTGCCAGCGGTGGACGAGTCCACCGGCCGCATGATTGGCTTCCGCCTCACGCCCGGCCAGGATCCCACCCTGTTCCGGGCCACCGGCCTGCGGCCGGACGACGTGGTCACCTCCATCGGCGGGGTCCCGCTCAGCGACCCCGACAACGGCTTCCTGGCCCTGGAGCAACTCTCCAGCGGCGACCAAGTTACACTCACCGTGCTCCGCGACGGCACGGAGCAGACTCTGGAGCTGCAATTCCAATGAGGTGGAAGGCTGTCAAACCGCTGTGCTGTGCCGGGGCCGCTCTGGCCCTCGCCCTGCTGGCCAGTGCCGGCGCTGCGCCGGCCCAGGAGCAGCCGCGGATCACCCTCAACCTCAAAGAGGCCGACATCTCGGCCCTGGTCAATACGGTGGCCGATGTCACCGGCCGCAACTTCGTGGTGGACCCGCGGGTGCGGGCCCGGGTCACGGTGATCTCCAAGCGGGCCATGGAGCCCGAGGAGCTCTACCGGGTGTTCCTGTCCATCCTGCAGGTGCACGGTTTCAGCGCCGTACCCAGTGGCGAGGTCACCAAGATCGTGCCGGATGTCAACGCCAAGCAGCTGGGCCAGGAGGGCGCCGGGGTGCAGCCCGATGCGGTGGACGAGCTGGTGACCCGGGTGATCCAGGTGGACAACGTGCCGGTGGCCCAGCTGGTCCCCATACTGCGGCCCCTGGTCCCCCAGCAGGGCCACTTCGCCGCCTATCCGCCCACCAACGTGCTGATCATCTCCGACCGGGTGGCCAACGTGGACCGCATGGAGCGCATCATCCGGCGCATCGACCGGGAGAGCCCGGAAGAGATGGAGGTGGTGCGCCTGGAGAATGCCCAGGCCGCCGAGATGGTGCGCATCCTGGGCGCGCTGCAGCAGGGCCAGCAGGCCGAGCAGCGGGGCACGCCGCCGATGCAGCTGGCCGCCGACGAGCGCACCAACAGCGTGCTGATGAGCGGCGACGCCGCCACCCGGCTGCGCTTCCGCACCCTCATCGCCCATCTGGACACCCCGCTGGAGGGCGGCGGCGATACCCGGGTGCTGTATCTGCGCTACGCCAAGGCGGAAGACCTGGTGGACGTGCTCCAGGGGGTGAGCGAGAAGGTCCAGCGGGAAGGTCCGGACGGCGGCGGCCAGGGCGGTGGCGGCGGCCGCAGCGGCGCCCGGGACGATGTCAGCATCCAGGCCGACGCCAACACCAACGCCCTGGTGATCACGGCGCCCTCCAGCGTGCAGCGGGAGCTGGAGGGAGTGATCCAGCAGCTCGACGTGCGCCGCGCCCAGGTGCTGATCGAGGCGGCCATCGCCGAGATTTCCATGGACACCGCCGCCGAGCTGGGCCTGCAGTGGGCCATCGACGGCACCCAGTCCAACGATGCCGCCCTGGGAGGCACCAATTTCACAGTGGGGTCCCAGGGCAGCAGCCTGGCGGGCCTGCTGGGCGCGGTGGTGCAGGACAGCTTCCCGGCGATCGGGGCCGGCCTGTCGGTGGCGGTGGGCAACCTCTCCGGCGGCACCCGCTTCGCCGCCCTGCTGCGGGCCCTGGAGAGCGAAGGGGAGACCAACATCCTGTCCACCCCCACCCTGGTGACCCTGGACAACGAAGAGGCGGAGATCCGGGTGGCCCAGAACGTGCCGTTCATTACCGGCTCGTTCACCACCGATACCAGCGGCGCCCAGAACCCGTTCCAGACGGTCGAACGGGAAGATGTCGGCATCATCCTGCGGGTCACCCCCCAGATCAACGAGGGCGATGCGGTGCAGCTGGAGATCGAGCAGGAGGTCTCCAGCGTCTCCTCCAGCGCCCAGGCGGTGGACCTGATCACCAACAAGCGCACCATCAAGACCAGCGTGCTGGTGGACGACGGCCAGCTGATCATCCTCGGCGGGCTGATCGACGACCAGGTGCAGGAGAACGAGCAGCGGGTGCCGCTGCTGGGCAGTATCCCGGTGATCGGCGAGCTGTTCCGCTTCCGCAGCAGCAGCCGGCGCAAGCAGAATCTGATGGTGTTCCTGCGCCCGCGCATCGTCCGCGAGGCGGCCATCATGAGCCGCTACACCGGCAACAAATACAGCTACATGCGCGCCCAGCAGGTGGCCCAGGCGGCGCGGGGCGTGGATCTGCTGCGGGGGGTCGAGGTGCCCACCCTCCCGCCGCTGGAGGAGCGCCCCGAACTGCCCCACCCGTTCCCTGAGGAGCGCTGAGCATGGCCGCCACCAGTGAGGATCTGCTCCAGGAACACGACGTCCGGGTTAACGAGGCCGAGCCCCGGGAGGGCGGCTACCGGCCGTCCTTCGCCTTTGCCCGACGCCACGGCGTACTGGTGCAGGATATCCAGGATGATGCCGCCCGGGTGGCCTTCCGGCCGGGGGTGCCCGCCCGGGTCCTGACCGAGCTGCGCCGCGCCCTGGGCCGCCCCCTGGTGCTGGAGTCGCTGCAGGCCGACGCCTTCGATCGGCTGCTGCAGCAGACCTACGAGAACCGCTCCGGCGAGACCATGCAGGCCATGGAGGACCTGGGGGGCGACATCGACCTGTCCAGCATTGCCGAGTCCCTCCCCGAGCCCGAGGATCTGCTGGAGAGCGAGGACGACGCCCCCATCATCCGCCTCATCAACGCCCTGCTTACCGAGGCGGTGAAGGAGGACGCCTCGGATATCCATGTCGAGCCCTTCGAGGGCCGGCTGGTGGTCCGCTTCCGGGTGGACGGTGTGCTGCGCGAGGTGCTGCAGCCGCCCCGGGCCCTGGCGCCGCTGCTGGTCTCACGTATCAAGGTCATGGCGCGCCTCGACATCGCCGAGAAGCGTCTGCCCCAGGACGGGCGCATCTCGCTGCGAATCGCCGGCCGGCCGGTGGACGTGCGGGTCTCGAGCCTGCCCTCCGGCCACGGCGAGCGGGTGGTGCTGCGGCTGTTGGACAAGCAGGCCGGCCGCCTGGACCTGGAGCACCTGGGCATGCCCGAGCCGCTGAGGGTCCGGATGGACCAGCTGGTGGCGAAGCCCCACGGCGTGATCCTGGTGACCGGCCCCACCGGCAGCGGCAAGACCACTACGCTGTACGCGGCCCTGGGCCGGCTCAACAACCGCACCCGCAACATCCTCACCGTGGAGGACCCCATCGAGTACTACCTGGACGGCATCGGCCAGACCCAGGTCAATACCAAAGTGGACATGACCTTCGCCCGGGGGCTGCGGGCCATCCTGCGCCAGGACCCGGACGTGGTCATGGTGGGGGAGATCCGCGACCTGGAGACCGCCGAGATTGCCGTGCAGGCCTCCCTCACCGGCCACCTGGTGCTGTCCACCCTGCACACCAACTCCGCGGTGGGGGCCGTGACCCGGCTGCGGGACATGGGGGTGGAGCCGTTCCTGCTGTCGTCGAGCCTGGTCGGGGTGCTGGCCCAGCGCCTGGTGCGCCGGCTGTGCTCCCACTGCTGCCGCCCGGAGCCGGCCGACGAGCGCAGCCGCGCGCTGCTCGGGGCTGCACCGGACGAGGAGCTCATCCTGCGCGCGCCGGTGGGCTGCGAGCAATGCAGCGGCCTGGGCTACCGTGGGCGCAGCGGCCTGTTCGAACTGGTGATGGTGGACGAGACCATGCGCACCCTGATCCATGACGGCTCCGGCGAGCAGGCCCTGGAGGCCCACGCCCGGCGCAGCACCCCGAGCCTGCGCGAGGACGGCCTGCGCCTGGTGCGCGAGGGCGTGACCACCCTGGAGGAGGTCATGCGGGTGGCGGCGGAGGACTGACCCCCATGGCAAGGCCGCTCCAGCGCCCAGCACCGGCTGCCTGATCCTCATGGCCGCCTTCGAATTCCAGGCCCTGGACCCCGGCGGCAAGCAGCGCCGCGGCGTGCTGGAGGGGGACACCCCGCGCCACGTGCGCCAGCTGCTGCGCGACCGCGGCTGGATCCCCCTGGATGTGGAGCAGGTCGCCGAGCGGACCGGCTCGCGTCGGCGTTTCGGGCTGCGGGCTGGCGCTGGCGCCGGGGACGTCACTCTATTCACACGCCAGCTGGCCACCCTGGTGGGCGCCGGCACGCCCCTGGAGGAGGCGTTGCGGGCGGTTGGCCAGCAGACCGAGAAGGCCGGCGTGCGCAATATGGTGAGCGCGGTGCGCTCCCGGGTGATGGAGGGCCACTCCCTGGCAGACGGCCTGGCGCAGTTTCCCGGCGCCTTCCCCGAGCTGTACCGCGCCACGGTGGCCGCCGGCGAGCATACCGGCCACCTGGACGGGGTGCTGGAACGCCTGGCCGACTATACCGAGCGCCGCCAGTACCTGCGCCAGAAGGTCCAGCAGGCGCTGATCTACCCCATCGCCCTGGTGCTGATCTCGGTGGCGGTGGTGGTGGTGCTGCTCACCTTCGTGGTGCCCAAGGTCACCGGCGTGTTCGAGAACGTCGGCCAGGAACTACCGCTGCTGACCCGCAGTCTGATTGCCACCAGCGACTTCCTCCGGGATCACGGCATCTGGCTGCTGCTGGCTCTGGTAGCCGCTGCGGTCACCTTTGTCTGGGCCCTGCGCTACCGCGGATTCCGCCGCCGGGTGCACCAGTCCCTGCTGCGCCTGCCGCTGGTGGGGCGGCTCACCCGGGGCCTCAATACCGCCCGCTTCGCGCGCACCCTGGCGATCCTGGCGGGCAGCGGCGTGCCGGTGCTGGAGGCGCTGCGCATCGCGGCGGATGTCATCGTCAATATCCCCATGCGTGACGCCGTGGCCGATGCCGCGTCCCGGGTACGGGAGGGCAGCGGGGTCAGCGACGCCCTGGCGCGCAGCCGGCAGTTTCCGCCCATGACCCTGCACCTGATCGCCAGCGGCGAGGGCGGCGGCAACCTGGAAGGCATGCTGGAGCGGGCCGCCACCGCCCAGGAGCGGGAAATGGAAAGCCTCATCGGCATGCTGGTGGCCCTCATGGAGCCGTTGCTGATCGTCGTCATGGGTGGTGTGGTACTGGTCATCGTCATGGCCATCATGCTGCCCATATTCCGCCTCAACCAGCTGGTGGGCTGAGTCCGCGGCCTGCCGGCGCCACACGAAGGGAGTTCCGCCTCGTGCCCTCGGTCAAACCACGTACGTTCGTTCCACGCCGGCGCCGGCAGATGGCCGGCTTCACCCTCATCGAGATCATGGTGGTGGTGGTGATCCTGGGAATCCTGGTCACCTTTGCCGCCCTCAACGTCCTGGACAACCCGGAGAAGGCCCGGCTCACCAAGGCCCGCCACGACATCCGGGTACTGGAAAACGCCCTGGAGATGTACAAGCTGGACAACTTCCGCTACCCGACCACCGACCAGGGGCTGGAGGCCCTGGTGGAGCGGCCCAACTCGCCCCCGGAGCCCCGCAACTGGCAGTCCGGCGGCTACATGAAGGAACTGCCCAGAGACCCCTGGGGCAATGAATACCAGTACCTGGGGCCGGATGACGCCGGCGGCGGGATCCGCATCCTCACCCTGGGAGCCGACAATCGCCCCGGCGGCGACGGCCAGGACGCGGACATCAGCAGCCAGGACCGGGAATAAACCGTGGCGGTTGGCCCGGGCCGGCGGCAGCGCCCCGGTAGCCGGGGCTTCACCCTGGTTGAGCTGTTGGTAGTGCTGGTGGTGGTCGGGGTCATGATCGGCCTCGCCACCCTGGCGGTGGGCGACCGCAGTGGTGAACAGGTGCAGCGGGAGGCGGAGCGCCTGGCGGCGCTGCTGCGCATGGCCCGGGACGAGGCCATCCTCACCGCCCGGCCCCTGGGTCTGCGGGTGGAGCCGGACCGCTACCTGTTCCTGGAACTCGACGGCGAGGGCGCCTGGCGGCGCCTGGATTCCGACCGGGTGCTGCACCCCCGCAGCCTCTCCGAAGTGGTGGAGCTGACCCTCACCGTGGAGGGCCAGCGCGGGCTGCTGGCCGCCGCCGAGGATGAAGATCGCGACGATGACCGCCTCCGGCCCCAGGTGCTGCTGCTGGAGACCGGCGAGATGACGCCGTTCGAGATCACCGTGCGCGGGCCCGAGCGCGGGCGTTACTTCCTGCTGGAGGGAGGGCTGGATGGCACCGTCCGGCTGCAGGCTGAAGGCTGAGCGCGGCGTGTCGCCGCGGCGCCGGGGCGGCCGCGGCTTCACCCTGATCGAGGTGCTGGTGGCGCTGGTGGTGGTGGCCGTGGCCCTGTTCGCCGTGGTCAAGGCCACCGCCGAGCAGCTCGCCAACGCCTCGCGCCTGCGGGAGGTCACCTTCGCCCAGTGGATCGCCCGCAACAAGCTCACCGAGATGCAGGTGGAAGGGGTCTGGACCACCGGCCGCCAGGACAGCCGGGTGGAGTTCGCCGGCCGTACCTGGCCGCTGCAGGTGGCCATCGAGGACACCCCCAACGAGCGCATCCGCCGGGTGGAGGTCTCCGTGGCCGACCCGGAGAACCCCGATAACAACCAGGCGGTGCTCACCGGCTTCCTCGCCCACCCGGAGCTGCGGCCGTGACGCGCAGGCGCGGCCCGGGATTCACCCTGTTGGAAGTGCTGGTGGCCATGTCCATCTTCGCCGTGGTCTCGGTGTTGGCCTACTCGGGGCTGCGCACCGCGGTGGACGCCAAGCGCAGTTCCGATGCCGCCGACGCCCGCCTCGCCGAATTGCAGCGGGCGTATGCCGTGCTGTCCCGGGACTTCCGCCAGCTGGCACCGCGCGGCGTGCGCAGCGCCTTCGGCGACACCGAGCCGCCGCTGCTCACCGAGGTGGGGGAGGTGCGCCTGACCCGGGCCGGGCGGGCCAACCCCCTTGAGCGCAACCGCAGCGAGTTCGTGCGGGTGGGCTATCGACTGTCCGCCGACGGCGAACTGGTGCGCCTGGTGTGGCCGGCCCTGGATCAGCCCATCGACGCCAGCCCCGCCGAGATGACCCTGATGGCCGAGGTGGACACGCTGGGCCTGCGCTTCCTGGGGGAGGACGAGCGCTGGTTCGAGACCTGGCCTCCCGCCAACGCCGAGGCCGGGGACGCCCCTCTGCCCCTGGCGGTGGAGCTGACCCTGGAGCTGGAGGATTTCGGAGAGTTGCGATGGCTGTTCGCCAGCCCCCGGTGAGTCCGCCGTCGAGGCGCCAGCGGGGGGTGGCCCTGGTAACGGCCCTGCTGGTGGTGGCGCTGGCCGCCACCCTGTCCGCCGACATGATGGCCGACCAGCAGCTGGCCATCCGCCGCACCCAGAACCTGGTGGCGGCCGACCAGGCCCAGGTCTATGCCCTGGCAGCGGAGGCCTTCGCCCGGGATCTGCTGGAGCGGGACGACGGCGACGTCGACCATCCCGGCGAGGACTGGGCGCAGCCGTTCCCCGCCCTGCCCTTCGAGGGGGCGGTGATCTCGCTGCGCATCTTCGACCTGCAGGCCCGGCTCAACCTGAACGACCTGGTGCTGGGAGCCCAGGGCGAGGATCCGGGCCCCGAGAGCGACGATCCGCGCCCCGGCGGTGAGGAGGCGGAGAACCGCCGGGCCGCGCCGCTGGGCCGGCTGCTGGCTCAGGTCCATCCGGAGTATGCGACCGGCATCGAGCAGGCCCTGCGGGACTGGGTGGACGACGACCGGGAACTCACCTTCCCCGAGGGCGCCGAAGACGACTTCTACACCCGCAGCGACCCGCCCTACCGGCCGGCCAACCGGCCTCTGCTCGGGGCCAGCGAACTGCGGCTGGTGAAGGGCGTGGACGCCGAGACCTTCGACGCCGTGCGGGAGTTCGTGACGGCGCTGCCGGAAGGCTCGCCGGTGAACGTCAACACGGCCGCCCCCGAGGTGCTGGCGAGCCTGTCCGGGGAGGTGGACGAGTCCGCCGCCCGGGAGGCGGTGGAGGGGCGGCCAGACGACGGCTACGCCGACGTGCAGGAGTTTCTGGACATCAACCCGGCCCTCGCCGTGCCGGACCTGGATCCCGGGCGGCTGGCGGTCAGCAGCCGGTACTTCCTGGTGCGCGCCGAGGTCACCCTGGACCGGGCCCGGGCGGTGCAGTACAGCCTGCTGGAGCGCGCCGGGGAAGGCGCCCCGCGGGTGGTCTACCGGGGGGCTGCCTGGCCTTGAGCCCCGCTCCAGTGGCCCGGCGGTCTGCTTTCCGCCAGAATGAGCGGGCCGCCGGAATCGCTTGAGGAGCCATGCGCCCGCGTCTCGCCATCCGACTGCCCAGCGCCGAGGCAGATACCCTGCGCTGGGTGTCCCTGGACGACCAGGGCCGGCCCGAGGACGGCACCGGCAGCGGCGGCTGGTCCGAGGCCGCCGCCGCCGCGGCCGGCAGGGAGGTCATCGGCCTCGCGCCGGGGCTCGACGTGCTGCTGCTCTCCGCCCAGATCCCCACCCAGAGCCGGCAGCGCCTGGTTCAGGCCCTGCCGTTCGCGCTGGAAGACCAGCTGGCCCAGGACGTGGAGGCGCTGCATTTCACAGCGGGCCCTCGGGACGCCACCGGCGCCACCTGGGTGGCGGTGGTGGAGCGGGTGACGCTGGGGCGATGGCTGGACGCCGCCCGGGATGCCGGATTCGAGCTGGACCAGGTGGTGCCGGAACTGTCCCTGGTGCCAGTGGCCGCCGGCGGCTGGTCGCTGCTGGTGGAGCCGGGGGACTTCCTGCTGCGCACCGGGCCCCACGGCGGCTTCGCCGGCGATCCGGACAACCTGGACACGCTGCTGGCGCTGGCGCTTGCGGAGGCCGGCGACGACGCTCCCCAGGCCCTGCATGTCTACGAGGCGGCCCCCCTGCCGCTGCCCCTGGAACTGCCGGGGCTTGAAATCAGCCGGGAGCCGGTAGCCGACGCCACCGCCCTGCTGGCGGGCCAGCTCTCCGCCCGGCCGGCCTTTGCCCTGCGGCATGGTCCTTTCGCGCGGGTGCGCAGCGCCAGCGTGCAGTGGCGCCGCTGGCGGCCGGTGGCGGTGCTGGCGGTGCTGGCCCTGGCCCTGGACCTGGGCCTCGCCGGCGTCCAGCAGTGGCGCCTGGAGGCCCGTTCGGAGCAGCTCCGGGAGCGCATCGAGGAGCAGTTCCGGCGTGCCTTCCCCGGCAGCGAGCGCATCATCGACCCGCGCGGCCAGATGGAGAGCCGGCTGCAGGCCCTGCGCCGCGGCGGCGAGTCGGGCCAGGGCGGCGGTTTTCTGGATCTGCTGGGTCGGGTGGGACCCACCCTGTCCTCGGCCGGGGACCTGCAGATCGCGGCCCTGGCCTACCGCAACGGTGACCTGGAGCTGGAGGTCTCCGCCGGCAACCTGCAGCAGGTGGACCAGCTCAAACAGCGCCTCGAGGGCCTCGGCGGGCTCAGCGTCGAGGTGCGCTCGGCCCGCTCCGAGGGCGACCGGGTCCAGGGCCGGCTGCAGATCAGCGCGGCGGCGCCGGCTGCGGGCGGCGGAGGGCGGGCGTGATGAAGGCCTGGTGGGACTCCCTGCAGCCGCGGGAGCGCCGCACGCTGGCGCTCGGTGGGCTGGCCGTGCTGGTCATGCTGGCGTTCTTCCTGGTCTGGCGGCCCCTGCACCAGCGGGTGGACGCCCTTGATCAGCGGGTGGTCCAGCAGCGCGAAACCCTGAACTGGATGCGCGAGGCGGCCGCGGAAGTGCTGGCCTACCGCGGCCAGTCGCCGGCGGGCCCGGACCCCGCCGACCTGGGGGGCGAAGCCCTCTACTCCCTGGCCGACCGCAGCGCCCGGCAGGCTGGCCTCGGCGATGCCCTGCAGCGGGTGGAGCCGGCGGGGGAGGGTCGGGTGCGGGTCACCCTGGAACAGGCTTCCTTCGACGAATTGCTGAACTGGCTGCAGCGCCTGGAGCGGGATTTCGCCATCGCCGTCGACCCCGTATCCCTGCGTCGCGGGGACAGTCCCGGCCGAGTCAACGGCCAGCTGGTGCTGCGCAGGCCGGCGGCATGAGGCGGCTCTGGTGGCTGATCCCCCTCGGGGCGCTGGTCTATCTGGGGGCCCTGGTGGTGCTGTTGCCGGTGGAACTGGCCTGGGGCTGGCTGGGCGAGCGGGTGCCGGTGCGGGCCTACGGCGTGACCGGAACCCTCTGGGACGGCTCCGCCGCCGCCGTTACCAGGGGGCCGGTGCGGCTGGACGACCTGCGCTGGAAGCTGCAGCCGGCGGCGCTCGCCACCGGCCGTGTGAGCGCCGAGCTTGCCGCCCGGTTGCGGGACGGCCGTCTGAAGGGGAAGGTGGAGTGGCGCCCTTCGCGCCTCGGAGTGCGTGAGGCCCGCCTCGCGGTGGATGTGGACACGGCCCTGGAACTGGCCGGCCGGCGCGGCTTCCAGCGGGCCGCGGACGGCCGGCTGGAGGCCCTGGTGCGGGAACTGGTGCTGGTGGACGGCCGGCCCCGGCAGGTGCGGGCGCTGCTCACCTGGGCCGGCGCCCGGGTGGGTTTCGGCGAGGACATCGACCTCGGTGACGTGGCCCTGGAACTGGGGCCCGGGGACGGCCAGGACATCGCCGGCACCCTCAGCAACCAGGGCGGCGCGCTTGCGCTCGACGGTGAGCTGAACCTGGCGCCCAACGGCAGTTTTCTGTTGCAGGCGGCGCTGTCGCCACGCAATCCCTCCGACGACGCCGCGCTCGCCGCCCTGGCCCGCCTCGGGCTGCCGCGCAGCGCCGGGCCGCACCGTTTCAACGTCAGCGGCAATCTGGACGGCACCGGCATCCGCGTGCGCCCGGCGGGCTGACCCGGATTACGGCCGGATTTTCTACACTCTGGGAGGCGCTGATGCAGTCCTCGCGGCAGCGGCGAATGCATCAGCGCCTGCTTGTGGCCGAGGGGGCGCGGCACACCTTCCAGCGGGGAGCCAGTTCATGGTGCGTGCAGTGCGCAACATTTACGTGGTGGGGCTCGACGACTTCCACCGCCACCTGCTGGAGACGGTGCGCGGCGCCGAGCATTACCGATTCCACGGACTGATTCCCTACCGGGAGATCGTCAATCCCGAGAGCTATTCCATCGACGAGCTGCTGGCCCACGGCCGGCGCGACATCGAGGGCGCGGGGGGCAGCGTGGACGCGATCATCGGCCATTGGGATTTCCCCACCACCAGCCTGCTGCCCGTGCTGCGCGGCTTTGCCGGCCTCGGCGGCCCGCGGCTGGAGGCCATGCTGACCTGCGATCACAAGTACTGGGCCCGCTGCGCCCAGGCGCTGGTGCACCCCGACAGCGCGCCGCCCTACGCGGTGGTGGATCCCCGCGACCACGACGCCCAGGATCACCCGCCCCTGGACTACCCGTACTGGCTCAAGCCGGTGGTGGCGTTTTCCTCCTACCTGGGCTTCCGTGTGGAGGGCCCGGACGACTACCTTCGCGCGCTGCGGCAGATCCGCGCCGGAATCAACCGCTTTGCCGAGCCCTTCAACCGGCTCGCCGGTTACGCGGGGCTCGACCTGGACGACGACCGGCACAACGGCGCCCGCTGCATCGCCGAGGGCCTGATCGGCGGCCGCCAGTGCACCCTGGAGGGCTACGTGCTGGCGGGGGAGGCCCGGGTCTACGGCGTGATCGACTCCCTGCGGGGCGAGAACCAGGTGAGCTTCGTGGGGTACCACTACCCTTCCGACCTGCCGGCCGAGGTGCGCCAGCGCATGATCGACTGCGCCTGCACCGTGATACCGGCCATGGGCCTGGAGCGGGCGCCCTTCAATGTCGAGTTCTTCTGGGACGAGGAGCGCGGCGACATCAAGCTGCTGGAAGTCAATGCGCGCATCTCCAAGTCGCATTCGCCGCTGTTCCACATGGTCAACGGCGCCTCCCACCATGAGGTGGCCATCGACCTGGCCCTGGGGCGGGTGCCCGACTTTCCCCGGGACGAGGGCGCCTTCCGCCATGCCGCCAAGTTCATGCCCCGCAGTTACGACGACGCCCGGGTGCTCAAGGTGCCCGGTCGGGACGAGTTGAAACGGCTGCATGAGCGCTTTCCGGGGGCCCTGTTCATGACCTATCTGCACCAGGGCATGTGGCTCTCGGAGCTGCGCAACCAGGACAGCTACAGTTTCGAGCTGGCGGACCTGTTCCTGGGGGCGGACAGCCGCGAGCAACTGCTGGCCCACTTCCGCGAGGCGATGCAGATTCTCGACTTCAAGTTTTCACAGCCGGTACGGACCAATTTCGACTGACGCCATGGACCAGACAACAACGCCCAACCGGCAGGATCTCCACGAGGTGCGGGTCATCGAACACCTGCGCATTCCCATGCCCGACGGCGTGCATCTCGCCG
The DNA here is from genome assembly GCA_964487155.1 of uncultured Ectothiorhodospiraceae bacterium. Lineage (GTDB taxonomy): Bacteria > Pseudomonadota > Gammaproteobacteria > Nitrococcales > Nitrococcaceae > CAZAQB01. The sequence continues at coordinate 15,246 of CAZAQB010000071.1, forward strand.
CCCGGGTGTGGCTGCCGGTGGACGCCGAGTCCGAGCCGGTGCCCGCGATTCTCGAGTACATCCCCTACCGCAAGCGGGACTTCACCCGCAGCCGGGACGCCACCATGCACCCCTACTTCGCCGCCCGGGGCTACGCTGGCGTGCGGGTCGACCTGCGCGGCAGCGGCGACTCCGAGGGGGTGCTCACCGACGAGTACCTGCCCCAGGAGCTGGAGGACGGCGTGGCGGTGATCCGCTGGCTCGCCGAGCAGCCCTGGTGCAACGGCCGTGTGGGCATGATCGGCATCTCCTGGGGCGGCTTCAACGGCCTGCAGATCGCCGCCCTGCAGCCCGAGCCCCTGCAGGCGGTGGTCAGTGTCTGCTCCACGGATGATCGCTACGCCGACGACGTCCACTACATGGGCGGCTGCCTGCTGGGCGACAACCTCTCCTGGGCGTCGGTGATGTTCGCCTACAACTCGCTGCCGCCGGATCCGGAGCTGGTGGGGGAGCGCTGGCGGGATCTCTGGTTCCAGCGCCTGGAGGGCAGCGGCCTGTGGCTCGAGACCTGGCTGCGCCACCCGCACCGTGACGCCTACTGGCGCCACGGCTCCATCTGCGAGGACTTCAGCGCCGTGCGCTGCCCGGTGATGGCGGTCAGCGGCTGGGCCGACGGCTACACCAACGCCGTGTTCCGGCTGCTGGAGAACCTCCCCGGGCCCCGCCAGGGCCTGGTGGGGCCCTGGAGCCACAAGTACCCCCACCTGGGCGAGCCCGGCCCGGCCATCGGTTTCCTGCAGCATACGGTGCGCTGGTGGGACCGCTGGCTGAAAAACCAGCACAACGGTATCGACCGGGAGCCCATGCTGCAGGCCTGGCTGCAGGAGAGCGCCCCGCCCTACACCCGCTATCGCCACCGGCCCGGGCGGTGGGTGGCCGAGGACCGCTGGCCGTCGCCCTCGGTGCGCTCCTGCGCCTGGCGGCTGGCCGCCGACCAGGCCCTGTGGCGGGAGCCCGCCGAGCCGCCGGCGGGCGAACTGCACGTCCAGTCTCCGCTGAGTGTCGGCCTGTTCGCCGGCAAGTGGTGTTCGTATGCCGCCACCCCGGATCTGCCCCACGATCAGCGGGAGGAGGACGGCGGCGCCCTGGTGTTCGAGACCGAGCCCCTTGAGCAGCCCAT
>CAZAQB010000072.1:0-16258 GCA_964487155.1 uncultured Ectothiorhodospiraceae bacterium
TGGGGCCAAGAGACAAGCGAGATCGGTGCAAATTTGTGAAATCTTCGGGTTAGACGCTAGGGACGCTCCGGGCGTGGATGCCGAGGAGCACGCTGATTCCCCCCGGGTCGCTCGTTATACTCCCGGGTCGATGACAGTCGTGCGAAAGTGGCGGAACTGGTAGACGCGCTGGGTTTAGGTCCCAGTGGGGGCGACCCCGTGAGAGTTCGAGTCTCTCCTTTCGCACCAGATGTTCACAGAGCCCGGCCGGCCGCCTGGGCAAGAGGTGGGAGCGGATGCAAGTAACGGTGGAAACGACCGAGGGGCTGGGCCGGCGCATGCAGGTGCAGGTGCCGGCGGAGCGCATCGACAAAGAAGTCGAGTCGCGCCTCAATGACATGAAGTCCAAGGTGCGCCTGCACGGCTTCCGGCCCGGCAAGGTGCCGATGAAGGTGGTGCGCCAGCGCTACGGCGAGCAGGTCCGCGGCGAGGTGCTCTCCGAGGTGCTGGAGGCCAGCTACGCCGAGGCGGTGCAGCAGGAGAACCTGCAGCCCGCCGGTTCCCCCAGTATCGAGGAACTCAACGCCCCATCCGGCGAGGACCTCTCCTTTACCGCCAGCTTCGAGGTCATGCCCCAGGTGGAGGTGAAGGGTGTCGAGGACATCGAGGTCACCCGGCCCGAAGTCGAGATCGGCGGCGCGGATGTGGACCAGGTGCTCGAGCGGCTGCGCCGCCAGCACGCCACCTTCGAGACCGTCGAGCGGGCGGCCCAGGACGGCGACCGGGTGGTGGTGGACTTCCACGGCACGGTCGATGGAGAAGAGTTCGCCGGCAACCAGGGCGAGGACACCCCGGTGGAAATCGGCTCCGGGCGCATGCCGCCGGAATTCGAGGACGGCCTGGTGGGGATCTCCGCTGGCGAGCAGCGTACCGTGGACTACACCTTCCCGGAGCACTTCCCCGACGCCAGCATCGCCGGCCGCCAGGCCCACTTCCAGGTCACCGCCAAGCAGGTGGAGGAGCCCCACCTGCCGGCGGCGGACGATGAGTTCGCCCGCCAGGTGGGCATCGAGGAGGGCGGCCTCGAGGCGCTGCGCGGGCGCATCCGGGAGAGCCTGGAGCGGGACCGCGACCAGGCCATCCGCCGCCGCCTCAAGGAGCAGGTCATGGAAGGCCTCTACCGCCGCAACCCCCTGGAACTCCCCAAGGCCCTGCTGGACGGGGAGATCGCCCACCTGCGCGAGCAGGGAGGCGGCGCCGAGCAGGCCCCGGCCGAGCAGCTGGAGGAGCAGGCCCGGCGCCGGGTGACCCTGGGGCTGGTGGTCAACGAGATCGTGCGCGAGAACGAGATCAAGCTCGACCAGGAGCGCCTGCAGCGCACCCTGGCGGAGATCGCCTCCGGCTACGAGCGCCCGCGGGAAGTGATCCAGCACTACACCCAGGACCAGCGCGTCATGGAGGGCCTGCAGGTGGCGGTGCTGGAGGACCAGGTGGTGGACTGGGCCATGCAGCGGGTGCAGGTCACCGGCCAGCCCATGAGCCTGCAGGAACTCATGGTCGGCGGTGCGGACCAACAGGCAGACGACAGCGCCGGGGAGGCGTCATGAGCGACAACGAGCGCAAGGGGCCGCCGCCCATGGAGGCCACCGGGCTGGTGCCGATGGTGGTGGAGCAGACCTCCCGCGGCGAGCGGGCCTACGACATCTACTCGCGGCTCCTCAAGGAACGGGTGATCTTCCTGGTGGGCGGCGTGGAGGACTACCAAGCCAACCTGGTGATCGCCCAGCTGCTGTTCCTGGAGTCGGAGAACCCCGACAAGGACATCCACCTCTACATCAACTCGCCGGGAGGCGTGGTGACGGCCGGCATGGCCATCTACGACACCATGCGCTTCGTCAAGCCGGACATCAGCACGGTGTGCATCGGCCAGGCCGCCAGCATGGGGGCCCTGCTGCTGGCCGGGGGGGCCGCGGGCAAGCGTTTCGCCCTGCCCAATACCCGCATCATGATCCACCAGCCTCTGGGCGGTTTTCAGGGCCAGGCCTCGGACGTGGACATCCACGCCCGCGAGATCCTGAAGATGCGCGAGCGGCTCAACGAAATCCTCGCCGAGCACACCGGCCAGGACGTGGAGACCATTGCGCGCGACACCGAGCGTGACAATTTCATGGACGCCACCACCGCGGCGGAATACGGTCTAATTGACGGAGTGCTCAGCGACCGGGCCAGCCTGCTGGGCAAGGGGCAGAGCTGATCCCCTGCAAGCGCCTGGGGCGGTGTCCCGAGCGTGCCGGGGCTGTGATCGCGTCCACTTGCGCACCCCCTGAAAAGTAGGCAAGGTTGAATGGAGTCCATCTCCATCGGCCGAGGGCAAGAGATGAGCGATCGAGACAACGGCAGGGACGACGGCGGCAAGCTGCTCTACTGCTCGTTCTGCGGCAAGAGCCAGCACGAGGTTCGCAAGCTGATTGCGGGCCCGTCCGTGTTCGTCTGCGACGAATGCGTCGAGCTCTGCAACGACATCATCCGCGAGGAGATGGAAGAGAAATCCACCGGGGGCGGCAACAAGCTGCCCAAGCCCCAGGAGATCAAGAACGTCCTGGATGAGTATGTCATCGGCCAGCAGCAGGCCAAGAAGGTCCTGTCGGTGGCGGTGTACAACCATTACAAGCGGATGGAAGTCGCCTCCCACTCCAAGAACGAGGTGGAGCTCTCGAAGAGCAACATCCTGCTGATCGGTCCCACCGGTTCCGGCAAGACCCTGCTGGCGGAGACCCTGGCCCGGCTGCTGGACGTCCCCTTCACCATCGCCGACGCCACCACCCTCACCGAGGCGGGCTACGTTGGCGAGGATGTCGAGAACATCATCCAGAAGCTGCTGCAGAAGTGCGACTACGACGTGGAGAAGGCCCAGCAGGGCATCGTCTACATCGACGAAATCGACAAGATCTCCCGCAAGTCGGACAATCCTTCCATCACCCGGGACGTTTCGGGGGAGGGGGTGCAGCAGGCCCTGTTGAAGCTGATCGAGGGCACCGTCGCCTCGGTGCCGCCCCAGGGCGGGCGCAAGCACCCCCAGCAGGAGTTCCTGCAGGTCCACACCGACAACATCCTGTTCATCTGCGGCGGCGCCTTCGCCGGGCTGGAGCGCGTCATCCGCCAGCGTTCCGAGCGCGGCGGTATCGGTTTCTCCGCGGAGATCAAGAGTTCGGCCGAGCGCAAGAACGTGGGTGACACCCTGCGTGAGGTGGAGCCGGAGGACCTTATCCGATTTGGCCTGATCCCGGAGTTCGTGGGCCGCATGCCGGTGGTGGCGACGCTGGACGAACTCGACGAGGAGGCCCTGATGCGCATCCTCAAGGAGCCCAAGAACGCGCTGGTCAAGCAGTACAATAAGCTGTTCGACATGGAGGGCGTGGGCCTTGAGTTCCGGGAGGAAGCCCTGGCCGCCATCGCCAGCAAGGCTCTGGAGCGCAAGACCGGGGCCCGGGGCCTGCGTACCCTGATCGAGCAGGTGCTGCTGGACACCATGTACGACCTGCCGTCCATGGACAACGTGAGCAAGGTGGTGATCGACGAGTCCGTGGTGCGGGGCGAGTCCAAGCCCTACATCATTTACGAAGGGGCGGAGCAGCCGAAGGCCGCTTCCGACTGATCCCGGCGCTCCCGTCCGCTGGCGCCTGGACGTTCCCGCCCTCCACGACCCCCACCGTCCGTCGGCGGGGGCACGCATTGAAACCGCCCTCCCGCGGCCTCATATCCCGACCAGATGAAGATGCGGCGCCAGCCCCGGTGGCGGGCGCCCCTGCGAGTGAGGATTCCCATGGCCGAACAATTCGATACGTCCGGCAGCGCCGCCCCCACGGGCCACGTGCCGGTGCTGCCCCTGCGGGACGTGGTGGTCTACCCGCACATGGTCATTCCGCTGTTCGTCGGGCGCGAGAAGTCCATCCAGGCCCTGGAAGCGGCCATGGAAGTGGACAAGCGCATCCTGCTGGCCGCCCAGATGAGCGCGGAGGTCGACGACCCCGGTCCCGACGACATCTACCGGGTCGGCACGCTGGCCACTATCCTGCAGATGCTGAAGCTGCCCGACGGCACCGTGAAGGTGTTGGTGGAAGGGGCGCGGCGTGCCCGGGTGCGGGATCTGGACACCGACGGCCCCTACTTCGCCGCCCGCGTCGAGTTGCCGGAGGAGCCGGCGGATGAGGACGACCGCGAGCTGGAGGTGATGAGCCGCTCGCTGATGTCCCTGTTCGACCAGTACGTCAAGCTCAACAAGAAGATCCCGCCGGAGATCCTTTCCTCCCTGTCGGGCATCGACGAGCCCGGCCGGCTGGCGGACACCATTGCCGCCCACATGGCGCTGAAGATCGAGCAGAAGCAGAAAGTGCTGGAGATCGACAGCATCAAGGCGCGCATGGAGCACCTCATGGCCCTGATCGAGGGCGAGGTGGACATCCTGCAGGTGGAGAAGCGCATCCGCGGCCGCGTCAAGCAGCAGATGGAGAAGTCGCAGCGCGAGTACTACCTGAACGAGCAGATGAAGGCCATCCAGAAGGAGCTGGGTGAGCTGGAGGACGTGCCCAACGAGATCGAGGATCTGGAGCGCAAGATCCGCGAGGCGGGCATGTCCAAGGAGGCGCTGCAGAAATCCGAGCAGGAGCTCAACAAGCTGCGCCTGATGTCGCCGATGTCCGCCGAGGCGACCGTGGTGCGCAACTATCTGGAGTGGATGGTCAGCCTGCCCTGGAAGAAGCGCACCCGGGTGCGCCACGACCTCAAGCACGCCGAACGAATCCTGGATGCCGACCACTACGGCCTGGAGAAGGTCAAGGAGCGCATCGTCGAGTACCTGGCGGTGCAGCAGCGGGTGCGCAAGCTCAAGGGGCCGATCCTCTGCCTCGTGGGGCCCCCGGGCGTGGGCAAGACCTCGCTCGGCCAGTCCATCGCCCGGGCGGTGAACCGCAAGTTCGTGCGCATGGCGCTGGGCGGGGTGCGCGACGAGGCCGAGATCCGCGGCCACCGGCGCACCTACATCGGCTCGCTGCCCGGCAAGATCGTGCAGAAGCTCTCCAAGGTGGGCACCCGCAACCCCCTCTTCCTGCTGGACGAGGTGGACAAGATGGCCATGGACTTCCGCGGCGACCCGGCCTCGGCGCTGCTGGAGGTGCTGGATCCGGAGCAGAACTCCACCTTCAACGATCATTACCTTGAGGTGGACTTCGATCTCTCGGAGACCATGTTCATCTGCACCGCCAACACCATGAACATTCCGGCGCCGCTGCTGGACCGCATGGAGGTCATCCGCCTGCCCGGCTACACCGAGGAGGAAAAGACCAACATCGCCGAGCGCTACCTGATCCCCAAGCAGATCAAGGCCAACGGGCTGCGCCCGAACGAGCTGGACATCAGCGCCAACGCGGTGCGGGACATCGTCCGCTACTACACCCGGGAGGCCGGCGTGCGGAACCTGGAGCGGGAGGTGGCCAAGATCGCCCGCAAGACGGTGAAGAACGTGCTGCTTGGCGAATCCGAGGGACGCACCCAGGTGTCCACCAAGAACCTGGACAAGTTCCTGGGGGTGCGCCGCTACCGCTACGGCGTGGCGGACTCGGAGAACCGCATCGGCCAGGTCACCGGGCTGGCCTGGACCGAGGTGGGGGGCGAACTGCTCACCATCGAGACCGCCGTGGTACCGGGCAAGGGCAAGCTGTCCAACACCGGCCAGCTCGGTGATGTGATGCGCGAGTCCATCCAGGCGGCGGTGACCGTGGTGCGCAGCCGGGCCCGGGCCCTGGGGGTGGATCCGGACTTCCACCAGAAGACCGACGTCCACGTCCACGTGCCCGAGGGCGCCATCCCCAAGGACGGACCCAGCGCCGGCATCGGCATGTGCACCTCCCTGGTGTCCGCGCTGGCGGGCGTCCCGGTGCGCTCTGACGTGGCCATGACCGGCGAGATCACCCTGCGCGGTGAGGTGCTGCCCATCGGCGGGCTCAAGGAGAAACTCCTGGCCGCGCTGCGCGGCGGCATCAAGACGGTGCTGATTCCGGAAGAAAACCGCAAGGATCTCGCCGAGATCACAAAGGACGTGAAGAGCCGCCTGGAGATCCGCCCGGTGCGCTGGATCGACCAGGTGCTGGACGTGGCTCTGGTGCGCCGGCCCAGTCCCCTGCCCGAGGACGAGTCTCCGGCGGAGGAGGCGGAGACCCCCGCCAAGGAGGGTGAGGACCGCGATGTGGTGCGGCCCCATTGATCAGGAGGCGGGTCCGGCCCTTGCCCAGCGGCCGGACCTTTGTTGACAGTACGAGAGCCCCATTGCTATACCTCGTCGCGAGGCGGGCGGTGCGTGCGTCGCCCGCCTTCTTCAATCCGGTTGCAGGATCGCCTCACAGCCCGCTCGCCGAGCACGACCGGCGGCGAGTTCCCCCTGGGCTTTGGTGATACTGGACGTGCATGGTGGGCGCTGGCACGGTGCTCTGGAGAGCTGCCGGGACAGATGTCCGTTGTCGTGGAAATGGAGTGGCCTTAGGGCATCTATTCGAGGTCACCAGAAGAAACCGCCAAGGGGAAGATTGAATGAATAAGTCAGAACTGATCGAAGCTGTGGCGCAGTCCGCCGACATCTCCAAGGCTGCCGCCACCCGGGCGGTGGACGCGTTCGTAGACAACGTGGTGCAGGCCCTGAAGGAGGGCGACCAGGTGACTCTGGTGGGCTTCGGCACCTTTCTGGTGCGCGAGCGCGCCGCCCGCACCGGCCGCAATCCGCGCACCGGCGAGACGATCCGCATCGCTGCCTCCAAAGTGCCCGGGTTCAAGGCTGGCAAGGGCCTGAAGGATGCACTAAACTAGCCGCCTTTCGCGCGGGGTGGTTAGCTCAGCTGGGAGAGCATCGCCCTTACAAGGCGAATGTCGGGGGTTCGAGCCCCTCACCACCCACCAGAATCTGGAGCGGTAGTTCAGCTGGTTAGAATGCCGGCCTGTCACGCCGGAGGTCGCGGGTTCGAGTCCCGTCCGCTCCGCCACCTGGTCCCAGCAAGCGAAAGGCGCCCCGGCGGCGCCTTTTCGTTTGTCAGGCCTCCGGTCGAGAACCGGGGTACCTTGCTGATCTGACGACGGAAGAACCCATGCTTCAGGCGATCCACGACGGGGTTAAGGGCTGGCTGGCCTACATCATCGTCGCCCTGCTGATCATCCCCTTCGCCTTTGTCGGCGTGTACAACTATTTCACCGGCGGCTCCAACCCGGTGGTGGCCGAGGTGGCGGGGGTGGAAATCACCCGCGGCGAGCTGGATCAGGCGGTGCAGCGCCAGCAGCAGCGGCTGCGCCAGGCTCTTGGCGAGCGCTACGATCCGGCTTTGTTCGACGACGACACCCTGCGCCGCCAGGCGCTGCAGCAGCTTATCGACCGGGCCCTGCTGCTCGGTTACGCCGACGGCGCCGGGCTGCGGGCCACCGACGAAGCGCTGCGGGCGAGTCTGCGGGCGGAGCCTGCCTTTCAGCAGGATGGGCGCTTCTCCGCCGAGCGCTACCGCAGCATCCTCCAGCGAAACAACCTCAGCGCCGAGGCCTACGAGGCCCAGCTGCGCCGCGACCTGGCGCTGCGCCAGGTGCAGGATGCGGTATCCCGGGCCGCCCTGGTGACCGAGGCGGACGTGCGCCGGTTCATCGCCGTGGCCGGCCAGCAGCGCCAGGTGACCTGGCTGCGGGTGCCCGCCAGCGCCTTCCAGGACCAGGTCGAGGTGAGCCCCGAGGAAGTGGCCGAGTACTACCAGTCCAATCAGGACGAGTTCCGGCTGCCGGAGGCGGTGCGGCTGCGCTACCTCATGCTCGACCTGAAGTCCGTGGCGGAGGATGTCGAACTCACCGAGGCCGACCTGCGCGAGCATTACCAGGCCACCCAGGATCGCTACGGCACCCCTGAGCGCCGGCGGATGCGCCATATCCTCCTGGCCGTGCCGGAAGAAGCCGACGCCGAGACCGCCGCTCAGGCCCGGGAGCAGATTCAGGCCCTGGAGGAGCGGCTGCGCAACGGGGCCGATTTTGCCCGGCTGGCCCAGGAGCACTCCAACGATCCCGGCTCCGCCGCCGTGGGGGGCGACCTCGGCCTGGTGGGCCGGGACGAGATGGTGCCAGCCTTTGAGGAAGTGGCCTTCAACCTGCCCGTGGGCCAGCTGAGCGAGCCGGTGCGAAGCGAGTTCGGCTGGCACCTGATCGAGGTCACCGAGATCGAGGGCGGCGAGGCCAAGCCTTTCGAGGAAGTGCGCGAGCAGGTGCGCCAGGAGCTGGCTCTGGAGCGCGCCCGCAACCGCTTCTTCGAGCTGGGAAACGAAATGGCCAACCTGGCCTTCGAGACCCCGGACAGCCTGGAGCCCGCCGCCGAGGCCCTGGGACTGGCGGTCCAAGAGACCGACTGGATCCCGCGATCCGGCACCGCCGACGGCCTCGGTGCCGAGTCCGCCGTGGTGCGGGCCGCCTTCGATCCGGAAGTGCTGGAGCAGGGGCTCAACAGCCGCCTGCTGGAGCTGGAAGGCAACCGCCAGGTGGTGGTGCGCCTCGCCGAGCACCGCGCCGCCGAGACGCAGCCCCTGGAGCAGGTTCGCGACCAGGTGCGGGAGCGCCTGGTGGCCCGGGAGGCGAGCCGGCTGGCGGCGGAGGAGGCCGCGCGTCTGGCCGAGGCCCTGCGTGAAGGCGGGGAACCGGGTGCACTGGCGGACGACTCTCCGGCCATGATCCGGGAGGCGGGCTGGGTGCGCCGGGACGGCACCGACCTGCCCCGGCCACTGGTGCCGCCGCTGTTCAAGATGCCGCCTCCGCCCGAAGATGGCGTGACCACCGAGGTGGTGCCCCTGCCCGCCGGCGATGCGGCCGTGCTGGCCCTGCAGGGGGTGCGCAACGGTGAGCTCGCGGATCTCAGCGAGCAGGAACTCACCGGCGTGCGCCGGGACCTGCAGCAGCTCCGGGCCCGCGGGCACCTGCAGGCCCTGGTGGACTCCCTGCGCCAGGATGCCGAAGTGAGCATCCGCGAGGAGAGGCTGTAGCGGGCCTCGGCCTCGCGCCCAGGTGACTCGGGGTTGGAGCCTCCGGCGGCGGCTCTGGGACGAGGACTGAGTGAAAAGGACTGAGGGCTGAGTGGAAGAGGGGGCTTGACGGACGCCGGGGTGGCGCCAGGCTCAGTCCTCAGTCCTCAGTCCTCAGTCCTCAGTCCTCAGTCCTCCCCCTACGCCTCCAGCCCCCCCAGCGCCACGCAGTGGAATCCGGCATCCACGTGCAGCACCTCACCGGTGATGCCCGAGGCCAGGTCCGAGCAGATGAAGGCGGTGGCGTTGCCCACCTCTTCGATGCCGACGTTGCGGCGCAGGGGCGCGGCAGCGGCATTGAAGTCCAGCATCTTGCGGAAGTTGTTGATGCCGGAAGCCGCCAGGGTGCGGATGGGACCCGCGGAGATGGCGTTCACGCGGATACCATCACCGCCCAGGTCGGCGGCCATGTAGCGCACGTTGGCCTCCAGGCTGGCCTTGGCCGGCCCCATGGTGTTGTAGTTGGGCACCGCCCGCTCGCCCCCCAGGTAGGTCAGGGTCACCAGCGAGCCGTTGCGGCCGCGCATGAACGGCCGGGCCTCCCGGGCCAGCGCCACGAAGCTGTAGCTGCTGATGTCCTGGGCGATGCGGAATCCTTCGCGGGTGCAGTTGTCCACGTAGGAGCCCTGCAGTTCCTCCTTGGGGGCGAAGCCCACGGCGTGCACCAGGATGTCGAAGCCGTCCCAGCGCTCGCCCAGTTGCTGGAATACCTCGGTGATCTGCTGGTCGCTGGCCACATCCAGGGGCAGCAGGATGTCGCTGCCGCAGGCCTGGGCGCACTGGCCCACCCGGGAGCGCAGTTTCTCGTTCTGGTAGGTGAAGGCGAGCTCGGCGCCCTCCCGGTGCATGGCCTCGGCGATACCCCAGGCGATGGAGCGGTTGCTGGCGATACCGACGATGAGGGCCCGCTTGTCGTTGAGGAATCCCATGGCTTGTTCCCGACTCCCGAGTGGCTGGCGCGGGGACCAGGCCCCGCCGGAGGGCGGATGTGTCGCAGAAAAGGCGGCGGCACGCAACCCGTGCCGCGACAGTTTAGCCTGCCGATCCCGCCGAATCGCGTCGGCTGGTGTCAGGCCAGCGGCTGCCTTGAGGGCGCGCCGGCGGACTCGAACCCGGGTCTGTGCTTCAGGCGCCACCCGACGCCGGCGGGGGCGGCCGGACACAGGCATCTCGAACCTTGGTAGCATCTGGCGCCGGATGCACCGGCAGGGGAGACCGAAGATGGGTTTGAACAGGGCTGCGCCCCGGATCGTCGTACTGCTGGCCGCGCTCTGGCTGGCGCCGGCGGCGCCAGCGGCGGATCATGCCATGGCCATGCACGGCGAGCCCAAGTACGGGCCGGACTTCGCCCACTTCGACTACGTCAACCCCGAAGCCCCCACCGGCGGCAGCCTGCGGCAGTGGACGCTCGGCACCTTCAACAGCCTCAACCCCTTCATCCTCAAGGGCGAGCCGGCGGCGGCGCTGGGCAACACCTTCGACAGCCTGGCGGTGCAGTCGGCGGACGAGCCCTTCACCATGTACGGGCTCATCGCCGAGACCATGGAGGTCGCCGACGACCGCCGCTCGGTGACATTCACCCTGCGCCCCGAGGCCCGCTTCCAGGACGGCAAGCCCATCACTCCTGCCGACGTGATATTCACCTTCAACACCCTGGTGGAGCAGGGCAACCCCCTCTACCGCGTCTACTATGGCGATGTCACCGCCGTGGAGCGGACCGGCGAGCGGGAAGTGACCTTCCGCTTCCGGGACGAGCGCAATGCCGAGCTGCCCCTGATCCTGGCCCAGCTGGACATCCTGCCGGCACACCACTTCGAGGACCGGCCCTTCAACGAGTCGTCCCTGGAGCCGCTGCTGGGCAGCGGTCCCTACCGGGTGGCGGAAGTGGAAGCGGGGCGCTTCGTCACGCTGGAGCGGGTGCCGGACTACTGGGCCGCCGACCTGCCCGTGAACGTCGGCCGGCACAACTTCGACCGGTTGCGGGTGGAGTACTTCCGGGACACCAACGCCGCCATGGAGGCCTTCAAGGCCGGGCGCTACGATGTGCGCGAAGAGCATGTCTCCAAGATCTGGTCTACCGGCTACGACTTCCCGGCGGTGGAGCGCGGCCTGGTGAACAAGGAACTGCTGCCCCACCAGATTCCCCAGGGCATGCAGGGCTTCTTCATGAACACCCGCCGGCCGCCGTTCGATGACCGCCGGGTGCGCGAGGCCCTGGGCTACGCCCTGGACTTCCAGTGGATCAACCAGACCCTGTTCTACGGCGCCTACCAGCGCATCGAGAGCTATTTCTCCAACTCGGAACTGGCCGCCGAGGGGCTGCCGGGACCGGCACAGCTCGCCCTGCTGGAACCGTTCGCCGAGGCACTGCCGCCCGAAGTGCTGGAGCGTGCCTGGCAGGCCCCCACCACCAACGGCGAAAACGGCCTGCGCCGTAACCTGCGCCAGGCCTCTCGGATGCTGACGGAGGCCGGCTGGGTGGTGCGCGACGGCAAGCGGGTGCATGAGGACACCGGCGCCGAGCTCGCCTTCGAGATTCTCAACAACCAGGCCACCATGGAGCGGGTCATGAACCCCTTCGTGGAGAACCTCAAGCGCCTGGGAATCGATGCCCGCATCCGTACCGTCGATGCCTCCCAGTATCAGAACCGCATGGAGCAGTTCGATTTCGACATGACCACCCTGCGCTACGGTCAGAGCACCTCCCCCGGCAACGAGCTGTGGGACCGCTTCGGCGCGGCCGCCGCCGATACCCCCGGCAGCAGCAACTATGCCGGGGTGGCCGACCCGGTGGTCGACGCGCTCATCAAGCAGGTGGTGCAGGCCGACAGCCGGGAGGCCCTGGTGGAGGCGAGCCGCGCCCTGGACCGGGTGCTGCTGTTCGGCCACTACGCCATTCCCCACTGGTACCTGGGGGCGTTTCGCCTGGCCTGGTGGGACCGTTTCGGCCGCCCCGAGACCCGGCCCGCCTACAGCCTGGGGCTGGATACCTGGTGGCTGGACCCGGAGCGCAACGCGCGGGTGCAGCAGGCGCTCGGTAGCCGTTAGCCGTTAGCCGGTAGAGCAAGGGATACCCGCATTGCGCGCCTATCTGCTGCGCCGGCTGCTGCTGCTGGTGCCGACCCTGCTGGGTATCCTGCTGATCAATTTCGTGATCGTGCAGTTCGCCCCGGGCGGGCCCGTGGACCGGGTCATCGCCCAGGTGCGGGGCAGCGGTGCCGAGGCCACCGCGCGCCTGGCGGGCAGCGCCACCGGCGAGGCCGCCGCCTCCGGCGAGACCCGCGGCAGCCGCGGCCTGCCCCCGGAGTTCATTGCCGAGCTGCGCGCCATGTACGGCTTCGACCAGCCGGCCTACCTGCGCTTCGGCAACATGGTCTGGGATTACCTGCGCCTGGACCTCGGGGAGAGCTTCTACCAGAGCAAGTCGGTGCTGGCCTTGATCGGCGAGAAGCTGCCGGTGTCGGTGTCCCTGGGGCTGTGGACCACCCTGTTCACCTACCTGATCTCCATTCCGCTCGGCATCCGCAAGGCGGTGCGCGACGGTACCCCCTTCGACGTCTGGTCCAGCGCGGTGGTGATCGTCGGCAATGCGGTGCCCTCGTTCCTGTTCGCCATCGCCCTGATCGTGCTGTTCGCCGGCGGCAGCTTCCTGGACTGGTTCCCCCTGCGCGGGCTGGTCTCCGAGAACTGGGAAGAGCTCTCCTGGCCGGCGCGCATACTGGATTACTTCTGGCACATCACCCTGCCGGTGCTGGCCATGACCATCGGCGGATTCGCCGGGCTCACCATGCTTACCAAGAACTCCTTTCTGGATGAGATCAACAAGCAGTACGTGGTCACCGCCCGGGCCAAGGGCTGCGACGAAGGGCAGGTGCTCTACCGGCACGTGTTCCGCAACGCCATGCTGATCGTCATTGCCGGCTTCCCGGCCGCTTTCGTGGGGATACTGTTCACCGGCTCGCTGCTCATCGAGATCATCTTCTCCCTCGACGGCCTGGGCCTGCTGGGCTACGAGGCGGTGATCAACCGCGACTACCCGGTGGTGTTCGGTTCTCTGTTCGTGTTCTCCCTGCTGGGCCTGCTGCTCAACCTGGCCGGCGACATCACCTACGTACTGGTGGACCCGCGCATCGACTTCGAGGCCCGGGAAGGATGAGGGCGGGCGGAGAAGACTAGCCGCAGATGAACGCAGATGAACACAGATCGCAGAGAAGCTCTCGAGGCGGCGTCCGAAGCGGCGGTGCCGGTGTTTCTCCAGCATCGACTTATCACTCTCCATCCGCGTGCATCTGCGTTCATCTGTGGCTAACAGTCTTCGCCCCCACCGAGCGCCGCTGACGTGCTGATCCGGCTCAATCCCATCAACCAGCGGCGCTGGGAGCAGTTCCGGGCCAACCGGCGCGGCTGGTGGTCGCTGTGGATGTTTCTGGTGCTGTTCGTGCTCAGCATGGGGGCGGAGCTCATCGCCAACGACCGGCCCCTACTGGTGCGCTACCAGGGCGAGTTCTACTATCCGGTGTTCCAGAGCTACCCGGAGACCGCCTTCGGCGGCGATTTCGCCACCGCCGCCAATTACCGGGATCCTTACGTCCAGGAGCTGATCCAGGAGTCCGGCTGGCTGCTCTGGCCGCCGGTGCCGTTCAGCTACGACACCCATGACCAGGACCTGGGCCAGCCGGCGCCCTCGCCGCCGGATGCCCGCCACTGGCTGGGCACCGACGACCAGGGCCGGGATGTGGTGGCCCGGCTGATCTACGGCTTCCGCGTGTCGGTGCTGTTCGGCCTGGCCCTGACGCTTGCCAGCTCCGCGATCGGCGTGGCTGCCGGCGCCGTGCAGGGCTACTTCGGGGGCTGGCTCGACCTCACCGCCCAGCGCTTCATCGAGATCTGGCAGGGGCTGCCGGTGCTCTACGTGCTGATTATCATCGCCGCCTTCGTGCCGCCGAGCTTCTGGTCGCTGCTGGGCATCATGCTGCTGTTCAGCTGGACCGCCCTGGTGGGGGTGGTGCGCGCGGAGTTCCTGCGGGTGCGCAATTTCGACTACGTGCGCGCCGCCCGGGCGCTGGGCGTCTCCGACCCGCGCATCATGTGGCGCCACATCCTGCCCAACGCCATGGTGGCCACCATGACCTTCATGCCGTTCATCCTCAGCGGCGCCATCGTCACCCTGACCTCCCTGGACTTCCTGGGCCTGGGGCTGCCGCCGGACTCCGCCTCCCTGGGGGAACTCCTCGCCCAGGGCAAGAACAACCTGCAGGCGCCGTGGCTGGGCATCACCGGCTTCCTGGTGATCTCGCTGCAGCTCAGCCTGCTGGTGTTCGTGGGCGAGGCGGTGCGGGATGCCTTCGACCCCCGCAAGACCATGCCGCGGAGCGTCCCGTGAGCGCCCCGGCGCTATTGCGGATCGAAGACCTCTCGGTGCGCTTCCGCGGCGGCGTGGAGGCGGTGCGCGGCGTCAGCCTGGAGCTTGGCGACGGCGAGACCCTGGCCCTGGTGGGGGAGAGCGGTTCCGGCAAGTCGGTGACCGCTCTGTCGGTGCTGCAGCTGCTGCCCTACCCGGCGGCCTCGCACCCGGGGGGCAGCATCCGCTTCCGCGGCGAGGAGCTGCTGGGAGCGGCCCCGGCCCGCCTGCGGGCGCTGCGGGGCGGCAGCATCGGCATGATCTTCCAGGAGCCGATGACCTCCCTGAACCCGCTGCACACGGTGGAGAAGCAGGTGGGGGAGAGCCTGCTGCTGCACCACGGCCTGAACCGGGGCCAGGCCCGGGCGCGGGTGCTGGAGCTGCTCGACCTGGTGGGCCTGCCGGAGCCCCGGCGCCGGCTGACCGCCTTCCCCCACGAGCTCTCCGGCGGCCAGCGCCAGCGGGTGATGATCGCCATGGCGCTCGCCAACGAGCCGGAGCTGCTGATCGCCGACGAGCCCACCACGGCGCTGGACGTCACCGTGCAGGCCCAGATCCTGGAGCTCATCGCCTCCCTGCAGCGGCGTTTCGGCATGGGGCTGCTGCTCATCACCCACGACTTCAACGTGGTCTCGCGGGTGGCCGACCGGGTGGCGGTGATGCGCCACGGCGAGCTGGTGGAGCAGGCCCCCCGGGAGCAGCTGTTCGCGCGTCCCGCCCACCCCTACACCCGGCAGCTGCTGGCGGCGGAGCCCTCCGGCGCCCCGGCGGCAGTGCCGCGGGACGCGGCACCGGTGCTGGAAGCCGGCGACATGCGGGTCCACTTTCCCATCAAGGGCGGCGTGTTCGGCCGGGTGAGGGACCACTTCCGGGCGGTGGACGGCGTGGATCTGTCGGTTCGGTCCGGGGAGACCCTGGGCGTGGTGGGGGAGAGCGGTTCCGGCAAGACCACTCTGGCGCTCGCCGTGCTGCGGCTGATCCGCAGCCAGGGGGCGATCCGCTTCCAGGGCCGGGCCATCCACGGCTGGGAGGGCCGGCGGCTGCGGCCCCTGCGCCGCTCCATGCAGGTCGTCTTCCAAGACCCCTTTGGCAGCCTCTCGCCCCGCCTGCCGGTCTCGGAGATCGTCGCCGAGGGCCTGGACGTGCACGGCCTGGCCCCCCGCGGCGACGCCCGGGATGCGCGCATCCGCGCCGCCCTGGAAGAGGTGGGCCTGGACCCGGAACTGCGCCACCGCTACCCGCACGAGCTCTCCGGCGGCCAGCGCCAGCGGGTCGCCTTCGCCCGGGCGCTGATCCTGCAGCCGGCCCTGCTGGTGCTGGACGAGCCCACCTCGGCCCTGGACCGCTCCGTCCAGGGCCAGGTGGTGGAACTGCTGCGCACCCTCCAGGCCCGGCACGGACTGGCCTATCTCTTCATCAGCCACGATCTCAAGGTGGTGCGCGCCATGAGCCACCGCATCCTGGTGATGTACCAGGGCCAGGTGGTGGAGGAGGGCGAGGCCGAGGCGCTGTTCCGCCAGCCCCGGCATCCGTACACGAGGCGGCTGCTGGAGGCGGCGCTGTAGGGCGCGCCGCGGGTGCGCTTGTGAAGAGGACTGAGGACTGAGGACTGAGTGGGGAGGGGGCTTCGTGTGGGCTTGGAGGCGGGGGCGCGGGCCAGGGCTGCTGGGCGGGCTCTGGTAGAAGGACTGAGTGGAAAGGACTGAGGACTGAGTGGGAGAGGGGACTTGACAGGTGCCGGGGCGGGGTCACGCTCTGCTCAGTCCTCAGTCCTCAGTCCTCAGTCCTCAGTCCT
>CAZAQB010000073.1:0-5327 GCA_964487155.1 uncultured Ectothiorhodospiraceae bacterium
CGCCAGGCCATGTCGGTGATGTGCAGCAGGCCGTCGATGCCGCCCAGATCCACGAAGGCGCCGTAGTCGGTGAGGTTCTTGACGATGCCCTTGAGGGTCTGGCCCTCCTGCAGCTTCTCCAGCAGCGCCTCGCGCTCGGCGCTGTACTCTTCTTCCACCACGGCGCGGCGCGAGACCACCACGTTGTTGCGCTTGGGGTCGAGCTTGATGACCTTGAACTCCAGGTCCTTGCCTTCCAGGTAGGTGGTGTCCCGAACCGGGCGGATATCCACCAGCGACCCGGGCAGGAAGGCCCGGATGTGGCCCAGGTCGACGGTGAAACCGCCCTTGACCTTGCCGCTGATCTGGCCGGTGACGGTGTCACTGGCTTCGAATGCGGTCTCCAGCACCTTCCAGGCCCGGGCGCGCTTGGCCTTTTCCCGGGACAGGCGGGTCTCGCCGTTACCGTCTTCCACCGCATCCAGGGCCACTTCCACATCGTCGCCCACCGAGATCTCGACGTTGCCGTCGTCATCGATGAACTGCTCGATGGGGATGATGGCCTCGGACTTGAGGCCGGCATTGACGATGACATCCTCGCCATCGATCGCCATGACCTTGCCGGTGACCAGGGAGCCCGGGCGCATGTCGGTGCGCGCGAGGCTGCTCTCGAAGAGTTCTGCGAAGCTTTCGCTCATGGGTTGGGTTCAGTCCCGGACCCCGCGGGATCCATTTGTCAGCGTGTGGATTGCGATCACCGGGCGAGGATTTCCGGGGGAGATGCCTCGCCCGCCCTGCACTGCGCGCCGGGCTCAGACCTGGGAGGAAATTTCTCCGAGACTTTCGCGAACCCGGCTCATGACGGCCTCCACCACCTGGTCGACGGACATGCCTGTGGTATCCAGGGTGACCGCATCGGGGGCAGGGACCAGGGGAGACACCGCCCGGTTCGCATCGCGGCGATCCCGCTCGGCGATCTCCTCGAAAAGGCTGGTGAGAGTACCACCGAGACCTTGCTCATTCAACTGCTTATGGCGCCTGCGGGCGCGCTCCGCGGCGCTCGCGGTGAGGAAGATCTTGGCGCCGGCATCAGGGAACACCACGGTGCCCATGTCCCTTCCGTCGGCCACCAGGCCGGGCGGACGGCGGAATGCCCGCTGGCGTTCCAGCAGCGCCCGGCGCACCGCCGGCCGGGCCGCGAGCCGGGAGGCCCGATCACCGCAGGTCTCGGAACGGATGTCCCGGGTGACGTCGTCGCCGTCCAGGCGCACCACCGGCTCACCCCGGCTGCCAGTCTCGAAACGCACATCCAGATCCGCGGCCAGCCGTGTCAGAGCCGCGTCGTCGAACTCGTCCACTCCGAGGCGCTGCACCGCCAGGGCCAGCAGGCGGTAGATGGCGCCGCTGTCCAGCAAGTGCCAGCCGAGCCGCTCCGCCACCCGGCGGGACACGGTGCCCTTGCCGGACCCGCTCGGCCCGTCGATGGCCAGCACCGGCACCGGCGCGCTCACGGGCGCACCTCGCTGATGCCGAGGCCGGCGCCGGCGGCAAGCTCGGGGAAGCCGGGGAAGGAGGTGGCCACGTTCGCGCAGTCGGCGACGGTCACCGGGCCGTCGGCCGCCAGGGCGGCCATGGCGAAGGCCATGGCGATGCGGTGATCGCCGTGGGCGTCGACGCCCCCGCCGGTGAAGCGCCCGCCTTCCAGGCACATGCCGTCGGCGGTGACCTCGGCCTGCACCCCCAGCGCCTGCAGGCCCTCGGCCATCACGGCGATGCGGTCGCTCTCCTTGACCCGCAGTTCCCCGGCGCCGCTGAGCACTGTGGTGCCCTCGGCACAGGCCGCCGCCACCAGCAGCGCCGGGAACTCGTCGATGGCGAGCGGCACCAGCCGCTCCGGGATCTGGATGCCGGTCAGCGGCGCGTGGCGCACCCGCAGGTCCGCCACCGGCTCACCGCCCAGCTGGCGGGGTTCCAGCACATCGATGCGCGCCCCCATGGCCTGCAGGATCTCCACCACCCCGGCCCGGGTGGGATTCATGCCCACGCCCTCCAGTAGCAGGTCGGAGCCCGGCGCGATACTGGCGCCCACCAGGAAGAACGCCGCCGATGAGATGTCCGCCGGCACGTCCAGGGCCCGGCCCTGCAGGCCTCCGCCGCCCCGCAGCCGCACCGCGGCGCCCTCGCGCACCACCTCCCAGCCCATGGCCTGGAGCATGCGCTCGGTGTGGTCGCGGGTGGGGGCCGGCTCCACCACCCGGGTCTCGCCCTCGGCGTAGAGCCCGGCGAGCAGCAGCGCCGACTTCACCTGGGCGCTGGCCACCGGCATCTGGTAGCTGATGCCGCGCAGCGGCTGCCCCCCCAGGACGCGCAGCGGCGCGGTGCCGGAGTCGCTGGTCTGGATCAGCGCCCCCATGCGGGCCAGGGGCTCGGTGACCCGGCGCATGGGCCGGCGCTGCAGGGAGGCATCCCCGGTGAGCACCGTGTCGAAGGCCTGGCCCGCCAGCAGCCCGCAGAGCAGCCGCATGGAAGTTCCGGAATTGCCCAGATCCAGATCCGAGCGGGGCGCGCGCAGCCCGTGGAGCCCGCGGCCATGGATGGTGAGACGCCCCCCTTCGGGGCCTTCCGCCTCCACCCCCATGGCCCGGAACGCGGCCAGCGTGGCCAGGGCATCGGCGCCTTCCAGGAAGCCGCGCACCTCGGTGCTGCCCTCGGCGATGGCGCCGAGCATCACGCTGCGGTGGGAGATGGACTTGTCCCCAGGCACCCGCACACGCCCCTGCAGGCACCCGCCGGGCTCGACCTGGAAGCTGAGATCAGACGGGCTGTTTCCGCTCACCTTGGCTCCTTCCGGAAAAAACAATTAGCCGCAGATGAACGCGGATGAACACGGATGGGATTCCGGTAAGACTCAATGGGGCGGCCGCGATTCGCGCTTCGCCGCTCGAGCCCACAGGGGCCTCTCCAACGCGGCGGCACCGCACCGAGTGCGGCTTGCTTGAAATTTCTACTATCTGCGTTCATTCGCGTCCATCTGCGGCCCATTCTCCGCCCGTCCAGACCCGCCGTCAGCCCTCGAACAGGGGCAGGTAGCGGTCGCGGGTGGCCTTGGCGTTCTCGAACACCGCCTGCAGGCCCTCGGCGTCGCCGGCCTCGATCAGCGCGGTGAGCTGCTCCAGGTCGGCCCGGTAGCGGTGCAGCGCCGCCAGCAGGGCCTCGCGGTTGGCCAGGCAGATGTCCCGCCACATCACCGGGTCGCTGGAGGCGATGCGGGTGAAGTCCCGGAAGCCGCCGGCGGCGTAGGCGAAGATTTCCTCGACCCCCTCCCAGCGGGCCAGGGTGTCCACCAGCCCGAAGGCCAGCATGTGGGGCAGGTGGGAGGTGGCCGCCAGCACCTGGTCGTGGTGCTCCGGGTCGGTGCACAGCACGTCCGCCCCTGCCGCCCGCCACAGATGACCGACCCGCTCCAGGGCGCCCGGGTCGGTGGCCGAGGTGGGCGTCAGGATAACCCGGCGGCGCTGGAACAGATCCGCCGTGGCGGCCTCCACACCGCTGCGCTCGTTGCCGGCAATGGGGTGGCCCGGCACCAGCCACGGAGGCAGCTGGCCGAACACCGCCTGGGCCGCCGTCACCACACTGAGCTTGGCGCTGCCCACGTCGGTGACCACGGCGTCCTCGGCCAGGTGGCCGCGGATCGCCTGCAGCACAGCCCGCACGGCGCCCAGCGGCACGCCCAGCACCACCACGTCGGCGCCCTCCACAGCCTGGGCCGGGTCGGTGGACCAGCGGTCGATGACCCCCAGCTCCACGCCCCGGCGCAGCGCGGCCTCGTTGCGCCCGCAACCCACCACCTCGGCGCAGGCCCCGGCCCGGCGCAGGGCGAGCGCCAGCGAGCCGCCGATCAGGCCGACGCCGATCACCGCCAGGCGCCGGATGGTCACCACGCGGCCTCCGCGTCCGCCAGGGCCTGGTCCAGGGCGGCGATGAACACATCGTTCTCGGCGGCGGTGCCGATACTGACCCGCAGACAGGTGGGCAGCCCGTACTCGGCCAGGGGGCGGACGATGACGCCCCGGCCCAGCAGGCCCTGGTTGACGGCGGGGGCGTTGGCCACGTCCACGCACAGGAAGTTGCCCGCCGAGGGCAGCACGCCCAGGCGGCGCTCCGCCAGGGCACGGGCCAGCCGGGGCAGCTCGGCGCCGTTGAGGGCCACCCCCGCCGCCACGTGGGCGCTGTCCTGCAGGGCCGCCCGGGCCGCCGCCTGGGCCGGGATGCTGGTGTTGAAGGGGTGGCGCACCCGGTTCAGCAGGTCCGCCACCGCCGGGTGGGCGACGGCGTAGCCCACCCTCAGGCCCGCCAGGCCGTGGGCCTTGGAGAAGGTGCGGGTGAGTACCAGGTTGGGATGGCGGGCCAGCCGGGGCAGGCCCTCCGGGAAGCCGGGCACCCGCTCCCGGGCGTACTCCTGGTAGGCCTCGTCCAGCACCACCACCACGCGGGGCGGAACGCGCTCCAGCAGCCGGTCGATGGCCTCGGCGTCGGCCCAGGTGCCGGTGGGATTGTTGGGGTTGGCGATGAACACCACGGCGGTGTCCTCGGTGACCGCCTCCGCCATGGCGGCCAGGTCATGGCCCCGGGGCTGGGGATGGTCCGGCGGGCAGGCCGGCACCACCACCGGCCGGGCGCCCGCGCAGCGGGTCACCAGGGCGTAGATGGCGAAGGCGTGCCGGGAGATCACCGCACTGCGCCCGGGGCCCAGGAAGGCGCGGGCCACCAGGTCAAGCAGGTCATTGGAACCGTTGCCCAGGGTCAGGGCCTCGGGGGCGACGTCGAGCACGCCGGCCAGATCCGAGCGCAGCTCGAAGGCGGCGCCGTCCGGGTAGCGGTGCACCTCCGCCAGCGCCTCCCGGGCCGCCGCCAGGGCGGCGGGGCTGGGGCCCAGGGGGTTTTCGTTGGACGCCAGCTTGACCACCTCGCTGACGCCGTATTCCCGGCGCAGCTCGGCGATGGGCTTGCCCGGCTGGTAGGGCTGCAGCCCCGCCACGCCGGGCATGGCCAGGTCACAGCAGGCCAGGGCGGCGCCACTCACCGCGGGCCTCCGGCACGGCAGGCGCCGATGCGAACCCCGCCCGGCATGGTCAGTCGGCGGCCCGCGGGTAGGAGCCCAGCACGGTGAGCAGGCTGGCGAGCTGCTGCATCTCGTCGAGGGCGCGGCACACGGCGGGATCCTCGGCATGCCCCATCAGGTCGATGAAGAAGACGTAGTCCCACATGCCCTGCCGGGACGGGCGGGACTCGATGCGGGTCATGTTGATGCCGTAGCGGGCGAGCGGCGCCAGCAGCCCGGCCAGCCC
>CAZAQB010000073.1:5427-16096 GCA_964487155.1 uncultured Ectothiorhodospiraceae bacterium
ACCTGCTCCGGGGAGTCCGCCTGGCTCGCCAGGTTGTGGCGCACCGCCAGGGCCACCTCGCCGACGATCTGCAGCGGCGAGGACAGGAAGCGGTCCAGGGTGTGGGTCACCACCCCCTCGGTGCTGTTTTCCACCGGCACCACGCCGTAGTCCGCGTTGCCCGCCTCCACCTCCCGGAACACCGAGTCGATGCCGTCCAGCGGCTGCATGCTCATGCCATGGCCGAAGTGACGGATGGCTGCTTCCTGGGTGAAGGTGCCCTCGGGCCCCAGAAAGGCCACCCGCAGGGGCTGCTGCAGCGCCCGGCAGGAAGACATGATCTCCCGGAACAGCCGGGTGACGTCGGCATCCGGCAGCGGGCCGGTGTTGGCGGAGCGGATGCGCCGCAGCACTTCCACCTCCCGGACCGGGCGGTAGAAGTCGCCGGGGTCGCCGGCCTCGCGCTTGATGCGCGCCACTTCCCGGGCGGCCGCGGCGCGCTCGTTGACCAACCGCAGGATCTCGTCGTCCAGCTCGTCGATGCGAGCCCGGATGGACTCCAGGCGGGCGCTCTCGTTCATGGCTACTGAATCCGCCGCACCGCCAGCACCCCCTCGATGGTGGCGATGCGGGCCAGCACCTCCTCGGAGATGCGGCCCTCGACATCCACCACGGTGTAGGCCAGCTCGCCCCGGGAGCGGTTCATCATGTCGTCGATGTTGAGCCGGGCGTCCGCCAGGGCGGTGGAGATCTGGCCCAGCATGTTGGGCACGTTGGCGTTCACCACCGTCAGCCGGTCGCCCTTGTCGCTGCGCGGCATGTCCACTTCGGGGAAGTTCACCGAGTTGCGCACGTTGCCAGTCTCAAGGTAGTCCCGAACCTGGTCGGCCACCATCACGGCGCAGTTCTCCTCCGCCTCGGCGGTGGAGGCGCCGATGTGCGGCAGGGTCACCACCCGGGGATGGTCCTTCAGGGCGTTGGTCGGGAAGTCGCAGACGTAGCCGCTCACCTGGCGGTCCTCCAGGGCCGGCAGCAGGGCGTCGACGTCGACGATGCCGGGCCGGGCGAAGTTCAGCAGCACCACCCCCGGCTTCATCAGGCCGATGCGCTCGGCGTTCACCATGCCGCGGGTATGGTCGTTCTCCGGGACGTGGAAGGTGATCAGGTCGGACACCGCCACCAGCTCGTCCACGCTGTGGGCCTGCTGCACGTCCGACTCCAGCTTCCAGGCGCTGCGCACGGTGATCTGGGGGTCGTAGCCCACCACGTGCATGCCGAGCGCCCGGGCGGCATTGGCCACCCGCACGCCGATGGCACCCAGCCCCACCACCCCCAGGGTGCGCCCGGGCAGCTCGAAGCCGCGGAACTGCTTCTTGCCGGCCTCGGTGGCACGGTCGATCTCGGCGTCGGTGCCCTCCAGGCTGCGGGCGAAAGCCCAGGCCGGGCAGATGTTGCGGGCCGCCAGGAACATGCCCGCCACCACCAGCTCCTTTACCGCGTTGGCGTTGGCGCCGGGGGTGTTGAACACGCAGATGCCGCGCCGGCTCAGCGCCTGCACCGGAATGTTGTTGGTGCCGGCGCCGGCGCGGCCCACCGAGAGCACGGTCTCCGGGATCTCCATGTCGTGCATCTTGTGGGAGCGCACCAGGATGGCGTCCGGGTGAGCGATCTCCGAGGCCACTTCGTAGTGCTCCCGGGGCAGGCGCTCCAGGCCCCGGACCGAGATCTGGTTGAGTGTCAGGATCTTGTACATGGACTGCTCCGCGGATGGGTGGGGCTAGCCGTGGCGGCGCTCGAACTCGGCCATGAAATCCACCAGGGCGCGCACACCCTCCTCGGGCATGGCGTTGTAGAGGCTCGCCCGCATGCCGCCCACCGAGCGGTGGCCCTTCAGCGTGGTGAGCCCGGCGGCGGTCGCCTGCTTGAGGAAGGCGTCGTCGAGGCCGTCGTCGGCCAGCACAAAGGGCACGTTCATCCAGGAGCGCGAATCCGGCGCCACCGGGTTGCGGTAGAAATCGGAGGCGTCGATGGCGTCGTAGAGCAGGGCGGCCTTGCGCCGGTTGCGCTCGCCGATGCCCTCCAGGCCGCCCTGGCGCTTCAGCCACTGGAACACCAGGGCGGCGATGTACCAGGCATAGGTGGGTGGGGTGTTGAGCATGGAATCCGCCTCGGCCTGGCGCGCGTAATCCAGCACCTGGGGGGTGCCGCGCGCCGCCTCGCCGATCAGGTCCTCGCGGACGATGACCACGGTCAGCCCGGCCGGGCCGATGTTCTTCTGGGCCCCGGCGTAGATCAGCCCGAAACGGGAGACGTCGATGGGCCGGGACAGGATGGTGGAGGACATGTCCGCCACCAGGGGCACCTCGCCGGTGTCCGGCACCCAGTGGAACTCCACCCCGCTGATGGTCTCGTTGGGGGTGTAGTGGAGGTAGGCCGCCTGCGGATCCGGGGCCCAGGTGTCCTGGGGCGGCACCGCCATGGGATCGCCGCTGCCGCCCGCGGCGGCCACGTTCACCTGGCAGAAGTTGTTCGCCTCGGCAATGGCCTTCTTCGACCAGCTGCCGGTGTTCACGTAGTCGGCCCGGTCCCGGCCGCGCAGCAGGTTCATGGGGATGGCGGCGAACTGGCCGGTGGCGCCTCCCTGCAGGAACAGCACCTTGTAGCCGTCGGGCACGGCCAGCAGGTCGCGGAGATCCTGCTCGGCTTGGCTGGCAATGGAGACGAACTCCTTGCCCCGGTGGCTCATCTCCATCACCGACATGCCGCTGTCGCGCCACTCCAGGAGTTCGTCCCGGGCCTGGGCCAGCACCTCCTCGGGCAGCACGGCGGGACCGGCACTGAAGTTGTACACACGGGACATGCAGTGGACTCCCTTGATGCTCTGAAGAAAAACCGGCGCCGGCCGGGTCAGGCCTCGCCCTCGCCGGCGGGGGCACCGTTGCCGTTGTCGTCCTCCAGGCCCTCGATGCGGGCCAGGCCGGCCAGGGTCTCGCCCTCGCCGAGGCTGATCAGCTTCACTCCCTGGGTATTGCGCCCCACCACCGAGATCTCATCCACCCGGGTGCGCACCAGGGTGCCACCGTTGGTGATGAGCATGATCTGGTCCTCGTCCACCACCTGCTCGGCACCCACCATGGCGCCGTTGCGCTCGGAGGTCTGGATGCCGATCACGCCCATGCCGCCCCGGCCCTGGAGGGGGTAGTCCTCCAGCGGCGTGCGCTTGCCGTAGCCATTGGCGGTGGCGGTGAGGATGTCGCCCTCGCCCAGGATCAGCAGCTGGATCACCGACTGGCCCGGCCCCAGGCGGATGCCGCGCACGCCGGCGGCGGTGCGGCCCATGGCCCGCACATCGGCCTCCGGGAAGCGCACCGCCTTGCCGGCGTCGGAGAGCAGCATCACCTCGCGCTCGCCGTCGGTGATGCCCACGTTCACCAGCCAGTCGTCAGGGCGCAGATCCAGGGCGATGATGCCGCTGGTGCGTGGCCGGGAGAAGTCGGGCAGGGGCGTCTTCTTCACCGTGCCCAGGCGGGTGGCCATGAACACGTGGTGGTCCTCGGAGAACTCCCGGATGGGCAGCACCGCGTTGATGCGCTCGTGCTCGTCCAGCGGCAGCAGGTTGACAATGGGCCGGCCGCGGGAGGCCGGGCCGCCGTGGGGCAGCTCGTAGACCTTCAGCCAGTAGCACTTGCCGCGGCTGGAGAAGCACAGCAGCGTGTCGTGGGTGTTGGCCACGAACAGGTGGTCGATGAAGTCCTCCTCCTTGACCCGGGTCGCCGCCCGGCCCTTGCCGCCCCGGCGCTGGGCCCGGTAGCTGTCGATGGGCTGGGACTTGGCATAGCCGCCGTGGGAGAGAGTGACCACCACGTCCTCGGGCTGGATGAGGTCCTCCAGGGTGAGATCCAGCTGATCCTGGAGGATCTCGCTGCGGCGGGCGTCGCCGTAGTGCTCGCGCAGCGCCTCCAGCTCCTCGCGGATCACTTCCATCAGCCGCTCGCCGCTGCCAAGGATGTCCAGCAGGCCGTCGATGGTGTCCAGCAGGCTGCGGTACTCGTCGACGATCTTGCCCTGCTCCAGGCCGGTAAGCCGGTGCAGGCGCAGGTCGAGAATGGCCTGGGCCTGGGTCTCGGTGAGGCGGTACTGGCCGTCCACCAGGCCGAATTCCTCCGCCAGGCCCTCCGGGCGGGTGGCGTCGGCGCCGCTGCGGGAGAGCAGCTCGGTGACCACCCCGGGCGCCCAGGTGCGCGACACCAAGCCTTCCCGGGCCTGGGCCGGGCCCGGCGAGGCCTTGATCAGGGCGATGACCTCGTCGATGTTGGCCAGCGCTACGGCCAGTCCTTCCAGCACATGGGTGCGCTCACGGGCCTTGCGCAGCTCGTAGACTGTGCGCCGGGTCACCACCTCCCGGCGGTGCCGCAGGAATGCCTGCAGGACGTCCTTGAGGTTGTGCTGCTTGGGCTGTCCCTCGGTCAGGGCGACCATGTTGATGCCGAACACCGTCTGCAGCTGGGTGTGCTGGTAGAGGTTGTTCAGCACCACCTCAGGCAGCTCGCCCCGGCGCAGCTCCACCACCACCCGGATGCCGTCCTTGTCGGACTCGTCGCGCAGCTCGGTGATGCCCTCGATGCGCTTCTCCTTGACCAGCTCGGCGATCTTCTCCAGCAGCCGGGCCTTGTTCACCTGGTAGGGCAGCTCGGTGACCACGATCCGCGGCTTGCCGGGAGACTCCTCCTCGAACTCGACGCGCGCCCGGATCACCATGCGGCCGCGGCCGGTGCGGTAGGCCTGGCGGATGCCGGCGGTGCCGTTGATGATGCCGGCGGTGGGCAGATCGGGGCCGGGGATGTACTCCATCAGCGCGTCGACGTCCAGGCTCTCGTCGTCGATCAGTGCGATGCAGGCGGCCACCACCTCGCCCAGGTTATGGGGCGGCACGTTGGTGGCCATGCCCACGGCGATGCCGGAACCACCGTTGACCAGCAGGTTGGGCACCTTGGTGGGCAGCACGACGGGCTCAGTCTCCGAGCCGTCGTAGTTGTCCACGAAATCGACGGTTTCCTTGTCGATGTCCGCCAGCATCTCGTGGGCCAGCCGGCTCATGCGGACCTCGGTGTAGCGCATGGCCGCCGGGGCGTCGCCGTCCACCGATCCGAAGTTGCCCTGGCCGTCCACCAGCCGGTAACGCATGGTGAAGTTCTGGGCCATGCGCACGATGGTGTCGTAGACGGCGGAGTCACCGTGGGGGTGGTACTTGCCGATCACGTCGCCGACCACGCGGGCGGACTTCTTGTAGGGCTTGTTCCAGTCGTTGCCCAGCTCGCGCATGGCGTGCAGCACGCGCCGGTGCACCGGCTTGAGACCATCGCGGACGTCGGGCAGAGCACGCCCGACGATCACGCTCATGGCGTAGTCGAGATACGACTGGCGCATCTCGTCTTCCAGGTTGACTGGAAGAATCTCCTTGGCAAACGTCGACATGCGGGGTTCCGACTAGCAGGACGCTGTGTCTGTCACCGCCCGGGGCGCGTGCGCCCCGTACAGCTGCGGCTCCGCGGCGCCTGTACGCGGAACCTGATCGCACCTCCAGCCGCCCGGGCCGCGGGCGTCAACCGAAGGCGCCCCGGCCGAGGACCGAGGCGCCCGCGAGGTAAGCGGAGAATGGTATCACAGCCCGCCAGCGGGCGGTCAGTCGCCGGAGCCGGCCTCGGCGCCGACGCGCTCCGCGGACTCGATGACCCGCACTTCCTGGGGCACGTCGCTGAATGGGCCGCGCCGGCCGGTGGGGGTGGCGGCGATGCGATCCACCACGTCCATGCCCTCCACCACCCGGCCGAACACGGCATAACCGTGGGGGTCGGCGCCGCCTGGATCGAGGAAGGCATTGTCCTTCAGGTTGACGAAGAACTGGGAGGTGGCGCTGTCCGGGTTGCGGGTACGGGCCATGGACAAGGTGCCGCGCTCGTTGGCCAGCCCGTTGCGGGCTTCGTTGGGGATCGGATCCCGGGTGCGCTTCTGCTGCATGTCCGACGTGAAGCCGCCGCCCTGGATCACGAAGCCGGGCACCACGCGATGGAAGATGGTGGCGTCATAGAACCCGGAGTCCACGTACTGGAGAAAGTTCTCCACCGTCTCCGGCGCCTGCTGGGGGTAGAGTTCCACCCGGATGTCGCCCACGTTGGTGCGCAGCAGCACCTGGGGCGGGCCGGCCGCCTCCCCTTCGCCTTCGGCGGCGCCGGCCGGCAGGGCCATGGACAGGCTCAGCAGCATCATCAGGATTCGCCCTCTCATCATCGGGTTGATCTCGCCTTTCTAAAAAGTGAATTGCAGTGGCTGTGGGGGTCGCTACCAGGGGTCGAGCATGCGGCAGCGGGCCACCGCCTCCCGGCCCACTTCCGGATCCACCAGGTGCAGCTGCGAGTGCACGCCGTCCGCGCCCACGGCGACCTCCTGCCAGAGGTAGTAGAGTTGCCCGGCCTCCATATCCAATTCCAGCGCCGCATCCCGGCCGTAGGTGGAACTGATGCGGTGCTCTCCCGGCCGCACTTCCACGAAGAAGAAGGTGTGGCCCAGGGTGTGGCCCACCGGCACACCGTCCAGCATCACCTCCATGGGGATGTCGCCGCCGAAGCGCTCGTCCCGGTAGACGTAGACACCCGCCCTGGCGGGATCGGGGGCGTGGCGCTTGGCGGCTGTCTCGTGGTCCTCCGATGCGGGCCGGGTCGCGGCGCAGGCCGCCGCCAGCAGCACCAGGCCCAGCGCCAGCAGCCGCCGCCACATCAGGCGGGAACCTCCGCCGGTTGACCCATGAGGCGGGCCAGGCCTTCGCGGCCGGGATGCTCCAGGGCACCGCGTTCGGTGACCAGGACGCTCACCAGCTCCGCCGGGGTGACATCGAACACCGGGTTCCAGGCACCGACGCCGGGCATGGTCTCGATCCCGCCGGAGGCAGCCAGCACCTCTTCCGCCGCCCGCTCCTCAATGGGAATGTCGTCCCCTTCGGCCAGCCCGAGGTCCACGGTGGAACTCGGGGCCACCACCATGAAGGGCACGCCGTGGGCCCGGGCCGCCAGGGCCAGCGCATAGGTGCCGATCTTGTTGGCCACATCGGCGTTGGCGGCCACCCGGTCGGCACCCACCAGCACGCAGCTCACTTCGCCGGTGCGCAGCAAGGCCGCAGCGGCGCCATCGGCCAGCACCCGTACCGGGACGCCGTCCCGGGCGAGTTCCCAGGCCGTGAGCCGGCTGCCCTGGAGCCAGGGGCGGGTTTCGTCGGCATAGACCCGGCTCACCCGGCCCGCCGCGAAGGCGCTGCGGATCACCCCCAGGGCAGTGCCATAGCCGCCGGTGGCAAGCGACCCGGTATTGCAGTGGGTAAGCACCGCCCCGCCGGGAGGCACGTAGCCGGCCCCGATCTCGCCCATGCGGCGGTTGGCGGCCACGTCCTCGCGGTGCAGGGCCGTGGCCCACCGCTCCAGGGCCGCCTCCGGATCCCCCTCGCCACGGGCCAGCACGCGGCGGGCGCCGTCGAGGGCCCACGCCAGGTTCACTGCGGTGGGCCGGCTGGCGGCCAGGCGCTGGAACGCCGCCTCGGCCCGCGCCCGCCAGTCACCGCCCTCGGCCCGGGCTGCACGCACCGCCAGACAGGCACCGTAGGCGGCGGCCAGGCCGATGGCCGGGGCACCGCGCACCACCATGGCGCCAATGGCCTGCGCCACCGCCGCGGCGTCGGGGCAGTTCAGGTAGGTTTCTTCGGCCGGCAGGCGGCGCTGGTCCAGCAGAAGCAGCCCCGCGGGGGTCCATTCCAGGGCTCTTACGGTATCGTGTGCCATTCCGGTTCGTGTGCTCCCGTGCCGGGGGCATTCTCTCACACCCCAAGCGCCGGAGTTCAGCCCATGCAGCAGCAGGTGGACAGCATCATCCAGGCCCGCTGGGTCATTCCCGTGGAGCCCCACGCAGCGGTGCTCGAGGACCATGCCGTGGTGGTGGACGCCGGCCGCATCCTGGCGCTGCTGCCGGCCGCCGCCGCGGAGCAGACCTACCAAGCCGAACACGTCACCCGACTGGCCCACCACGCCCTGATCCCGGGGCTGGTGAACAGCCACACTCATGCCGCCATGAGCCTGCTGCGCGGCCTGGCGGATGACCTGCCCCTGATGCGCTGGCTCACCGAGCACATCTGGCCCGCGGAACAGGCTCACGTCAGCGCCGAGTTCGTGCGTCAGGGCGCGGAACTCGCTATTGCCGAGATGCTGCGCACCGGCACCACCTGCTTCAACGACATGTACTTCTTCCCGGAACAGGTTGCCCAGGCGGCCACCGCCGCCGGCATGCGGGCGGTGCTGGGCATGATCGTCATCGACTTCCCCAGCGCCTACGCCTCCGGGCCCGCGGAGTACCTGGAGCGGGGCCTGGCGCTGCGCGACAGCTACCGCAACGACCCCCTGATCCGCACGGCGTTCGCCCCCCACGCCCCCTACACCGTGGCCGGCGAGCACCTGGAGCGCATCCGCACGCTCGCCGACGAGTTGGACGAGCCGGTGCATATCCATCTCCATGAGACCACCCACGAAGTGAACGAGGCGCTCGCGCGCCACGGCCGCCGGCCGCTGGCCGGCCTCGACGCCCTGGGGCTGGTCTCGCCGGCGCTGCTGGCGGTGCACATGACGCAGCTCCAGGCCGCCGAGATCGACCGCCTGGCCGAGGCCGGCGCCCACGTGGTGCACTGCCCCCAGTCCAACCTCAAGCTGGCCAGCGGTTTCTGCCCGGTGGCGGCGCTGCTGGAGACCGGGGTCAACGTCTGCCTGGGCACCGACGGGGCCGCCAGCAACAACGACCTGGACCTGTTCGGCGAGATGGGCACCGCCGCCATGCTGGCCAAGGCCGTGTCCGGCGACGCCGCCGCGGTTCCCGCCGCGCACGCCCTGCGCATGGCCACCCTGAACGGGGCCCGGGCTCTGGGCCTGGCGGACACCATCGGCTCGCTGGAGCCCGGCAAGGCGGCGGACCTGGTGGCCGTCGACCTGGGCGGCGTGGGCGCCGTGCCGGTCTACCACCCGGTCTCCCAGCTGGTGTACTCGGGCAGCGGCGAGCGGGTCAGCGACGTCTGGATCGCCGGCCGCCAGGTGCTGAGAAGCGGCGTCCTCACCACCGTGGACCAGGAGCGCGTGCTGGGCCAGGCGGCGGAGTGGCGTGATATCATCGCCGCCGGTGACAGCGCCTGAAACGCCCCGGGAGGGCATCGGAAAAAGTCGATGGATAACGACGTCGCAAACGTCGACGCCGCCGAACTCGCGAAATTCGAATCGGCCGCCAGCCGCTGGTGGGATCCCGAGAGCGAGTTCAAGCCCCTGCATGAGATCAACCCGCTGCGCCTGGACTACATCGAGGCCCGGCTCGGCGGCCTCTCGGGGTTGCGGGTGGCGGATGTGGGCTGCGGCGGCGGCCTGCTCGCCGAGGGCATGGCCACCCGCGGCGCCCGCGTCACCGGGGTCGATCTCGCGAAGCGCAGCCTGGCCGTGGCCCGCGCCCACGCCGTGGAGAGCGGCCTCGAGGTCGACTACCGCTGCACCTCCGCCGAGGCCCTGGCCCGGGAACTGCCCGGCGAGTTCGACGCCGTCACCTGCCTGGAGCTGCTGGAGCACGTGCCGCACCCGGCCGGCCTGCTGGACGCCTGCGCCGTGCTGCTGCGCCCGGGGGGCTCGCTGCTGGTGTCCACCATCAACCGCAACCCCAAGGCCTACCTGCTGGCGGTGATCGGCGCGGAATACGTGCTGCGCCTGCTGCCCAAGGGCACCCACGACTACCAGCGCTTCATCCGGCCCTCGGAACTGTCCCACTGGTGCCGGCAGGCCGGACTGCTGGCGCGGGATCTCACCGGCATGACCTACAACCCGCTGACCCGCAGCTTCAGCCTGTCGCCGGACGTGGATGTCAACTACCTGGCCCACTTCCAGCGGCCCGCCCAGGGCGGGGAGGAGCCGGCCGCGCCATGATGCCCCTGCCCCCGGTGGACGCCGTGCTGCTGGATCTCGACGGCACCCTGCTGGACACCGCGCCCGATCTCATCGGCAGCCTCAACGACCTGCGCACCGAGCGTGAGCTGGCCACCCTCGCGGCCGGCGAGCTGCAGCCGGTGGTTTCCCACGGCAGCGCTCCCATGATCCGGCGGGGCTTTCACCTGGAGGCCTCCGACCACCGCTTCGAGGACCTGCGCCAGCGCTTCCTGGCCCTGTACCGGGATCGCCTGGCCCGCGAGACCCGCGCCTACCCGGGCATGGAGGAGGTGCTGGCAACCCTGGACGCGCGCGGCATCCCCTGGGCCGTGGTCACCAACAAGCCGGGCTGGCTGGCCCGGCCGCTGCTGGAGCTGCTGGGCTACGACCGGCGCGCCGCCTGCGTGGTCACCGGCGAGTGCGTCGCCCGGCGCAAGCCCAACCCCTACCCCATCGAGGAAGCCTGCCGGCTGATGGGCATCCCCCCCCAGCGGGCCCTGGTGCTGGGAGACGCCCAGCGCGACGTGGAAGCCGGCCGGCGGGCGGGCTGCCTGACCCTGGTGGCCCTGTTCGGCTATATCATCGCCGAAGACCGGGTCGCCTACTGGGGCGCCCACGGGCTACTGAGCCGGCCCGAGGAGCTATTTCGCTGGATCCCGGGCGCACCCGAGGCCCCGCCCGCTTCGACTCCGGCCTGAGAG
>CAZAQB010000074.1:0-15460 GCA_964487155.1 uncultured Ectothiorhodospiraceae bacterium
AAGCCCGAGGCGATGGCGATGTCGGTGATGGGCATCTCGGTCTGCAGCAGCAGCTGGCGCGCCCGGGCCAGGCGCAGGTCCAGGTAGTAGCGCATGGGGCTGCAGCCGAGATAGCGGCGGAACAGCCGCTCCAGCTGGCGCCGGGAGGTGCTGGCGTGCTTGGCCAGTTCGTCCAGGGTCAAGGGCTCGTGGATGTTGGCCTCCATCAGGGTGACCACTTCGCAGAGTTTTGGCTGGCTGGTGCCCAGGCGCACCCGCAGGGGCATGCGCTGGCGCTCTTCCACGTCCCGGATGCGCTCGTGGAGGAACTCCTCGGCGATGTCCTCGGCCAGCTCCAGCCCCTGCTGGCGGGCGATGACATTCAGCATCATGTCCAGGGGAGCCACCCCGCCGGAGCAGGTGTAGCGGTCCCGGTCGATGACGAACAGCTCGTTGGTGAACACCGTCTGCGGGAAGCGCAGGGATTCGTACAGGCTGGAGATGTGCTCCCAGTGCAAGGTGCAGCGGAAGCCGGCCAGCAGCCCCGCCTCGGCCAGCAGATAGGCACCGGTGCACACGGCGCCCATGGCGGCGCGCCGCCGGGCGAGCCGGCGCAGGGCGCTCAGGGTGTCCCTGGCGCAGGCCTCCTGCACGTCGACGCCACCGCATACCAGCAGCAGATCCGGCGCGCTCTCCAGGGAGTGCAGTGAGCCCTGCGGAACGACCTGCAGTCCGTTGCTGGCGGCCACCGGCGCACCGTCGGCGGTGAGGGCCTGCCAGCGATACAACTCCCGCTGGCGCAGCTGATTGGCCATGCGCAGAGGCTCCACGGCCGCCGCGAAGGCGATGAACGAATACCCAGGCAGCAGCAGGAAAGACACCCGGAAAGGCGGTTTGGCGAAACCTGGGGCTGCGTCCATTGACACCTTCCGGAACGTGGAGGGTTACAGGTTGGACTCTGGGCGCCGGCCGGATAGTTCCCTGGGCAATTGCCCGCCTGGGGCGGCCGGTCGGCTCCACACCGCTGAATATAGACGACCTCTGCGCGCCGGGCAGCCCGGCGCCTGTCGCCGGCGGGGCAAACCAGGGCGCCGCTGGCAAACTGCGCCCCAGGCCGGCGCCGGTACCCTGGAACGGACTCAACAGCCCAATGCTGCAGATCGAAAACGGGAGTCCTGGGTATGGCGACGGTAGGCAAGGAGGTGGTGCAGCCACCGCAGCACGGGCCCCTGCCCGCAGACCTGGAAATCGCACGCAGCGTGCGGCCGCGCCCCGTGGAGCAGGTGGCGGCCGGCATGGGGCTGGCGCCGGAGTGGCTGGAGCCCTATGGCCGGGATGTGGCCAAGGTCCGCCTGCAGGCCATCGAGGCCCTGGCCGATCGGCCTCGGGCCCGTTACGTGGTGGTCACGGCCATCACCCCCACGCCGCTCGGCGAGGGCAAGACCACCACCGCCATCGGCCTCGCCCAGGGCTTCCACCACATCGGCCGCAGCGCCACCGTGGCCCTGCGCCAGCCGTCCATGGGCCCCACCTTCGGCATCAAGGGTGGTGCCGCTGGCGGCGGTTACAGCCAGGTGATCCCCATGGAGCGGATCAACCTGCACCTCACCGGTGATGTGCACGCGGTGGGGGTGGCCCACAACCTGCTGGCGGCCGCCATTGACAACCACCTGTTCCAGCGCCGGGGGGTGGACCTGGATCCCCACAACGTGAGCTGGCGCCGGGTGCTGGACATCAACGACCGCGCCCTGCGCCAGGCGGTGATCGGCCTGGGCTCCCGGGCCGACGGCGTGCCCCGGCAGACCGGCTTCGAGATCACGGCCGCCTCCGAGGTGATGGCGGTGCTGGCGCTGGCCACCTCCCTGGAGGATCTGCGCCGGCGCCTGGGCCGGATCGTGGTGGGCTATGACCGCAGCGGCCAGCCGGTGACCGCCGAGGACCTGAAATGCGCCGGCGCCATGGCGGTGCTGCTGCGCGACGCCCTGATGCCCAACCTGCTGCAGACTCTGGAGCACACCCCGGCCCTGGTGCATACCGGGCCGTTCGGCAACATTGCCCACGGCAACTCGTCGATCGTCGCTGACCAGCTCGGCATCCGGGCAGGTGACTTCCTGGTGACCGAGGCCGGCTTCGGGGCGGACATGGGGGCGGAGCGCTTCTTCAACATCAAGTGCCGGGCGAGCGGCCTGACGCCGGACGCCGCGGTGCTGGTGGCCACGGTGCGCGGCCTGAAACTGCACTCCGGGCGCCACCGGGTGGTGGCCGGGAGACCACTGCCGCCGGCCATGCTCGACGAGTGCCCCGAGGACGTGGCCGCCGGCGCCGACAACCTGCGCCGCCAGATCCGCAACGTGCGCCTGCACGGCGTGAGCCCGGTGGTGGCCATCAACGCCTTCCCCGGGGATTTCGATTCCGAGCACCGGGTGATCCGGGAGGTCGCCGAGGCCGAGGGCGCCCGGGTGGCCCTGTGCAGCCACGTGGTGGACGGCGGGCAGGGCGCCGCCGAACTCGCCGAGGCGGTGGCCGAGGCGGCGGCGGAGCCGGTGGACTTCCAGTTCCTGTACCCGGATGCGCTGGCCCCGGCGGAGAAGATCGAGCGCATCGCCACTCAGATCTACGGTGCCGACGGCGTGGACTGCACGCCGGGCGCCCGCAGCCAGCTGGCTGCTTTCGAGCGGCTGGGCTACGGCAACCTGCCGGTGTGCATCGCCAAGACCCACCTGTCGCTGTCGGCGAACCCGGAGCGCAAGGGCGCACCCACCGGCTGGCGTCTGCCGGTGCGCGAGGTTCGCCTGTCCGCCGGCGCCGGCTTCCTGTACGCCCTGTGCGGCGAGATGCGGACCATGCCGGGGCTGGGCGCTTCCCCGGCCCTGGAGAGGATCGACCTGGATGACGACGGTGAGGTGGTTGGACTGTCCTGAGGCGGGAGTCGACGCCCGCAGCCGGCCCACCGGGCTCTCCACCAGCGCCCTGCTGAACCGCCTGGCCGCACCGGGCGTACCGGCGGGCGGCGTGGCGGTGGCCTGGATGGCGGCCGCGGCGGCGGGGCTCACGGCCATGGTCGCCCGCGGCCGCTTGGAGGCCGAGGCCTGCCGGGCCGACGGCTGGCGGGGCCGGGCCCTGGCACTGATGGACGCCGATCCGGGCGCCTATCAGGGCGTGCTGGCCGCCGGCAAGGGGCCGGAGCGCCGGCAGGCCCTGGAGGCGGCGGCCCGGGTGCCCGCCGAGGTCGCCCGGCTGGCCGCCGACTGCGCGGAGCTGGCCGCCCGGCTGGCGGCGGACACGGAGGGACCCATGGCTGCCGACGCCCGGGTGGCCGTGCTGGCGGCGTCCGCGGCGGCGCGGGGCGCCGCGGCCCTGGTGGCCGAGAACCTGGGCAGCGACGCCGCCCTCGCGCAGCAGGCCGGGCGGGATGCCGAGCGGGCCGCGGTCGCCGCCGGGCCCCGGGCGGTTCCTTGAGGGGACGCCCGCCCGCGCCGAGTTTGACTCGCAGCCACAGATGAACACGGATGAACGCAATGGCGGGCTGCCAGGCCGATGCCGAAGCCATCCTGCGCCTCTAGCCCGAACACGGCGCTGCATTCGGTGCTTCTTGCACCCCTCTCCCCTCGCGGGAGAGGGGCCGGGGGAGAGGGGGCGGCCGTTAGGCCGGCTGCTCCTGGCAGTCGACGTCAGATGGCCGAGGCCGCCTCCTGCGCCGATACCGGCGGTCCGGCGCTAGTATCCCCCCGCTGGGTGAGGCCCGGCTGGGTCATCGGCAGCTAAACTCTCCGGCAGGAGATCCCCTCAATCCATCGCGGCGCTTCGCATTGCGGCGCCGCACCGCTGGAGCCCCGAATGGAACTGCTGCGACGCCTCGAAGCCCTTCAGGCAAGCCACGGGGCGGTGGACGATGCCGCCCTGGAGCGCCTCCACCGCGAGGCCGGCGTGCCCCTCTATCGGCTGGA
Organism: uncultured Ectothiorhodospiraceae bacterium; assembly: GCA_964487155.1. Classification (GTDB taxonomy): domain Bacteria; phylum Pseudomonadota; class Gammaproteobacteria; order Nitrococcales; family Nitrococcaceae; genus CAZAQB01. Next base: position 3,927 of record CAZAQB010000074.1, read on the forward strand.
GGGCCTGCGCAGTTTCTACCCGGTGTTCCGGGATGTCCCCGGCCCGCGGGTCCAGGTCCAGGTCTGCCGGGACCTGGTGTGCCGCATGCGCGGCGGCGCCGATCACTGCGCCCGGCTGGGCGCGCGCCTGGCGGGCCGGGAAGACGTGGAAGTCACCGAGGTCTCCTGCCTCGGCCGCTGCGACGCGGCGCCGGCGGCGGTGGTGGACCACCGGGACGTCTCCGGCGACGCCGACACGCTGGCCGCCCTGGCGCTGGGGGAAGCGCCGCTGCCGCAACCCGAGGCGCCGCCGGCGGCGCCCCTGCCCACCGATCCCTACCCCGCGGGCCGGCGCAGCTATGCGGTGCTCAAGGCCCAGGCCAGCCGGGGCCACGGCGCCGCCGAGGACATCATCGCCGCCCTGGAGGCCTCCGGGCTCGCCGGCTTGGGGGGCGCCGCCTTCCCCACCGCAAAGAAGTGGCATTTCACCCGCATCGCCGAGGGCGGGCCCAAGGTGGTGGTGTGCAATGCCGACGAGAGCGAGCCTGGCACCTTCAAGGACCGGGAGATCCTGGAGCGGGCCCCCCACCTGGTGGTGGAGGGCATGGCGCTCGGCGCCCTCACCATCGGTGCCCGGCGCGGCATCATCTACCTGCGCCACGAGTACCAGCGGGCGCGGGATGTGCTGGAGCAGGCCATCGCCGACGCCTACGACCAGGGCGCCCTGGGGGACTCGGTGTTCGGCACCGACTTCGGCTTCCACCTGGAGGTGTTCGTCTCCCCCGGCGGCTACATCCTGGGCGAGGAGACGGCCCTGCTGGAGGCCCTGGAGGACCGCCGGGGCGAACCCCGCAACAAGCCTCCGTTCCCCACCAATGTGGGCCTGCACGCTGCCCCCACACTGATCAACAACGTGGAGACCCTGGCGGCGGTGCCCGCCATCCTCGCCCACGGGCCCGACTGGTGGACGCAGCAGGGGGTGGGTGAGCACAAGGGGCTCAAGTACGTCTGCGCCTCCGGCGACGTGGAACGCCCCGGCGTCCACTGCCTGTCCTGGGGCACCCCGGCCCGGGAGATGCTGGAGCGCTGCGGCGGCGTGTCCGGCGGCCGGCAGCTGAAGGCGTTCTCGCCGGGCGGCGCCTCCACCGCCTTCCTGCCCGCCTCGGCCCTGGACACTGCGCTGGACTTCAAGGCCATGGCCGAGGCCGGCAGCGGGCTCGGCACCGGCGCCATGGTGTTCGTGGCGGAAGGCCGCGACCTGCTGGACGTGGTGCTGGCCCAGGTGCGCTTCTTCCGCAACGAGTCCTGCGGCAAGTGCGTGCCCTGCCGGCTGGGCAGCCGCAAGGCGGTGGAACTGGTGGAGCAGGCCCGCGCCGGCGGCGCCGCGGCCGATTTACCCGCGACCCTGAGCGAGCTCCACTCGACCCTGATGCGCACCTCCATCTGCGGGCTGGGGCAGGTGGCCCTGCTGTCCCTGGTGGATGCCCTGGAGCGGTTCCCCGACGAGCCGTCCCTGGCCGGCCTGCGGAGGAGCGAGCCATGAGCGGCGAGATCAGCCTCACCATCGACGGGCGGCGGGTGACGGTGCCCGCGGGCACCACGCTCTGGGAGGCAGCCCGGCGCTTCGGCATCGACATCCCGGTGCTCTGCCACGAGCCCCGACTGCGGCCGGTGGGCGTCTGCCGCATGTGCGTGGTGGACGTGGGCGCGCGGGTGCTGGCGGCCTCCTGCGTGCGCCCCTGCGAGCCCGACATGGAGGTGGTCACCGACTCCGAGGAGGTGGAGGGCCACCGGCGCATGCTGACCCGGCTGCTGCTCTCCGAGCAGCCGGCGGCGAGCCGCCGGGAGCAGACCACCGGCGACGACGCCCTCTACGAGCTGGCCCGGCGCTACGGCATCGAGGAGGTGGGCCTGCCGGACGGGCCCGCGGCGGCGCCCCGGGGGGAGGACCACTCCTCGCCGGTGATCACTGTGGACCACCAGGCCTGCATCCTCTGCGACCGCTGCGTGCGGGCCTGCGACGAGATCCAGCACAACGATGTCATCACCCGCACCGGCAAGGGCTATGCCACCCGTATCGCCTTCGACCTGGATACGCCCATGGGCGAGAGCACCTGCGTGGCCTGCGGCGAGTGCGTGGCCTCCTGCCCCACCGGCGCACTGACCCATCGCGCCGTCCAGGGGCTCGCCCTGCGGGGGACGCGCTCCGAAGGAGAATCGTCATGAAGCGCTTTACCGGCGGCGCCGCCGCCGAGCAGATCGTGCCGGTGAGGGAGGTGGACTCCCTCTGCCCCTACTGCGGCGTGGGCTGCGCGGTGACTTTCGTCGCCGATCCGGACGGCCGGGTGCTCCACGTGCGGGGGCGCGACGGCTCCGCCAACTCGGGGCGGCTGTGCGTGAAGGGCCGCTACGGGGTGGACTACGCCGCCCATCCCCAGCGCCTGACCCGGCCCCTGGTGCGCCGCGACGAGGCCTACCCCCGGGGCCCGCTGTCCACCCACTCCCGGCCCAACGCCAGCGGGCCGCGCCGCCCCGGCGGACTGGTGGACTACGAGCAGGTGCTGCCCCACTTCCGGGAGGCGAGCTGGGACGAGGCCCTGGAGCGGGTGGCCCAGGGGCTCGCCGGCGTGCGCGAGCGCTACGGCCCCGATGCGCTGGCGGGCTTCGGTTCGGCCAAGGGCTCCAACGAGGAGGCCTACCTGTTCCAGAAGCTGGTGCGCGCCGTGCTCGGCACCAACAACGTCGACCACTGCACCCGGTTGTGCCACGCCTCGTCGGTCTATGCCCTGATGGAGGGCATCGGCTCCGGCGCGGTCACCAACGTGGTTCGCGACGTGGCCAACGCCGAGGTGGCGGTGCTGGCGGGCTGCAATCCCACCGCCAATCATCCGGTGGCGGCCAGCTTCATCAAGGAGGCTGCCGCCGCCGGCACCAAGCTGCTGGTGGTCAACGTGCGCCGCCCGGGCCTGGCCGACTACGCCCACCAGTACGTGTCGATCCGGCCCGGCAGCGACGTGGCCTTCTACAATGCCGTGCTCCACGTGCTGATCGAGGAGGGGCTCTTCGACCGGGAATTCGTGGATCGGCGCACCGAGGGCTTCGACGAGCTGTGCGAGACCGTGCTCCGATACACCCCCGAGATGGCGTCCCGCTACTGCGGCGTGCCCCCGGAGCAGATCACCGCCTTCGCCCGCACCCTGGGGAATGCCGCCTCGGCCATGTTCTTCTGGGGTATGGGCATCAGCCAGCACGTGTTCGGCACCGACAATGCCCGCTGCCTGATTGCCCTGGCCCTGGCGACCGGCAACGTGGGCCGGCCCGGCACCGGCCTGCACCCGCTGCGCGGCCAGAACAACGTGCAGGGCGCCTCGGATGCGGGACTTATCCCCATGTACTACCCGGGCTACCAGTCGGTCGCCGACCCGGATGTGCGGGAGAACTTCGAGAAGCTCTGGGGCGTGCAGCTCTCCGAGCGCCCCGGACTGACCACCGCGGAGATCACCGCGGCGGCCCTGGAGGGCCGCATCCGGGGCCTCTACTGCATGGGGGAGAACCCGTTCCTGTCCGACCCGGACGTGAACCACGTGCGCGAGGCCCTGGCGAGCCTGGACTTCCTGGCGGTGCAGGACATCTTCCTCACCGAGACGGCCGAGTTCGCCGACGTGGTGCTGCCGGCCAGTTCCTTCCTGGAGAAGATCGGCAGCTTCACCAACACCGACCGCCGCGTGCAGCTCAGCCGGCCGGTGGCGCCGCCGCCGGGGGAGGCCCGCCAGGACTGGGAGATCCTCTGCCAGGTCGCGGAGCGCCTGGGCCATCCCATGCCCTACGCAAGCGTCGCCGAGGTGTTCGACGAACTGGTGGAGGCGGCACCGCTGTACGCCAACCTGAGCCACTCCAACCTGGGGGGCCGGGGGCGCTGGTACCCCTGCCCCAGTCCGGACTCGGAGGGCGAGCCGCTGCTGTTCGGCGACGAGTTTCCCATCGGGCGGGGCCGCTTCGTGGCCGCCGAGATCGGCCAGGCTCCGGACCTGCCGGATGCCGAGTACCCGCTGGTGCTGAACACCGGACGCCAGCTCCAGCACTGGCACACCGGCACCATGACCCGGCGCTCCCGCGCCCTGGACGCCATCGCCCCCGAGGCCATGGTGGAGATCCACCCGGAGGACGCGGCGCGGCTTGGCATCGCCGAGCGCGAGCTGGTGCGGGTCAGCTCCCGCCGGGGCAGCATCCGGCTGCGGGCACGGCTCACCGAGGACGTACAGGCGGGTTCCGTGTTCATCCCCATGCACTACCGGGAAGCCGCCGCCAACGAGCTTACCGACCCGAGCCTGGACCCGTTCGGCAAGATCCCGGAGTTCAAGTTCTGCGCCGTGCGGGTGGAGGCGGAGAGGGATTGAGCCGCGAAATGCACGCGACAGGGACGCCAGATAAGGGAGACAATTAGCCGCAGATGGACGCGGATGGACGCGGATTGTCGTGTTTTCTCGGCTCCGTCTGACCGCTTGACAGTCAGACCCGCAGGGGTGCTGGCCCTAGGTTCGGTCTTGCCTGAGCGTCTCCCCTGCCATCGACAAATGCTGCTGCCTGCCACCGCGCCGCCTCTCCTTGCCCATGGCCCCCTGTTCCCTATCGATCTGCGTCCATCCGCGTCCATCTGCGGCTAATACTCTCTCCCATTTGGCGTCCATTTCGCGTGCATTTCGCGGCTAAAAAAAAGAACCCGGCCGAAGCCGGGTTCCGCGACGCGTCTGCAACGGCAGGCCGTTACTGGCGCAGGGCTTCCATCGCGATCTTGATGTCCGCGGTCTTGGGCACCGGGATGCCGTTGTCCTCGAACCAGGTCAGGTCGAAGTCCTGGATGGGCACCGTGGCGGTGGCCGAGAAGGCCCGCCGGAAGTTGTCCCAGGGATCCACGCTTGCGGCCATCTCCTCGACCTCGAACTCCACCGGATGGGTCTCGCCCTTGATGGTCAGGTTGCCCTTGAGCACGGCCGTGTCCGGGCCGGTGGGCTCGTAGCTGGTGCTGACGAACCTGGCCGTGGGGTACTCGGCGGTCTCGAACAGGCCGTCGCGCTCCCGCAGGTGCTTGTCGCGCTCCGAGTGGAAGGTGTCCAGCGAGGCGGTTTCCACCGTGAACTCCGCCTTGCTGTTGGAGCGGTTCTCTGGATCGTAGGTGAGGCTGCCGGAGAAGTCGTGGAACACGCCGGGCATCCAGGCATAGCCGATATGGCTCACCTTGAAGGTGATGAAGGTGTGGCCGTCGTCGATCTTGTACTGCTCCGGGGCGGCATGGGCGGTGCCGAGGCCCAGCGTAAGGGCGGCGGCGGTTGCGGCGAAAGTCCTGATCATGGAGGTCTCCTCGTTTCAGGGGGGTAAGAGCTCAGGGACCGGGCCGCAGCATCTTCACCAGGGTGCGGTCCCGCTCCAGAAAGTGATGCTTAAGGGCGGCCAGGGTATGCAGCGACGCAAGGCCCAGCAGCGCCCAGGCACCGTAGTAGTGCACCTGGCCGGCCAGATCCTCCTGGCGTTCCACGCCCAGAGTGATGGCTGGCGCGTCGAACCAGCCGAACACGCTGATGGGGTCGCCGGCGGCGGTGGGAATCAGGTAGCCGGAGGCCATCACCGCGGCCATCAGCAGGTACATCAACCAGTGGGCGCTGAGGGCGGCGTTTCGCTCCCACGCGGCCATGCCGGGCTCGAAGGCGGGCTGGGTGCCGGTGAGCCGCCACACCAGCCGCACCGCCAGGACGCCGATCAGCAGTACGCCCAGCGATTTGTGGATGTCCGGCGCCGTGTTGTACCAGGGGCTGTAGTAGGACAGATCCACCATCCACCAGCCCAGGCCGAACAGTCCCAGCACGCTCACCGCCATGATCCAGTGCAGCAGGATGCTGATCAGTCCGTAACCGGCACGGCTGTTGCGCCACATGAGAGCTTCCTGGCGAGGCGCCCGGGGTCGGGCTATCTGGAATACGTATAAATACCTGCCAGGGCGAAGGGTAACAAGGGGGTTGGCCGGATCATATTGTTTCTCCGGCCGACACAATGCCGGCGTCCGGCGGAGCCGCGCCGGCTCCGCCGGACGGCCGCGGTCAGAGTGCCTTGACCGCCTGCACCATGGCTGCGGCCACCTTCTGGCCGTCGCCGAACACCAGCTGGCAGTTGTCCTCGTAGAACAGGTGGTTCTCCACGCCGGAGAAGCCGGTGCCCTTGCCGCGCTTGATCACCAGCACGTTCTCCGCCGAGGACACGTCCAGGATGGGCATGCCGTAGATCGGGCTGGACTCGTCGTTCTTGGCTGCCGGATTGACCACGTCGTTGGCGCCGATGACCACCGCCACGTCGGTGCTGGGGAACTGCTCGTTGATCTCCTCCATGTCGACGATCAGGTCGTAGGGTACCCCCGCCTCGGCCAGCAGCACGTTCATATGGCCGGGCATGCGGCCCGCCACCGGGTGGATGGCGAACTTCACCTCGACGTCCCGATCCTGGAGCAGTTCCACCAGCTCCCAGATCTTGTGCTGGGCCTGGGCCACGGCCATGCCGTAACCGGGGACGATGACCACCTTGTCGGCGAACGCCAGCATGATGCCCGCATCCTCGGCGGAGATGTCCTTCATCTCCCCCTCCGGACCTTCGCCGGCGGCCTGGGGCTTGGTGCCGAAGCCACTGAACAGTACGTTCGAGATGGGCCGGTTCATGGCTTTGGACATGAGCAGGGTCAGGAGGGTGCCGGCGGCGCCCACCACGGTGCCGGCGATGATCATGGCCGGGTTCGACAGCACGTAGCCCTCGAAACCCACCGCCAGACCGGTCAGGGCGTTGAACAGGGAGATCACCACCGGCATGTCGGCGCCGCCGATGGGGATGGCCAGGAACGCGCCGTAGACCAGGGCCAGGGCGAAGAAAAGCACTACCGGTCCGAGGCTGTCGGCGCCGTAGATGCTGCCCCCGACGATCACCGTGACCGCGAACAAGGCGACGTTCACGAACTGCTGGGCCGGCACTACGCTGTTGCGCTTCAGGCGGCCGTCAAGCTTGGCCCAAGCCACTAGCGAACCGGAGAAAGCCACGGTTCCGATCAGCGCCCCCAGGATGGCCAGCACCGTGACGTCGCCCTTCAGGGCCTGGGCGACGCTGCCGGCGTTGCCCGCCGCCACCTCGTCCACTGCCCGGAACATCTCCACCGCGGCGATAGCCGCGGCCGAACCGCCGCCCATGCCGTTGTAAAGGGCCACCATCTGGGGCATGTCGGTCATCGCCACGCGGCGCGCGGACCACCAGGCGAAGAGGCCGGCAATGCCGATGCCGAGCACCATCAGCACGTAGTTGGAGGTGCCGTGGAGGTCGGGCTTGAAGAACGTGACCACGGTGGCCAGCACCATGCCGGCGCCTGCCCAGACGATGCCGCGGCGGGCGGTCTTGGGCGAGCTCATGGCCTTCAGGCCGAGGATGAACAGCACCGCGGCCAGCAGGTACGCGATCTGGACCAAGGTGTTCATTCGTCACCCCCCTTCTTCTTCTGATCCTTGCTCTTGAACATCTCCAGCATGCGCTCGGTGACCACGTAGCCACCCACGGCGTTGCCGGCACCCAGCAGCACGGCGATGAAACCGATCACCTGCTCGGTGGGCGTCTGCGCGTGGCCCAGGGCGACCATGGCGCCCACCAGCACGATGCCGTGGACGAAGTTGGAGCCCGACATCAGCGGGGTGTGGAGGATGACCGGTACCCGGCTGATCACCTCGTAGCCGGTGAATGCGGCCAGCAGGAAGATATAGAGTGCGACGAATCCTTCGATGACCATTACTTGCCCCCTTCCAGTCGCTCGCGGGTGGGCTGGTGGCGGACCTCGCCGTCGTGGGTGAGGCAGCTGTCCGCGATGACCTGGTCGTCCCAGTTCAGGGACAACTCGCCCTCCTTGATGAGCAGAGCCAGCAGGTTGTAGAGATTACGGGCGTACATCTCGCTGGCGTGGGCGGGCACGGTGCTGGCGATGTTGCGCGGCCCGTAGATCATTACCCCATTGTGGTCGACCTCCTTGCCGGGCCTGGTCAGCTCACAGTTGCCCCCGCCCTCAGCCGCCATGTCGATGATGGCGGCGCCGCGCTTCATGCGCTCCACGGTTGCCTTGTCAATGATTTTTGGGGCCGGCCTGCCTGGCAGCGCAGCCGTGGTGACCACCGCATCCGCCAGGGCGATCTGCTTTGCCAGGGCCTCCTGCTGCTGGGCCCGTTCCTCGGCGGTGAGCTCGCGGGCGTAGCCGCCCTCGCCCTCGGCCTTGACCCCGGTGTCCACGAACTTGGCCCCCAGGGACTCCACCTGCTCCTTGGTGGCGGAGCGCACGTCGTAGGCCTGCACCACTGCCCCCAGGCGCTTGCAGGTCGCGATCGCCTGCAGCCCGGCCACCCCGGCGCCGATCACCAGCACCTTGGCCGGCTTCACGGTGCCCGCGGCGGTGGTGAGCATGGGGAACAACCGGGTGCAGTGGGTGGCGGCCCACAGGCCGCACTTGTAGCCGGCGATGTTGGCCTGGGAGGACAGCGCGTCGATGGACTGGGCCCGGGTGATGCGCGGCACCAGTTCCATGGCGAAGCTGGTGACCTTGCGGGCCAGCAGCTTTTTGATGCGGCTGTCTCCCTCGTGGGGACTGAGGAAGCCGGCGACGATGGCGCCCTCCTGCATCTTCCCCGCCTCGTCTACGGTGGGTGGCTGGACCTTGAGCACGATGTCCGCGCCGCCGAGGACCTCGTCGGCGGAGTCCACCAGGGTGGTCCCCTCGTAGTCGTCGTCCTCGAAACCGGCATCCTGCCCGGCGCCCCTCTGCACCAGCACCTTGACGCCCAGTTTGTCGTACTGGCGCAGCACGCTGGGCACGAGAGCCACCCGGCGTTCGCCCAGCGTGTTCTCTTTCAGCACCCCAATGGAAATGGGCATTACGCTCCTCCCGATCATTCTGGGATCCACCAACGTCTTCGGGGCAAGTCACACCCCTGAAGCGCCAACAGCCCCTGGTCAACGCAACCGGCGCCGTTGCTCCCGGCCGGGGGCCTCCCCGCGACCCCTGGGCGGCGGCCCCGGGCAGAAGTATCGCCAAAGATTGCCCGGCTCGCCCGGAAAGAACCGCGCAGTATAGTGTCTGAATCGGTTTCAGTAACCCACGAGCCCCGACCCTGGACGGCGACCCGGCGGCATCGCAACGTCCTGGCAACAGTTGCGTTGCATGGTTGGGCTATGGAATAAAAAGCCGGTAACCGCCGCAGTCGTGCCGGCGGCGGCGATTCACGGAGCGCCACTCGTGATCATGCTGGAACACCATATCCTGCGCACCGACATCTCCGGCATGCCGCTGGAGTGGATCACTTACCAGGATGCGGTGCGCCTCTACACCCTGGACGAGGTGGCCTACACCTGCGGCACGGCGGTGTGCCGTATCCACGGCGGCCACAACGCCCGCACCGGCCGGCGCAGCGTCATTGACGTGCATTCCATCATCGCCACCGAGGGGACCCTGCAGGCCTCCATGAAGGGCCGCCGGGGCTATGTGCCCCCACTTAACAATGCCACCCTGTTCCGCCGGGACGACTACCTGTGCATGTACTGCGGCCAGCGCTGCCGGGTCTCTGAGCTGTCCCGGGACCACGTGCGGCCCATGAGCCGGGGCGGCGAGGACACCTGGGTGAACGTGGTGGCGGCTTGCAAGGGCTGCAACAACCAGAAGGGCAACCTCACGCCGGAGCAGGCCGGGTTGCAGCTGCTGGCGGTGCCTTTCGTGCCCACCCACGCCGAGTACGTCTACCTGCAGGGCCGGCGCATCCTGGCTGACCAGATGGAGTTCCTGCGCGCCCACTTCCCGCGCCGCAGCCGCCTGCATCGCCAGCTGAGCGCCGGCGGACCCGGCCAGTTGCGGCTCATGTAGCCGCGGGCCGGGCCGGGGTTACACTTCCGGCGTAAGAGGAGCCGCCGCGGGGGGCGCATGGAGCATCGGCTGCATCTGGTGGACGCCAGCGTGTTCGTGTTCCGCGCCTGGTTCTCCATCCCGGACGCGGTGGCCGACGGCGACGGGCGCCCGGCCCACGCGGTGTTCGGCTTCGGGAACTTCCTCTGCGACCTGCTGGAGCGCGAGCGCCCGCGCCGGCTGGCGGTGGCCTTCGACCAGCGCCTGGGCAGCTGTGTCCGCAACGAACTCTACGCCCCTTACAAGGCCAACCGCCCACCGGCGCTCGCCGACCTGGAGCGCCAGCTGCGCCTGTGCCGGGAACTCACCCGCATCCGGCGGGACGTTCCCATGCCCTGGGGGCCCGATGCCCTGGACCGGCCGCCGCTGGAACCCGCCGCCGCCGACGCCGTGGCGCTGCCGGTGCAGCTCAGATCCCGCCTGCGGCGCATGGCGGAGCAGGGGGTCTGAGGTGACCGGCACAGAACTTCCGCTCTGGGACGCTGTGGCGCGGACGGCGGCCGGCGCGCTGGGCACGCCGTTCCGCCCGACGCAGGTGCGCCCCGTGGCCGGCGGGGATATCAACCGCGCCTACCGGGCGGAGGACGGCGCGCTCCGCTGCTTCGTGAAGCTCAACGATGCGAGCCTGGTCCACATGTTCGAGGCGGAGGCGGAGGGCCTGGCGGAACTCTCCGCCGCCGGTGGCCCCCGGGTGCCGCAAGTGCTGGGCTGCGGTACCGCCGAGGGCCAGGCCTACCTGGTGCTGGAGTGGCTGGACCTGGTGCCCGTCGACGTCGCGGTCAGCGCCCGGCTGGGGGAGGCCCTGGCCACGCTCCACGCCACCACGGCGGAGGCCTTCGGCTGGCATCGCGACAACACCATCGGCACCACTGTCCAGCCCAATCCCCGGGAAACCGACTGGGCGGCGTTCTATGCCCGCCACCGGCTGGGCCCGCAGCTGGATCTGCTGCAGGCCGCCCCGGTGGGCCGCGGCCTGGTGGATCGGGGCCGGCGCCTGCAGCAGGCGGTGCCGGCGTTGTTGGCCGGCCACCGGCCGGTCCCCTCGCTGCTCCACGGCGACCTCTGGGGCGGCAACGCCGCCGCCCTGGGTGATGGCACCCCCGTGGTGTTCGACCCGGCGGTGCACTACGGCGACCGGGAGTGCGACCTGGCCATGACCGAGCTGTTCGGCGGCTTCGGCGCGGCCTTCTCGGCGGCCTACCATGATGCCTGGCCCCTGCCCGAGGGCTACGAAGCCGTGCGCCGGGATCTCTACCAGCTCTACCACCTGCTGAACCACTGCAACCTGTTCGGTGCCGGCTACGCGGCCTCCTGCCGGCGGGTGGTGGACCGGCTGCTGGCGGAGGTGGGGTAGGCCGGCCCGTCGCCGCCGGGACTGGGGACTGAGCGGTTCAGACGCCTGGCGGCCGCGGCGCAGGGTGGGCAGAGCGCGGCGAAGCACACCGTCTTTGCTTATGCTGGGATTGCACTGCGCTCCATCCCAGCCCACGCGGCACTCCCCCGAGCTGCCCGTCGCCGCCGTAGGCTGGGTTGAGCATGCGAAACCCAGCGTTTTCGCTCAGTCCTCAGTCCTCAGTCCTCAGTCCTCAGTCCTCAG
>CAZAQB010000075.1:0-15406 GCA_964487155.1 uncultured Ectothiorhodospiraceae bacterium
TGGTGGAGGCGGCGGGAATCGAACCCGCGTCCGCAGGACCTCCGCCCAAGGGTCTACATGCTTAGTTCCGTCTATTATGTTTAGCCGCCCGCTCCCCGACGGACAGGGGATGCGGTTGGCGATCCCGACTTAGGGTTTCGCCTCCAGGATCCGGGCCCTCCCGGAGGCTATCCTGTGTGATTTGACTGTCGATCAAGGGCCACAGGCAACCCCGGATCAACAGCTCACGGGTGTTTAGGCCGCGAGAGCGTAGTTGTCGTCGTTGGCAACTATCTTTGGTACCACGTGTTTTACGAGGTGCGTGGTCACCTCGGCATGCACCTTGGGTTTCGCGAACTGCGTCGAAGCCATGTCGCCCCCAAGTGTTACGTCTGACAGTGTATCGGAGGGATTGGTTTCAGGCGAGGGGCGTGAGGGTGTTGCCCGGCGGGCGGTGGCCGGGCTGCCCGGGCTCAGGGCTCGTAGCGATTACCTCGCGGAGACGGTGGGCTTCGCTTTGCTCTGCCCACCCTACGCGGGGCCCTGCCGTACGCGGGCGTCGGCGGGCGCATCCGCCACGGACTCGGCGAAGCCCAGGAGGGCCCTGCCCTACGTGGGCGTCGGCGAGCGGTTTATATCTGGTGCTTCAGCACCCGGGCCTTCTCGCGCTGCCAGTCCTTATCCTTCTCGGCGGCGCGCTTGTCGAACTTCTTCTTGCCCTTGGCGAGGCCCACCGCCAGCTTCGCCTTGCCGCGCTTCCAGTGCAGGTCCAGGGGCACCAGGGTGTAGCCCTTCTGCTCGGTGGCGCCGATCAGGCGGTTGAGTTCGTCGCGGTGCATGAGCAGCTTGCGGGTCCGGGTCGGGTCCGGATTGATGTGGGTGGAGGCGGTGGGCAGGGGGCTCACGTTTGCCCCCAGCAGCCAGGCCTCGCCGTTGCGCATGGTGACGTAGCTCTCCTGCAGGCTGGCGCGGCCGGCGCGCAGGCTCTTCACCTCCCAGCCCTCCAGGGCGAGGCCGGCCTCGAAGCGGTCCTCGATGTGGAAGTCGTGGCGGGCGCGGCGGTTGACGGCGATTGTGGCGCCGCCGTCTTTTTTCTTCGGCTTGGTCTTGCTCACGATCAGATTGTACCGGCGGCGCCCACGATCAGGCCAATGGTGAGCGCCGTGTTGCCGGGGTAGGGCAAACTCCACACAATACGCCGGCGAACGGAGGGTGTGGATTGACTCACAGGCGACTGTCGCCCCACGGCTTCTGGTCGGGCCGGCTGGCGCTGGTGCTGGCGGTGACCGGCTCCACCGTGGGGCTCGGCAACGTCTGGAAGTTCCCCTACCTGGCGGCCCAGAACGGCGGCGGGGCCTTCGTGCTGGTGTATCTGGGCTGCGTGGCGCTGATCGGCCTGCCGCTGATGGTGGCGGAGCTGATGCTGGGCCGGCGCGGCCGCGGCAGCCCGGTGACCGCCCTGCGCTCCGTGGCGCTGGAGGAGGGCCGCTCGCCCCTGTGGGGGCTGGCCGGCTGGCTGGCCCTCACCGCCGGTTTTCTGATCCTGTCCACCTACAGTGTGGTGGCCGGCTGGGCGCTGGCCTATGTGTTTCGTTCGGCGGGCGGACTGTTCAACGGTCTGGATCCCCTCGGCGCGGCCCGGCTGTTCCGGGAGCTCACCTCGGACCCGGAGCGGCTCATCGCCTGGCACACGGTGTTCATGGTGGTGACCGTCGGGGTGGTGGCCCGGGGCGTGCGCCACGGCATCGAGGAGGCGGTGCGCTGGTTCGTGCCGGCGCTGCTGGCGATCCTGGTGGCCCTGGCAATCTACGCTCACCGCTTCGGCGCCTTCCCGGAGGCGGTGGCCTTTCTGTTCGTGCCCGACTTCGCGGCCCTGAACGCCGGGGGGGTGCTGGCCGCCATGGGCCACGCGTTCTTCTCCCTGAGCCTCGGCATGGGGGCCTTGATCGCCTATGGGGCCTACACCGACGACAACGTGCCGCTGCTGCCCATGGCCTGCACGGTGGTGGTGCTGGACACCGCCGTGGCGCTGCTGGCCGGCCTGGTGACCTTCCCGCTGGCACTGGCGGGTTCGCTGGAGCTGGCCTCCGGCCCGGGGCTGGTGTTCCAGGTGCTGCCTACCGCGTTCGGCGCCATGCCGGGGGGCGCGGTGGTCGGCACGCTGTTCTTCGCGGTGCTGGTGCTGGCGGCGTGGACCTCCGCGATCTCGCTGCTGGAGCCGGCGGTGGCGTTCGCGGTGGAGCGCCTGCGCATCGACCGCGGCCTGGCGGCGACCCTGGTGGGCGGGGCGGTCTGGCTGCTGGGCGTGGGTTCGCTGCTGTCGTTCAACCTGTGGTCCCGGGTGCGGGCCACCCGGGATCTGCCCCTGCTCGGCGACCAGACCCTGTTCGAGTTCATGAACACGCTCGCCACCAGCGTGCTGCTGCCGGTCAGCGGCCTGCTGCTGGCGCTGTTCGTGGGCTGGCGGCTGTCGGCCATGAGCGCCCGCGTTGAGCTTGGCGATGGCTGGGGCTATGGTCTGTGGCTGTTCACGCTGCGAGTGCTCACACCCCTGGGAATGCTGGTGGTGCTGCTGCACGCTCTCGGCGTGCCATTACCCCTGATCGACGGATCTGCCGGATGACGACCGTTTCACGCTCGGCCATCGTGCCCTACAGCGCCTACCAGATGTTCCGGCTGGTGGACGACGTGGAGAGCTACGACAAGTTCCTGCCCTGGTGCAAGCACAGCGAGGAGCACTTCCGCGACGACGACACGGTGCGTGCCACCATCCTGTTTTCCCGGGGCGGGTTCGAGAAGTCCTTCACCACCCAGAACCGGCTGCAACCGGGCAAGATGATCGACATCCGTCTCGTGGAGGGTCCCTTCCAGCGCCTGGACGGCTACTGGCGTTTCCACGACCTGGGGGAGGACGCCAGCAAGGTGTCTCTGGACCTGGAGTTCGAGTTCTCCAACCGCATCCTGCGCATGGCCTTCGGCCGGGTGTTCACCCAGGTGGCCAACACCCTGGTGGACGCCTTCGTGCAGCGCGCCGACCAGGTCTACCGCTGACGTACGTGACGCAAGACGACACTGAAAGCTTCATGGTGGAGGTGGCCTACGCGCTGCCGGAGGAGCAGGCGGTGATCCCCCTGCGGGTGGAACCCGGCACCACGGTGCGCGAGGCCATCCACCGCTCCCGGCTGCCGGAGCGCTACCCCGAGCTCGACCTGGAGACCCAGCAGGTGGGGGTGTTCAGCAAGCCGGTGAGCCTGGATACCCCGCTGCGGCCGAAGGACCGGGTGGAAGTCTACCGGCCGCTGAGGGTGGACCCCAAGGAGATGCGCCGGCGCCGCGCCCGGGAGCGCGGCTGACACCGCTCAGGACGCGCCGTTGTCCGCCATCGGCCGGCGCAGGGGGCTGTCCGGGGGCAGGGCGTTGCCCTCGGCGCCGGTCAGCCGGTCCTCCTCGAAGAACAGGCTCAGACGGCGGCGCTCCACCGGCTCGCCGGGATCGCGCAGGAGGTAGATGTAGTCCCAGCGCCCGCGGTGGAAGGGATCGTCGATGGACGGCGTGCCCAGCAGGAAGCGCACCTGGCGCCGGCTCATGCCCGCCTCCAGCGCCGCCACCGCCTCGGCGTCCAGCACGTTGCCCTGCTGGATGGTCTGGCGGTATACGAAGGGCAGATCCTGGATGCTGCAGCCGACGGCCAGAAAGACAACGAGATTGAAGAAGACTAGTCTTAACAATGCATCAATCCATGGGCTTGGCGGCAGCGCATGATAGCGCAGCCGCCGGGCGTGGACCCAAATTCCTCAGGAGGTGGCGTTGGAATCGAAGGACCTTAGAAAGGCCGGGCTGAAGGTTACCCTGCCGCGCATGAAGATCCTCGAGATACTGGAGGCGCGCCGCGACGCCCACCTCTCGGCCGAGGACGTCTACCGCGCCCTGCTGGAGGCCGGCGAGGATATCGGCCTGGCCACCGTCTACCGGGTGCTCACCCAGTTCGAGGCGGCCGGCCTGGTGGAGCGGCACAACTTCGAGGGCAACCAGGCGGTCTTCGAGCTCAATCAGGGCCAGCACCACGACCATATGGTGTGCGTGGGGTGTGGCCGCATCCAGGAGTTCTACGACGAAGTCATCGAGGAGCGCCAGAGGAAGGTGGCCGCGGCGTACAACTTCGACCTCACCGACCATTCGCTGATTCTCTACGGCCGCTGCCAGGACTGCGCGGGCAAGTAATGGCCGGACGGGGGGGCCCGGCCGCGGTCGAGGCCCGCGTAGGCCGGATCAGGCGGGCAGCGCCGCGCCGGCCCTTCCCCGGCACGGCCCCTGCGGTACCCAGTACATCGGACCCAGCACCCCGCCGAACGGTGGATTGCGCTTGGCCGCATCCACCCTGCGCGGGCCTGGCAGCCTGTCGGAGTTAGGCTGCTCCCGCCGCGTCATCGGGGCGTCCCGCTCCTGTCACCTGTCCGCGCTACCTTCGTAGCCTTCCAATCCACGGCGCGGCCGTTCGGCCGCATGCCGGATTACTGGAGGCGACGGGCATGGCAGAGGACGATCGCAGCGACGGGGCTTCCAATCTCAACCGCCGGCGGTTCGTGCAGGGTGCCGGCCTGCTGGCCGGGGGCGTCGCCCTGGGGCTGCCGGGGCTGCTCGGGGCACGCGGCGGGCTCGACTCGCCGGTGTTCACTCTGGGGGTGGGTTCCGGTGATCCCAGCGCCCACGGGGTGGTGCTGTGGACCCGTCTGGCGCCGGACCCCCTCAACGGCGGCGGCATGCGCCCGCGGCCGGAGCGGGTCGACTGGGAGGTGTCCCTGGACCCGGACATGCGCCACGTGGTGCGGGAG
This sequence comes from uncultured Ectothiorhodospiraceae bacterium, assembly GCA_964487155.1. Lineage (GTDB taxonomy): Bacteria > Pseudomonadota > Gammaproteobacteria > Nitrococcales > Nitrococcaceae > CAZAQB01. The sequence continues at coordinate 4,812 of CAZAQB010000075.1, forward strand.
GGCAGGGCGGTGGCCCACCCCCGGGACGGCCACGCCCTGCGGGTTCTGGTCCAGGGCCTCAAGCCCGGCACCACCTACTGGTACCAGTTCAAGTGGAAGGGCGAGCGCAGCCGGGTGGGACGCACCCGCACCTTCCCGGGCTACTTCCACCAGCCGGACGCCATGCGCGTGGGCGTGGTCTCCTGCCAGAACTATCAGCAGGGATTCTATGCCGCCTACCGGGACATGGTCCGGGGTGTGGAGGCGGGGCGCGACCTGGACTTCGTGATCCACACCGGCGACTACATCTATGAGTCCGGCCCGGACCTGAACACCCCCGCCGGCCGCCGCCACAACGGCCCCGAGATCTTCTCGGTCGAGGACTACCGCAACCGCTACGCTCTCTACCGGCTGGACCCCGACCTGCAGGATGCCCACGCGCTGTTCCCATTCGTGGTCACCTGGGACGACCACGAGGTGGACAACAATTACGCCGGCCTCATCCCCGAGGACGGCCAGACCCCAGAGGCGTTCCGCCAGCGCCGGGCCAACGCCTACCGGGTGTACGCCGAGTCCATGGCGCTGCGCCCGCCGCGCCGGGCCCGGGGGCCGTTCCTGCACCTGTTCCGGCGCCTGCATTTCGGCCGGCTGGCCAGTTTCAGCGTCCTCGATACCCGCCAGTTCCGCACCGACCAGCCCTGCGCCGACGGCCTGCAGTTCCTGGCCGCCTGTCCGGAGATTCTGGCGCCGGAGGCCACTCTGCTCGGCGAGCGCCAGGAGCAGTGGCTGTTCCAGGGCCTGCGCCAGTCCCGGGCCACCTGGAACGTCATGGCCCAGCAGGTGATGATGATGCAGTGGGATCTGGGCGCCGCCGCCGGCACCACCGACTTCTTCAACGTGGATGCCTGGGATGGCTATCAGGTGGCCCGCAACCGCATCATGGCCTTCCTGGGGGACGAGCAGCCCGCCAACCCGGTGGTGCTCACCGGGGACATCCACTCCTCCTGGGCGGCGGAGTTGAAGCGGGATTTCGACGACCCGGCCTCGGCCACCGTCGGGGCGGAGTTCGTGTGCAGCGGCATCTCGTCGAGCTTCGGCGACGAGAACGTGCCGCTGGTGCAGGCGACCCTGCCCTCCAACCCCCACATCCGCTTCTTCGACGGCCTGCACCGCGGCTACCTGCGCTGCGAGGTGACGCCGGAGCTGTGGGCCACCGAGTACCGGGCCGTGGAGCGGGTAGCAGCCCCGGTGCTGACGGTGCCTTCGGCGGATGTGCCGGCCTTCACCCTGGCCCGTTTCGGTGTGCGGGCGGGCGAGCCGGGGGTGGTGGCGCTGTAGCGCCAGGACGGTGGGCTTCGCTTCGCTCTGCCCACCCAACGCGGCTTCTGGCACGGCGCCGGGCGGTGCTCGCTGTGGGAGCGGTTTCAGCCGCGATCTTCCAGGGCCGGGGGAAAGGGAGCTTCGCTGTGCCCACCCTGGACGACGACTCGCCCGGGTTCCCCTCTCAGGCCGCCTGCGTGCGCCGCGGCACGGTCTTGGGGTCGGCGATGATGGGCCGGTAGACCTCCACCCGTTCGCCGGCCTCCACCACGGCGTCCAGCTTGCGCAGCTTGCCGAACACGCCGATCTTGACGTTCGCAAGATCGATCTCCGGGCAGCGCTGCAGCAGTCCGGAGGCCTCCAGAACTTCCGCGACGTTGCTGCCGTCCGGTACCTCCAGGCGCATCCACAGGGGATCGCCGGGCCGCGCGTAGGCGACGCTCACTTCGATCATTGCAGCCATCATCTTCACACCTCGGTTCCGAATCCAGTCGGGGTCAGGTCCGGGACAGGCCCGGGTCCGCCGGTTGGCGTGCCGAGCGGCGGGCCGCCCGGGCGGCCCGCAGCCGGGCCGGCAGCCGGCGCAGGGCCAGCAGCAGGCCCAGGGCCAGGAAGCCGCCCGGGGGCAGCAGCGCCAGCAGAAAGCCGTCGTAGTCCGGCAGCACGGTGACCTCCAGCCAGCCCAGCCCCGGGCCCAGCATCAGGGCCGCGTCGGCGAACAGCGTGCCGGAGCCCAGCAGTTCCCGCATGCCGCCCAGCAGCACCATGGCCAGGGTCATGCCGAGACCCATGGCCAGGCCGTCCACCGCCGACGGCGCCACCGCGTTGCGGGAGGCGAACACCTCGGCGCGGCCGAGGATGGCGCAGTTGGTGACGATCAGGGGGATGAACAGGCCCAGCACCTTGTGCAGGTCGTGGACGTAGGCGTTCATCAGCAGGTCCACCAGGGTCACCAGCCCGGCGATCAGCAGCACGAACACCGGGATGCGCACCTCCCGGGCCAGCAGCCGCCGGGTGGCGGACACCAGCAGGTTGGCGGGCAGCAGCACCGCCAGGGTGGCGAGGCCCATGCCCAGGCCGTTGGTTGCCGTGCCAGTGACCGCCAGCAGAGGACACAGGGCCAGCAGCTGGCCGAACACCGGGTTGTTGTCCCAGAGGCCGTCGCGCCAGAGGCGGGCGTAGGGCGTGGTCATGGGGTCGTCTCCGGTGTTGGCGCCGGCTGCGACAGGTCGCGGCGCAGCGTGGCGAAGCGGATCAGCCCGTCGCGCACCGCTGCCACCACTGCCCGCGGGGTGATGGTGGCGCCGGTGAACTGGTCGAAGGCGCCGCCGTCCTTGCGCACCGCCCAGTCCCGGGAAGGGGTGTTGTCCAGGGAGCGGCCCTCGAAGCTTCGGATCCAGCCCGAGCGGGTCGCCTCGATCTTGTCTCCCAGGCCAGGGGTCTCGCTGTGGGAGAGCACCCGAACCCCCAGCAGCTCGCCCTGGGCGTCCACCGCGAGCAGCAGCCGCATGGGCCCGCCGTAGCCCTGGCGGGTGACCTCCTCGAAGGCGGCGCCCACCAGGGCACCGTCGCGCCGGGCCGGGTAGAAGCGGGTGGCGACGCCTTCCTCGCCCTGGACGCTGACGCTTTCAGCGAGCGGGTCGTTGTCGTAGAGCGTCTCCGGCAGCACCGCCGCCAGAGCACGCCGTGTGTCCTCTGCCTGGCGCAGGGCGATGGGCTCCAGGGTCAGCGCATGGGCCAGTGCCAGCACCAGGCTGACCGCCAGGGCCACGCCGGCCAGCAGCAACGCCTGGTAGGCGGGCTTGCCGCGCCAACGCTCCAGGCGGGTGGCGGTGCTCATGGCCGCCGCCCCCGGGCGTTGGCGGCGGGCAGGTCCAGGGGTGTGCCGCTCAGCCTGCGGCCTTGGCGCCGGGGCCTCACGTAGTGGTCGATCAGCGGGGTGGCGGCGTTCATCAGCAGCACCGCGAACGCCACGCCCTCGGGGAAGCCGCCCCAGGTGCGGATCACGTAGGTCAGCACGCCGCAGCCCAGCCCGAACAGCAGGCGTCCGGCGGCGGTGGCGGGGCAGGTGACCGGGTCGGTGGCGATGAAGAAGGCGCCCAGCATCAGTCCGCCGGCGGCCAGGTGAAAGCCCGGGCCCGGGTAGCCGGCCGGGTCCACCAGGCTCATGACCAGTGCCGGCACGGCGACCCCGGCGAGCATGCCGGCCGGCACCTGCCAGTGGATGACCCGCAGCGCCACCAGCACCAGGCCACCGGCCAGCAGCAGCAGCGCGGAGGTTTCCCCCAGGCTGCCGGCGCCGGTGCCCAGCCAGTCGCCGCCCAGGGAGTACCCCTCGGCCAGCACCTGGGAGACCGAGCCGCCGCGGTCGAGCTCCATTCCCAGATGATCGAGCCAGGAGGCACTGGTGACCGCGTCGGGTACGCCGGCGCCGCCGAAGGTAATGGCCAGGGACTCCGCCAGGCCGGGCGCCCCGGCCGAGCCCAGCGCCGCCGCCGCCGGCCAGGTGGTCATGGGCAGCGGGAACGACACCAGCAGGGCCACCCGGGCGGCCATGGCCGGGTTGAACGGGTTCTGGCCGACCCCGCCGAACACGTGCTTGACCAGTGCGATGGCAAAGGCGCTGCCCACCGCGCCCAGCCACCAGGGACTCCACGGCGGCAGGCTCAGCGCCAGCAGCCAGGCGGTGAGCAGCGCCGAGCCGTCGGTGAGGCCGGGGCGCAGCGGCCGGCGGGCCAGCAGCAGGCACAGGGCCTCGGTGAGCAGGGCAGCCGCCAGGCAGACCCCGAACAGGAACAGGGCGGGCCAGCCGAAGCGGTAGAAGCCAACAGCGGTGGCCGGCAGCAGGGCCAGCATCACCGCGGCCATCATGCGGCCGACGCCGGTGTTGGGCCGTTGCAGATAAGGGCCGGCCACCAGCTCCTGGGGGCTCACGAATCGGTGTCCTCGGCCTTGGCCTTGGCCTGGGCGGCCTTGCGCGCCTGCTCCTGGGCGAGCCGAGCCTGGCGTGCCTGGGCCAGGCGCCGGGTCTCGTCCCGCTTGTTCCGGGCATTGCGCTCCTGGGCGAGGGCGCCCTTGCCGTGCAGCAGGTAGTGGGCCAGGGGAATGGACGAGGGGCAGACATAGCTGCAGCAGCCGCAGGCCAGGCAGTCCGACAGGCCCCAGTCCTCGGCGTCCTCCAGCTCCCCGGCCCGTACCCGGGCCACCAGGTCGAGGGGCGTGAGGCCCACCGGGCAGGCGTCGACGCAGCGCCCGCAGCGCACGCAGGGCCGGGCCGCCTCGGCGCGGGCCGGCGCCATGGCGAGGATGCCGCTGGTGCCCTTCACCACCGGCACCCCGGGATGCGGCAGCGGCGTGCCCATCATGGGGCCGCCCATCACCAGCCGTGCGCCGGGGTCGGTGAGGCCGCAGTACTCCAGCAACTCGCTCACCGGAGTGCCGATGGCTACCTGCAGGTTGCGGGGCCGGGCCACTGCGTCGCCGGCCACCGTCACCACGCGGCTCACCAGGGCCCGGCCATGCCGGATGGCCTGCTGAAGCGCGTACACGGTGCCGACGTTGTGCACCAGCACGCCGACGTCGGTGGCCCGCCTGCCGGCGGGCACCTCCCGGCCGGTGACCTGGGCGATGAGCCGGCGGTCCGAGCCCATTGGATAGCGGGTCGGGACCGCCTGCACCTGCACCTCGGTGAGGCCGGTGGTTACCGCCTCCATGGTGGACAGGGCGTGGGCCTTGTTGTCCTCCACGGCGATCACGGTGCGCCGAGCGCCCAGCGCCTGGTGCAGCAGCAGCGCCCCCTCCAGGATCTCCAGCGGCCGCTCGCGCATCAGCCGGTCGTCGCAGGACAGGTAGGGCTCGCACTCGCAGGCGTTGATGATCAGGGTGTGGACGCCCTGGCGGATGCTGACATTGAGCTTCACCGCCGAGGGGAAGGTGGCGCCCCCCAGGCCGACGATGCCCGCGTCGGCGGCGCGCGCGGCGATCTCCTCCGGCTCCAGGTCGAACGGGTCCACCGGCACCGAGGCGTCCAGCCAGTAGTCCTCGCCATCGACCTCGATGACGATGGTCTCCACCGGCAGGCCGGAGGCGTGGGGCGCGGGCCGGTACTCGATGTCGGCGATGGTGCCGGAGGTGGGCGCGTGCACGTTGGCCGAGATGCCGCCCTGGGCGCGGGCGATGAGCCGGCCCTTCTCCACGTGCTGGCCGATGATTACCTCGGGCCGCGAGGCCTCGCCGATGTGCTGCTGCACCGGCACGTAGAGCCGGTCCGGCAGGCTCATCGCCTCGATGGGGCGGTCGGCCGCCTCGCCCTTGTGGTCCTCGGGGTGGATGCCGCCCCGCAGCCTGTGCCGCAACATGGCTCAGTTCTCCAGGGCCGCGGCCCGGCCAGTGCCGGGCGCCGGCCAGTGCCAGTCGGCCAGAGTGGGAGTCTCTATGACCAGGGAGATGCCCTCGGTGGGGCAGATGTCCACGCAGGCCCCACAGCCGGTGCAGGCCTGCCGCACCACCACGTGGAGCTGCTTCGGCGCGCCGATGATGGCGTCCGTGGGGCAGACTTTGAAGCAACGGGTGCAACCGATGCAGAGCTCGGTGCGCACTTCTCCCACCATGGGGGCCTCCGCGCCGCCGCCGCCGGCGTCCACGCCCATCAGGTCCGCCAGATCCCGCACCAGGCTCGCGCCGCCCGGCGGACACAGGGTGGGGGCGGCCTCGCCGGCGGCCAGGGCCGCCGCCGCCTGGCCGCAGCCGGGATAACCGCACTGGCCGCACTGCGAGTTGGGCAGCAACTCGGCGATGCGCTCTTCCAGGGGATTGCCTTCCACCCGCAAGTGTCGCCCGGCCAGGGCCAGGGCCGCGCCCAGGATCAGGGCCAGACCGGTAACGCTGGTGACTGCTCCAAGCATGTCTCGTCTCCCTTCACGGCCTGCCGACAGGCCTAGCGGGTGGGCAGGCCGCCGAAGCCCATGAAAGCCAGGGCCAGCAGGCCTGCGGCCATCATGGCCACGGGGGCCCCGGCAAACAGGGCTGGCACGTTGGCCAGGGCGAGCCGCTCGCGGATGCCGGCGAACAGCACCATCACCAGGGTGAAGCCAAGCGCCGAGCCAAAGCCGAACAGCAGGCTGGTGAGCAGGTCGTCGCCGCGCTGCACCGTCAGCAGCGCCACGCCGAGCACCGCGCAGTTGGTGGTGATCAGCGGCAGGAAGATGCCCAGCAGCTGGTGCAGCAGCGGACTCGCCTTGCGGATCACCATCTCGGTGAGCTGGACCACCGCCGCGATCACCAGGATGAAAGTGAGGATGCGCAGATACTCCAGGCCCAGCGGAGCCAGCAGATGGCGCTCCAGCAGGTAGGCCGAGCCGGTGGCGAGCGTCAGCACGAAACTGGTGGCGAGCCCCATGCCGAGGGCGGAGTCGATGCTGCTGGACACCCCCAGGAACGGGCACAGGCCGAGGAACCGGGCCAGGACCACGTTGTTCACCAGGGCGGTGCTGAGCAGGACCAGCAGTTGCTCGGACATGGGTCGGATGACCTTACACAGGGTGTCGGCAGCTCCTGCGGCAGATTCCGTGCCAGTCGTCCTTCAGGTGGCCCAAGGCGTTGATTCGAAGCATTCGGGGGCACAGTCCGCCGCGGTGCGGCTGTGTGGGTTTGCGCACACCCGCGGTGCGGGCCGCCGCGCCGTTGTCGGGTACGCGACATGGAATCTGGCCTCGGAGGGCGCTCTGGCGCAAGGCCTGGCTCTTGCATGATCAGTCCGGCGGAGGAGCGCGCAACGACGACACCAAAGAGCAACCCCATAAGAGGACGCCCATGACCACTGACCATAACGCCGACCCGGAGCCGGTCGGCCAGGAGCCCCCGGCCGAACTGTCCCCGGAGCTTTTCCAGGCGGCGGTGGAGCAGTCGACGGTGGCGATCAGCATCACCGACCCGAAGGCCAACATCCTGTACGCGAACCCGGCTTTCGAGCGGGTCACGGGCTACGTCCCGGAGGAGGTGGTGGGCGCCAACGAGTCCGTGCTGTCCCACAGGCGCACGCCCGATGTGGTGTACCGCACCCTGTGGGGAAGGCTGCGCCAGCAGCGTCCCTGGTCCGGCCTGCTGCTGAACCGCCACAAGAGCGGCGAGGCCTACCTGGCCGAGGTGACCATCGCGCCGGTGCTGGACGCGGCCGGCGAAACCCGGCATTTCCTGGGCATGCACCGCGATGTCAGCGAGCTCTGGCGCCTGGAGCAGAAGGTCAAGAACCAGAAGATCCTGATCGAGTCGGTGCTGGACGCTGCGCCCCTGGTGCTCTGCGTGCTGGACGCGGAGCGCCAGCGGGTGGTCACCAACCGCAGCTACCAGCAGTTGGCCGCCGCTCTCGGGGGCGAGCCCGCAGAGGCGTTCCTGCAGGCCCTGGAAGGCCAGCTCGGCCAGGATCCTCTGGCCGACGGCGGGCGCAGCTTCGAGGACCAGGAAGTGCGCCTGGACCTGGGCGGCGGCGCCGAGCCGCGCTGGTTCTCCTGCTCCGGCACCTGGTTCGACGACAATCACCCGCGCATCGACGCCTTCTTCGAGTCCAGCAAATCCCGCTACCTGGTGCTGGTGGCCAAGGACGTCACCGGCGTGCGCCGCCAGCAGGAGAGCTGCCGGATCAGCGCCCTGCGCAGCCTGCTGGCGGAGCAGTATCGGGTGCGCAGCCTGGGCGAGGCCCTGGGCGGGGCCGCCCACCGCATGCAGCTGCCGCTGAACCAGGTGCGGGCGGCCGTGGGCATGCTGGAGCGCCGCTCCGATCCCCAGTCCGGCCCGTTGCTGGAGGTGCTGCGAAACGCCGTGCAGGCCGGCGAAGAGGCCGTGGAAACCCTGGCGCGCAGCACCCCCGAGGGCCAGCGCGAGGGCGTCGTGCCCCTCAACCTCAACGAGGTGATCCGGGACGTGCTGATGATCGGCACCGAGCGGCTGCTGGCCACCGGGGTGGTTGTCGACTGGCATCCCAGCAGCGTGCTGCCGCCGGTGCTGGGCCGTCCCAACCAGCTGCGGGGCGTGTTCCTGGAACTGGTGAACAACGCCCTGGACGCAATGGCCGAGCGCCGCGGCGGTGATCGGGCCCTGCGCCTGACCACCACCGCCCGGGACGGCGAGGTCATCTGCCGGGTGGAGGACAACGGCGGCGGCATACCCGCGGCTGCGCGGCTGAAGGTATTCGAGCCGTTCTACAGCAGCCGGGCCCAGCACGCAGGCATGGGGCTTGCGATGGTCCAGGAGGCCATCAACGGCCACAAAGGGACGGTGGTTATCGACCCTGAATTCCGGGACGGCTGCCGTGTGGAGGTGCGCCTACCCCAGGTGTAGGCCGCACCGCAACCTGCGGGTCGCCTGTTGTTGCCGCCGCTCTGGCGGCGCCGCTCCGGGCCAGTGGACTCCGGCTGCGGCCATTGACCGGAATTCCGCCGAACGAGTCGGCGGCTCCGGATCAGAGGCGCTCCAGCAATGGCTTGGCGCCGAGGAGGGCTGATGGAGGTGAATGTGGTGGACCGGGAGCAGGGCCGGCAGCCGGAACTGCTCGGCCGGCATCTGGAGGCCCTGTACGGAGTCTGCGCCGCGCTCAACACCGGCCGCGAACTGTCCGACATCCTCGCCGACGTGATGGCGGTGCTCCACGACCATGCCGCCATGCGCAGGGGGCTGGTGGCGGTGGCGGATGCCGAGGGCAGCGAGCTGCTGCTGGGAGTGGCCCACGAAGGTGATGACAGTCGCGGCCGGCCGGTGCGCTACCGCCGGGGCGAGGGCATTCTGGGCACGGTGCTGGCCGAGGGCCGCAGCCTGGTGGTGCCGCGTCTCGCCCGGGAGCCCCGGTTCCTGGACCGGCTCAAGCGTTTCGATTCCGGCGCGCCCCTGGTCGGCGTCCCCATCCAGGCCGCCGACGGCGAGACCCTGGGCGTTCTGGCGGCCCAGCCCGAGGGCGAAGACCACCTGCCGGAGCAGGCCCGGCTGCTGGAGATGGTGGCCCACCTGCTGGCCGAGCGTGTGCGGCTGCTGCGCCACACCGAGGGCGAGCGCCGGCGGCTGGCCGACGAGCGCGATGCCTTGCGCCGGGAGGTGCGCCAGGAGTACGGCTTCGACAACATCGTCGGCCACACCGAACCGATGCGGCGCATCTTCGAGCTGGTGCGCCAGGTGGCCAAGTGGGACACCACGGTGCTGATCCGCGGCGAGTCCGGCACCGGCAAGGAGCTCATCGCCCATGCCATCCACTACAACTCCCCGCGCTCCAGCGGCCCCTTCGTGAAGCTCAACTGCGCCGCCCTGCCGGACAACCTTCTGGAATCCGAGCTGTTCGGCCACGAGAAAGGCGCCTTTACCGGGGCGCTCAGCACCCGCAAGGGCCGCTTCGAGCTGGGGGATGGCGGCACCATGTTCCTGGACGAGATCGGCGAGGTGTCGCCGGCCTTCCAGGCCAAGCTGCTGCGCATCCTCGCCGAGGGTGAGTTCGAACGGGTCGGCGGCAGCCGCACGCTGAAGGTGGACGTGCGCATCATCGCCGCCACCAACCGGCCCCTGGAGCAGGAGATCGAAGAGGGCCGCTTCCGGGAGGACCTCTACTACCGCCTCAATGTGCTGCCGATCCAGATGCCGGCCCTGCGCGAGCGCAAGGAAGACATCCCGGACCTGGTGCGCTTCATGGCCAAGCGCATCGGCGCCAAGCAGGGCCGCACGCTGGATGTCACCGAGAGCGCCCTGCGGCTGCTGGTGCGCCACGACTGGCCGGGCAACGTGCGCGAGCTGGAGAACACCGTGGAGCGGGCGGCGATCATGACCGACTCCGGCGTCATCGACCGGGACGTGGTGGTGGACGCCGGGCTGACGGAAGGTTTCGAGGCGCCGGCGGCGCCCGGCACTGCGCCCGGCCCGGCGCCCCTGCCGGCGGACCTGGACGATCCCGATCTGGACGAGCGCGAGCGGGTGATCGCCGCCCTGGAGCAGGCCGGCTGGGTACAGGCCAAGGCCGCCCGGCTGCTCGGCATGACGCCGCGCCAGGTGGCCTACCGGATTCGCATGCTGAACATCAAGGTGCGGCGCATGTGAGGGCGCGCGAGGACGCCAGATGCGGCGCTGGCGCGCCTTATTCGGCCTACGCGGGCACCGCGAAGCGCTGGAAACCTCGGCGTAGGCCGGATAAGCGAAGCGCATCCGGCGTCCCCGCCGGTCGTCAGCCCCCAAGCCGGCCGCGTAGAGTGCGCCGAGCAAAGCAAAACCGACCATCTTCGGTAAGATTCGATCCCCGCCTCACCGGACCGCCCGGTCCTCCTCCG
>CAZAQB010000076.1:0-15403 GCA_964487155.1 uncultured Ectothiorhodospiraceae bacterium
GATCGGTCGTCCATGGACTACGGCCGCGGCTGAGTTCTGCAGGTACCCTAGCGCAGCGCCCTGGCGGTGGGAATCGGTTCGGGTGCGCTACTGCTCCGCGGGTAGAGCCTCGGGCCGATGAAGCAGGGGGGAGGTGGCGCGGCGGCGCTTCCGGCCGGCGAGCTTACGTCGGGACAGGACCAGGCCGCTCGCGGGAGGGCTCCTGCGCGGGTAGGTCTCGACACGTGGAGAGACTTCGGTTTTCCGGGGCAGGGTGCCACCCAGCGCTTGCCCGGAGGGGCCATCGGTTGATCCGGCGCGCCGGGCTTCGCGGACAAGGCAATGACCTGAAACGACCTTGCATGACTGATCAACATGGCAGGAGGTGGCTGCGCCGATGAGGGGGTGGAATGCGATGCCGGGCGTCGCGACGCTGCGCGACGCGTTACAGGCTGAGGGTGTGCAGTCGCTCAAGCAGACCTTGAAAGTGCTGCCGACCAAGGAGCGCCCGACGCGCAAGGCCGACCTGGTGGCCCTGGTGGCAGCGCATCTGACCGGGGACGAGCTGCGCGCCCGCTGGCAGGCATTGGAGCCGCTGGAGCAGGCCGCGGTGGCGGAGGCCGTCTATGCCCCGCACGGGATCTTCAATGCGCGGCAATTCCTCGCGCGCTACGGGTCCATACCGGCGTTCAGACGTGACCACCGGCGCTATGGCAGCCTGCCGCGCCTGGCGGGACTGTTCTTCTTCCGCAGTGCCGGAAGCCTGGTGGTTCCCCAGGATCTGGCGCAGGAGTTGCGGGCCTTTGTTGCGGAGCCACCGCCGCCGGTGCTTGAGACCATCGATCCGCTGCCGGCCCGGGTGGGCGGTGAGGCGGACCATCCGGCCCTGGCTGCCGGCCCGGGCGGCCCGCCCGAGCACCAGAGCCTCGCGCTGACCTGCCGCGAAACCGAGGCGGATGCGCTCGGCGATCTTGCCACCGTGCTGCGCTGGGTGGCCCAGGGGCGGGTGGCGGTGAGCCCCAAGACTCCTCGGCCCACGGCAGCCACGGTCCGGGGCCTGAGCGAGGTGCTGAGCGGAGGGGATTTCTATCCCGCCGAGACGCCCAAGGACCGCTGGCACCAGGTCATCGGCTCCATCAAGCCCTTCGCCTGGCCGCTGCTGCTGCAGGCGGGCCGGCTGGCGGAGCGCCACGGCAATCGCCTGGCACTGACCCGGGCCGGCCAGGCGGCGCTGAGCCGGCCGGCCCCGGAGACCCTGCGCCGGCTGTGGGAGGCATGGCTGAAATCCAAGCTGCTGGATGAATTCAACCGGGTGGATGTCATCAAGGGCCAGACGGGGCGCGGCAAACGCGGCCTCACCGACCCGAGCATGCGGCGCTTCACCATTGCCGAGGCGCTGGAGCACTGCCCCACCATCGCCTGGGTGAGCGTCAAGGAGCTGGCGCGCTACATGCGGGCCAATGACCTGGACTTCGAGGTCACCAACGATCCGTGGAGCCTTTACATCGGCGATGCCCACTACGGCAACCTGGGCTCTAACGGAGCCCACGGCTGGGAGTTGCTCCAGGAGCGCTACCTGCGCTGCCTGCTGTTCGAATACGCGGCGACCCTGGGCCTGGTGGACGTGGCCTATATCGACCCGCGGGATGCGCAAGCCGATTACCGCGGGCTCTGGGGTGTCGACGATCTCGCGTTCCTGAGCCGCTACGATGGCCTGCTGGCGCTGCGCCTGACGGAGCTGGGCGCCTACTGCCTCGGCCTCACCGAGGATTACCAGCCCCGGCAGCGGCCGCTCGGGCTGCGCCTGAGCGTGCTGCCCAACCTGCGCGTGCAGGTGCGGGAGGGGACCCCGCCACCCGAGGCCGTGGTGCTGCTGGAGAGCTGGGCGGAACAGGAGTCGGACACCGCCTGGCGCCTGGACCCCGCGAGGGCCCTGCGCACGGTGGAAAGCGGGCGCTCCACCGCCGAGCTCAGAGAATTTCTGGAGGCCGGCGACGACCAGCCCCTCCCGGAGCCGGTGGAGGGCTTCCTGGCGGGGGCCGAACGCCGGGGCAGGGCGCTGCGGGTCAGCGGACCGGCCCTGTTGATCGACTGCGCCGATGCGGAACTGGCCCGTCACCTGGCCACCCACGCCCAGACCCGGGATCTGTGCGCACCGGCCGGCGAGCGCCAGCTGGTGGTCCGGGCGGAGGCCGAAGCCGCCTTCCGCAAGGCGGCGCATGCCCTGGGCTATGGTCTGGCCAGCGGGTAGCGCCGCTGGCCGTCATCTGCGATGCATCGCCCCAAGGGGTTGGCGCTTTACCCGTAGACCCACGTTGCGAAGAAACGTGGGGAGCAGGGTGGTAAACGCCAAGGTGCCTGACGCACTCGCGGCGTTTGACCCCGGCACCGCCCGGCCACTGATCGAGTTCCAGCAAGCCCTCCTGCGAGGCGGGTCGCCGCTCAGGGTGGCCCAGCCAGAACTGATCGCCGCATTCGTCTCCGCCACGAACGCCCGGAAGAGCTCTCCCTGCCCGCGCTGCTGAAGCGGTCCCTATGCCGCCTTCTTCTCGCGCACCCAGTTGATCAGGCTCCCGGCAAAAAGCACCTGGATCTGGCGCTCGCTCAGAGAATGTCCCAGGTGGATCGTCGAGTCCTGAGTTCGGTTGTGGCAGGTCAGATCGCCGCTCTTGAGCCCTGCCTGGACATCGGTCAGCTCCAGCTCGTCACCCTGCTCGATGGCGTCGTAGTCCGCGGCGTCCCGGAACTCCAGCGGCAGGACGCCGAAGTTGACCAGGTTCTGCCAGTGAATGCGGGCGAAGCTCTTCGCCAGCACGGCCTTCACGCCCAGATAGGCCGGGGCAATGGCGGCGTGTTCGCGGCTGGAGCCCTGGCCGTAGTTCTCGCCCCCGATCACGAACGAGCCCTGCGCCTGGTATTCGAGGGCGCGCTCGTAGAAGCCCTCGTCGAGCCGGGAAAAGGCGAACTGGCTGATCGCCGGAATATTGCTGCGGTAGGGCATGACCCTGGCGCCGCCGGGCAGGATCTCGTCGGTTGAGACGTCGTCGCCAGTCTTCAGCAGCGCGGGCCCGGACAGGCGATCCGCCAGCGGCTCTGTCTCGGGCAGGCCGGCGATATTCGGGCCTTTTTCCAGCGCCACGTGCTCGTGCTCGCCGGCCGGCTCGATGAGAATGGAGACGTTGGCGTCCATGCGCTCCGGCTCCCGGAAACGCGGGTAGTCCATGCCCAGGGTTCGGGGGTCGGTAATCTCGCCGGTCAGAGCGGCGGCGGTGGCCGTCTCCGGACTGCACAGGTACACCGCGTCCTCCTCGGTGCCCGAGCGGCCCGGGAAGTTGCGCGGCACGGTGCGCAGGCTGTTGCGCCCGGTGGCCGGCGCCTGGCCCATGCCGATGCAGCCGTTGCAGCCGGTCTGGTGCAGCCGGGCGCCAGCCTCGATCAGGTTGGACAGCACGCCCTGCTTGATCATGGCGTCGAGGATCTGGCGGGAGGTCGGGTTGACGTCGAAGGACACCCCGGGGGCGATGCGGCGTCCCGCGACCATGTTGCCGGCGATGCCGAAGTCCCGCAGGCCGGGGTTGGCGGAGGAACCGATGTAGCTCTGATAGACGCCGCGCCCGGCCACCTCGCGCACCGGCACGACGTTGCCGGGGCTGCTCGGCAGCGCGATCAGCGGCTCGAGCTGCGAGAGGTCGATCTCGATGGTCTCGTCATAGTTGGCCGCTGGGTCGGCCAGCAGCTCGCTCCAGTCGCCGGCCCGGCCCTGCTGCTCCAGGAAGGCGCGGGTCCGGCCGTCCGATGGAAACACACTTGCCGTCGCGCCGGTCTCCATGCCCATGTTGGCGATGACATGGCGGTCCATGGCGCTGAGGTGGTCCAGGCCGGGACCGAAATACTCGAGAATCCAGCCCTTGCCGCCGTCGACGTCGTAGCGCCGAAGCACCTCAAGGATCACGTCCTTGGCACTGACCCAGTCCGGCAGCTGCCCGCTGAGCCGGATACCGCGCACCTTGGGCATGCGCACGTAGAACGGCTCGCCGGCCATGGCCATGGCCACCTCCAGGCCGCCGGCGCCGATGGCCAGCATGCCCATGGCGCCGGCTGCACAGGTATGGCTGTCCGAACCCAGCAGGGTCTTGCCCGGCTTGCCGAATCTTTCCATATGAACCGGGTGGCTGACGCCGTTGCCCGGCGGCGAGAAGTGCACGCCGTACTTGCGTGCTGCGCTGTGCAGGAAGACATGGTCGTCGGGGTTGCGGAAGTCTTCCTGCAGCAGGTTGTGGTCCACGTACTGCGCCGAGACCTCGGTGCGCACCCGGGGCAGGCCTATCGCCTCGAATTCCTGCATGACCAGGGTGCCGGTGGCGTCCTGGGTGAGGGTCTGGTCGATGCGCAGGCCGATCTCGGCCCCGGGGGTCAACTCGCCCGCGACCAGGTGGGACTCGATGAGCTTCTCGGCGACGTTGCGAGCCATACTCCATACTCCGAAAAGACCTCTGTTCCATCAAGACATTGCGGCCCGGGCCCGGCTTTGCAAGGGCCGCCCCCCGCGCTTGACCGCAACGTGCGACTGGCGCTGATGGCGGCCTCCACTGGGCGGATTGCCGGCATGCGGCGGCACGCCTCCGCCGTCAATCATTGCTGCTCGCGTACCACCAGTTCGAGCGCCCGTCCGCCTTGTATGCCGCCTGCCTACGTCCCAGACTATACTGATCGTTCTATTTTGATCCGGAATGCACAACATGCAGGCAGGCAAGCGCGAACAACTGGTGGCGACGGCGGAACGCCTGTTCTACACGGAGGGCTTCCATGCCACTGGCATCGGCCGCCTGGTGGCCGAGGCGGGCGTCGCGCGAATGACGCTCTACAACCATTTCCCGTCGAAAGAGGCGCTGATCGAGGCGGTCCTTGAGCGGCGCTTTCGCCGCTACCTTGACGAACTGCGCAGCGCAATCGATCTCCGGGGCGACACGCCGGCGGTCACGGCCCTGGTGGACTGCCATTGCCGCTGGCTGGGCGGTGCCTCGCGCGAGGGCTGTATCGTCGTCAAGGCGATCTCGGAATTCGAGCATCACTCGGCGCGCATCGCCGGCCAGGGGCGGCGCTTCAAGCAGGAACTGCTCGGGCTGATCCGCGATGCGCTGGCCCGCGACCTGCGACCGGCGGACGTGGCCACGGCCGAGCGGGTGCTGCTGACGATGGAGGGGGCCAACACGCTGGCGCTGGTGCTGGGGCCCGGGCGCGCCGTCAGCCACCTGCGGGCAATGCTGCCCGGGCTTCTGGATGCGTGCATGGGGGAGCCGGCATGAAGCCCATCGAAACCACCGGCTTCGCCGTGCTCGGCGCCGCGCTGGTCGCCATCAGTTACGGGCTCGCGCGTTTCGCTTTCGGGCTTTTCGTGCCGCCCATCCGCGCCGAGTTGGAACTGACGCCGGATGTGATCGGCGTTATCGGTGCGCTGCCGTTCATCAGTTTCGTGCTGGCCACGGTGGTCGCGCCGATCGCCACCCATCGCCTCGGTGCCCGCAGCACGGCGGTGGTGTCCGGCGCTTTCGGCGCCGGCGGCCTGACCCTGATCAGCCAGGCCACCGGCGCGCTGTCGCTCGGCGCGGGTGTGTTCGCCTGCGGCGTCTGCACCGGGCTGATGATGCCCGCGCTCACCTCCGCCATGCAGGCGCTGGTGAAACGCTCGCTGCATGGACGCGTCAGCGCGGTCATGAATGCGGGCACCAGCGTCGGCGTCGTGTTCGCGGTGCCGGCGGTGCTGTTGCTGGCCAACGCCTGGCGTCTGGCGTACATATCCTTTGCCGTCGCCGCCGCCGTCGGGGTCGTGGCCGCGTGGTACTTCATCCCCTCGGTGTCGCGGGTCACCCCGGCGAATACCACCTTGCCGCCGATCAGCGCGCTGCAGTGGGCGCGCCTCGCCTGGCTGGCGTCTTTCGCATTCGCGATGGGCTTCATCGCCTCGGGGTACTGGATCTTCGCCCCCGACCTGGCGGTCAACCTCGGTGCGCTGCCAGCCGACCAGACCGGCTGGCTGTGGCTCGCCGTGGGCATCGCCGGGCTCGGCGGCGCGGTGGTGAGCGACCTGGCCGATCGCAATAACCCGGCTATCACCCAGGCCCTGATGCTGGTGACCCTGTCCGCGAGCCTGGCATTGCTCGCCGCCAGCCCCGGTCAGCTGGTACTCGCGGTGTTTTCCGCGGCGGTCTTCGGCTTTGCCTACATGTGCCTGACCGGGCTGTACCTGATCAGCGGCATCCGTCTGTTGCCGGGCCGGCTTTCGTTGGGGCCGGTCCTGCCGTTCCTCGCCGTCGCGGTCGGACAGGCCGTCGGCTCGCCGGTCGCCGGCCTGGTGGTGAAGGAATTCGGCTATGCCGACGCGTTCGCCATGTTCGCCGCCCTCGGCATGCTGGTGGCGGCCCTGTCACCGCTGTATCCGCGGCTCTTCGAGGAGGGGCCGGACGAAGAAGAGGTAACCGGCCTCCAGGCCGCGTACGACCAGTACAGCGATGGCATAGCCGACGAGCCACTGCAGCCTGCCACCGAGGAAGGGGCGCAGTCGTGACCGGAGAACTCCCCATTGCCCGCTCCGCCGCCGCCCGTGAATCACCGGCTGGCGGCTCGGAGAACGGTGTCTGCGCTGATCCGGGGATCGCGGTGGGCGGACGCCTCGTCGGTACGACGGGGGGCGGAGATACAGTCTGACGAAACGCTGCCATCGCAGGAGGTTCCCGTGCCCAACCGCCCGCTCGCTGTTGCCTTCGACGTCCTCGAGACGCTCCTCGACCTGCAGCCGCTGCATGATCGCTTTGCCGAGATCGGCCAGCCCACGCAGTTGCTGCAGCCATGGTTTCTCCGCTTCCAGCGCGACTGCATGGCCCTCGCGCTCAGCGGGGACTTCGGCGAGTTCTACCCCGCGGCGCGCCAGGCGTTGCGCACGGAGACTGGCCAGAGCGTCACCGAGGAGCAGATCGACCACGTGCTTGAGGCCTTCGGCACGCTGCCGGCGCATCCCGACGCCGCCCCGGCCATGCGCCGGCTCGCGGCGGCCGGGCTACGGATCGGTTGCCTCACGGTAGGCGACCCGGACACCACTGCCCGGTTCCTGCAGCAGGCCGGCCTTGCCGAACACGTCGATCAAGTGGTGACCACCCAGCAGCTGCGGACGTGGAAGCCCGTGCCCGCCGTCTACCATTTCACGGCCGAGGCCCTCGGCGTTCCGGCGCATCGGCTCGCGCTGGTGGCGGTGCACGCCTGGGACTGCCACGGCGCCAAGCGGGCGGGGTGTCTCGCCGGCTGGTGCTCACGGCTCGAAGGCGCCTACGGCGACGTGTTTACCCCACCGGATGTGACCGGCGACGACCTCGAGCAGGTGGCCGAGGGGTTGCTCGCGCTGCCGCAGGACTGAACGCCCGCGGCCATCGGGGACGCGCAGCGGCTGGGGGCTGAGGGAAAAATTCAGGCCGGGGTGCGCCGGTCGCAGCCGGGCAGACCGGACACCCGCAAGCAGTACTCTGCGCGTAGCGCGGCGATGACCGCGAGCCAGGCCAGGCAGATCGCCACGATGATCCAGGACAGGGCGCCGGCGCCCAGGGACGCGGGCAGCCACTGGGTGCTGGCCAGGACCAGCACCGAGCCCAGACCCTTGAACAGCCGGTAGCCGAACATGTCGATCCAGGCCTTGGCCCGGTGGATGCGTACCGGATCGATGGGGATGTAGAGCAGCTCCCGGGAAGCCCGGCCGATGGAGTAGGCGAGGCCCCGATCGCTGATCTTGAGCAGGGCCCCGGCGGACAGGCCCGGCTGGACGAAAAACGCCAGCGAGCTCACGACCAGGGCGATGGGCTGCGCCACCAGGCCCGCCACCGCTCCCAGGTATCGGTGCACGAGCCGGGTGATGGTGAGATTGATGGCGACGGCCACGACCCCCATCAGGCTGAGGAACATTGACAGGAAGGCGGTGCGTTCGTCCCGGCCCGGATAGGCGCTCTCCACGCTCTTCAGGAACTGATACTCGGCCAGGGGCGCGACCAGTTGGGCCAGCAGCAGCACAGCCGCCAGCAGCAGCAGGTAGCGGCCGGCTGTGAGCAGCCGCCAGTCGGCGGCCGAGCCGGCCACCGGCTCGAGCCGGTGGCCGGCGCCCAGCCGGGCCATGGGTACGGCGGTGAGCGCGATGAGCCCCGCCCCGACCAGCAGCAGGTCGGGGGTCTGCAGGGATGTGGAGCGCAGCAGCCAGGCAGAGACCAGGCCGCCGGCGATGCCGCCCAGCAGTCCGCCGCTGCCCACCAGGGCATAGAAACGCCGAGCCGAGTCGCCGTCGAAGCGGCTGTTGGTGAGGCTCCAGAGCTGTTCCACCAGGATCACGCTGCCCACGTCCACCAGCACCACCAGGGCAGCGCGGCTCCAGTCCAGGCCCCCTTCACCCAGGCGGTGGAGCAGCAGCAGCGCCGCGGCCAGGGTCAGGGCCGCGCCGGCAGCCATGAGATCGTGGCGCACCCGCCCGGCCAGGTGGTGGTAGAGGGGCATCAGCAACCCCAGGGTTACGGCGGTGAGGATCCAGGCGTAGGGCAGGCCGTCGACGCCGTAGGATTCCAGAAAAAGCGAACGAGTCGCCGGTTTGAGATGGTAGAGTGCGGCGATTATCAGGAAGAACCCGGAGAACGGCAGCGCCACCTGAGCCGCCCAGCGAGCGGGGAGGGGGTTCGGCGCCGCCAGGCGGGGTTTTTCGTTGTCGTCTCGCAGCCCGGAGCGCCGGTTCATGCGGCCCCACCCCTTTCTTTGGCGTTGGTTCGCGTTGTGTCTGCTGGCACTGTCGGTGCTCGGCAACCCCGCCGGGGCCGCGCCCGGCCAGCCGGCTGGCGATTCCTACCCGGCGCTGCGTTCTGCCGCCGACGCCCGGCTACAGGCGGGCCTGGAGCAGCGACTGGCAGCGCTGCATCTGGACGCAGCGGTGCGCGACGGCCGTCTGGCGGTGGCTCTGGTGGACATCTCCGAACTGCACCGGCCGCGGCTCGCCGCCGTCAACGGCGAGCGCATGCTGTACGCGGCGAGCCTGCCCAAGATCGCCATCCTGCTGGGGGCCTTCGAGCAGATCGAAAACGGCGATCTGCCCCTGGATGCCGAGGTGGAAGGCGCCCTGACGCGGATGATCCGCCACTCCTCCAACCGCGACGCCACGGCCATGATGGAGCGGGTGGGGCCGGCTTATATCGCCGAGGTCCTGCAGTCGCCCCGCTACCGGCTCTACGACCCGGCGCACAACGGCGGACTCTGGGTGGGCAAGGTTTTCGGCAAGTCCCCGGCCTGGCGACGCGATCCGCTGCACAACATCTCCCACGGCGCCAGCGCGCTGCAGGTGGCGCGCTTCTACTACCTGATGGCCACCGGCCGGCTGGTTTCGCCGGGGGCCAGCGCCCGCATGCAGGCCATCCTCGGCGAACCGGCCATCGCCCATAAGTTCGTCAAGGGGCTGGCCCGCTCCGCCCCCGAGGCCCGCCTGTACCGCAAGTCGGGGAGCTGGAAGCGCTGGCATGCGGACAGCGCCCTGGTGGAGCATGGGGAGTTCCGCTATATCGCCGTGGCCCTGGCGGAGTCGCCCCGGGGTGGAGCCTGGCTGGAGCAGCTCATCGTCGGCCTGGACGATCTGGTCTGCGGCGACGGCCCGCGCCTGGCCGGCGGCTGAGCGGGCGTGGCGGCGCTCCAGCAGCCGGTGGACGCGCATGGCGAGCGTCTGGTGGGCCACGGCGGAGTTCACCCGTAGCACGTTGGACATCACCACCGCGATGTAGCGAAGCTCTGGCTCGCCGGCCGGCGCCTCCACGAGCGCCACCGAGGCCAGCCGATTGACCCTGTTGCCCCGGTACTTGCGGCACACGAAGCCGGGCTCGGGCCGGCAGCTGTAGAGGCTGCCGGACTTGAAGTAGACGGCGGCTGCATGCATCGCGGGGTGGGAGGCGTAGCGGATGCGGCGCTCCGTCATGTACAGCAGCCGCTTGATCTCCCGGCTGCTGAACCGGTCCACCAGCGCGCCGGTCTCCAGTCTCAGCATCAGCAGGGCCAGTTGCCGGGGCGTGCCGTAGCTGGTGGTGCCCCGCACCCGGCGCTTGCCGGCGCCGGTGAACAGGCTGCCCTGGCGCAGGCGCTGGGGGTCCAGGCTGTTGCCGGTGAGGAAGTCCTCCATGGCGGACAGCAGCAGCTCGCCTTTCTCCGCGGCGGAACTCTCCGCCAGGAACTCCTTCATCCGGTCTTCGGAGGCCGGGTAGTCGGCACCGAAACGGCGCAGCAGGATCAACTGCTGCATCACCATGCTGGCGGCAGCGTTGGAGCTGGCCGACATCATCCAGTCCAGGAACTCCCAGAGGCTGCCCTCGTCTCCCACGCGCAGTGGCCGGCGAAGCAGCCGGCCCCGGTCCGGGTTCCAGATGCGTACCTTGTGGTGATCGGTGGCGATGTATTCATCGGCCGTGACCCGGGTCTCCCGCAGTACCGCCCGGCGGCGTTCCAGATCCCGCGGATGACTGCGGGCCAGCTCCGCGAACAGAGCGCCGGCCACCAGCATCTTGCCCACGCTGCCGACGTTCGCCCGCAGGTCCGCGTTGTGGGCACCGTACACGGGGCGCTCGGGGTCGGTGAGGTCGAGCAGGGCTACGCCGTAGCGATCCGCGTGCTCGCCCAGCAGCCGGCGCAGCTCACGGCCCAGTGCGGCGTCAGGCGGCGGCAGCCGGGCGGGCAGGTCGGCCTGGGGGCGGACCTGCTCCAGGCCGAGCTTCCCGCCCGCCGGCAGCAGGTAGTCGCGGCGGCTGCCTTCGGCCACCAGGCGGGCGTGGTCCAGGCGACGGATGCCGGTTTCCTCGAAGCCGTCCACCGGGTAGCCCTGGGCGCTGCCCGCCACGGCCCCCAGCAGCACACCGGTGGCCAGCGCCTGTCTCATGGCCGGGCCTCGGCAGTCCGGGCCTCGGCGCTGACAACGCCGCGGTGGTCCAGCCAGCTCAGGTAGGGATGGCCGGCGGTGCCCTGCGCCTGCTGGAAGGCACGGACCTGGAACAGATAGAGCTGGCCGTCGCGGAAGCCGAACTCCACGTCGTAGCTGGCGTTGGGTTCATTGCTCAGCAGATCGGGGAAACGTTCGGGCAGGCTGGCGGCCAGCTCCTCCAGAGCCTGGATCTCGCCGCGGCGCAACAGGTACTCGGGGCCGTCGGCGTGCTCCTGGCGGACGCCGCCGGTCGCATCCAGCACCTTGCGCAGCGGCGCGGTGGCGGAGGCGAGCAGGCGGGGTTCGGCCTTGCCGGGGTGCAGCAGGAGCGTCTCAGCCGCTTCGTTGCCGACCCCGGCGCCGACGCCCTCGCCGGCGACGACGGTGACGCCCCCGGGGGTGTCCGACCGCAAGTCCGTGGTGACCAGAACCCCCGACTTCTCCACGGCCACGCTGCGATGGAGCAGCACCGAGACCATGACCTCGGTGGGGTTCTGCAGATGGCGCTCCCGCCAGCCGAAGGCCCGCTCGGTGAACGGCGAGGCCCAGACCTGGCGAATCGCCTGGAGCACAGCGTCCTCCCCCACCACGTTGGGCACCGTGCGGTTCAGGCCGGCGCCGTTGAAGCCGGGCAGATCCTCGGCGTTGGTGTCGCTGCGCACGAATACGCCGTAGGCGCCGTCGGCGCCGAACTGCTCCCTCAGCCGCTGGCGCAGATGCTGTTCCAGCTCGGCGGGCAGCGGGGCAGTGGTGACCCGGTGGCGCATCCAGGCCAGCAGCGCGCGCAACGGGGTTTGGCGCCGCCCCTGCGCGCCGGGCAGCTCCGCGTACTGGCTCCGGAACCACTCCCAGGCGCTGGGACCTCCCGCTTCCACCGGCGCCTCCAGCAGAGCCCGAAAGGCTCCGTAGCCCAGCACCAGGGCCGGTGACACCCGGCCCGGATAGCGCTGGCGGAGTTGCGCCAAGTGGGTCGCCTTGGGTCCGGCGTGGAGCCCCCGGGGACGGGCGGCCAGTTCCTCCAGCGACAGTATTTCCACCTGCGCCGCGGGGGGCGGGAGCGGCGCCAGGCGGGGCTTGTCGGAGGGGGCCGCCGCGGCGGCAGGCTGGAAGTACCGATCCCAGTCATCGCCGTCGGGGTGGATTTCCACCACGCCGCCCGGACTGGCCGCCAGCACCACCCGCTCGCCCCGGTGGCGGGCCAGCAGTTCCAGCAGATCCCGCTGCACCCGAACGTTGGGGATACCCAGGCTGGCGGTCAGCAACTGCACGTGGGAGAGGGCATTGCCGTGGTTCGCGGTGATCACCCCGGCCGCCGCCGGCAGCTCGGCGGTGGTTTCGGGCAGGACATGGATGCCGCCGGTTCGCTGATCCCCGGCCCCGAAGCGCAGGACGCCGCGGGCCATGCCCGGAGTCAGCACCCGGGCGCTGCCGGACAGCACCCGGCCGAACACCCTGTGCCGGACCCCGGCGAGACGCTCGGTGTCTTGGCGCAGGCTGTCCAGGGCCGCCGCCACCAGCCGCAGCGGGCTGCCGCGCAGGCGGTCGATGCCAAAGCCCCGGACGAGGGGGGCCAGGGCGGCGAAATGCTCCACGGCCAGGCCGAACTGCATGCGCGCGCGCCCCCGGGCCCAGTCCAGGGTACGGCCCAGGTAATCCAGCTCGCTGCGTGCCGCCACCAACGACATCCCTGCGGGGGACGCATCGAACGCGCCCAGCGCGCGCTGCTGCTGGTGGTATTCCCGAGGAGTCAGCCAGCCGCCGCCGTAGCTCGCATCCAGGCCGGCGCGCAGCAGTGCCAGGGATTCCTCGACGCTGCGCCGCCCCCCGGCCAGCTGGTTGCCAGTGGCCTGAACGTCCTGCTCCAGGGCCAGCAGCAGCTCCAGCGCCTGGAGCTGGCGGCTGACAGGCTGCAGTTCCGGGAGTGCGCCGCGGACCCGGGCCATGAGCCCGCTGGTCAGGGCCAGGCGTTGCGGCGGTTCGGCGGACGTGAGGTGTTGGGCCCCCTGCTGCAGGGCCGTGGCCAGGGGGCTGTCGCCAAGGAGACCGGCTGCCTGGCGCAGCTGCTGGGCGCTCAGGGGCCGGGCGTAGAACGCTTCGATGGCGGCGCCGAGTTCCCGCAGCGCGGCCACCTCCGGGGCCTGGCCCAGTTGCTCGGCCAGTCGGAGGGCCTCCCGGGCGTCCTCGGCGGCGGGTTGGGAGTGGATCTTGTTGCGCAGCGGCGTCAGCCGTGGGTTCTCCCGGGCCAGTGCGGATGCCTGGGCGCGGATCTTCTGAAAATCGGCGGCGCTGCCATTCAGGGGCAGCAGCCGGGCAGCCTCCGTGAGCACTAGATAATCGGCGCCGAGGAAATTCTCCCGGGAAAGCATGGCGGCTAGGATGCGCCGGGCCGCGGCGGACTCCGCCTCCACCTGGAAGGCGCCCCGGTAGTAGCGGGCGCGGTGGTAGATCCAGCCGTCATCGACGGCGACCAGGTAGCGTTCCAGCAACACCTGCTTGAGGCGCGGCGCGCCGCGTTGCAGCAGTGAGGTGGGATCGGCGGCAGCCAGCACCGTGGCGAACTGGAACCCCGCTTCCCGTATGCGGCGGGCCGTCTCGTTCAGCTCGCCGTGCTGGCGGCCGCCGCCGTGACCCTCGCAGGCGTAAGGCTGGGGAGGCAGGACCGTGCCGTCCGCGCAGAACCAGCGCAGCCGCTGGAACGGCCCGCGAGGTTGCTCGCGCATTTCCAACACCCACTGGCGCATCTGCTGCTGGGGCCAGGTCTGCGCCTGGGCGCCGTTGGCCGCGAGCGCCAGCAGGGCCAGGAGCACTGCGCCGAGCCTGGTCCGGACTGTCATGGCCGATCTCCTCCTCCAGGCGCCCTGCGCCGGCCCGCCGGTGGAGTGGGTACGGCCGCAGGGTTTCCGCTGCGTGCCTTTCAGGAAACCGCTTTCTGGATCGCGGTGAAATCCGCGCTGCCGCGTAAGGGAGGTTGCGTAGTGGTGGGCCCGCAACGACGCCGGCCCGGCCGCTTCAGGCGCAGCGTGCGGATGTGCCCAGGAGTTACATATTCGGCTGAAGCCGGCCACCCATTCCAGGCGCAGGCGGCGAGCCTTTCGTCAGCGGCCCTGGGCGCCGCGGCGCAGCCAGTCGTGCACGAAGGCGAGTTTCCGGCGTGCCGCCTCGGACAGGACGAAGGGGTAGAGGTCCGACAGCCCCATGGCGCGGTTGACGTTGTTGACGCCCACTGCGATGGAGGCCGCCGCGAGAATAAGGCGGTTGGGATCGGGCTCAGCATATGGATCCCAGCCATTGCCGGGCAGCGCGGCACAGGACAGTCCGGCGGCGACGAAGCTGTCGGCGATGTCGGTCAGGTGCAGCAGGTGCGCCGCGGTCTCGGCCCAGTCCTCATGGGGATGGGTCGAGGCGTAGCTGGTCAGGAATTGCTCTCTCCAGCCGGGTGGCGGCCCGTTCTCGTAGTGATGCTGCAGCGCGGCGCGGTAATCCGCGCGCTCATCCCCGAACATGGCGCGGAAGGCATCGAGAAAGTCGGGCCGCAGGCTGAGTCGCCACCAGAGCATGTGCGAAATCTCGTGGCGCATGTGGCCGATCATGGTCCGGTAGGGCTCGTCCAGCGCCTGCCGGCGCGTCGTGCGCAGTACCGGATCCGCCTCCGCGACGCTGATGGTGACCACCCCTTCCACATGACCCATGAGAACCGGCGTCGGGCCTTCGGCCAGCATGTGGAAGATCGGGCGGGTGCCTGGATCCTCGGGTCGGAACCAGTGCCAGCGGCCGAGGTTGTCCAGCGCCCAGCGCTTCGCCGCCTCGGTCTGTGCCCAGTTGGGAATGGCATGGGGAATCGAGGGATCCGGCGCCAGTGCGGTCATGACGCAGGATCGGCAGAAGGCGCCCTGCTCGGGCGCAATCCAGTTGCAGCCGATCACATCGCGGTTCGCGCAGAACGGCGGCATCGGCAGGAAGGCGCGGGCCTGGGGGTCGTACCCGACGGGCGTGCCGTCGGCGGTGGTGAGGTTGTCGAACCAGAGCGAACCGGCTCCGACCGGGTTGCTGAAGACACGCATGTGGGGCAACTCCTGGCAGCAGCGACGGCTCGCTCGGAGGCTGCGTCAGTGCTTCTTGACCTCAACCTCGGTCGCCTTTGCGGCCACGTCCGCCCAAGCGGAGAGCACGGCGTCGATGTCCCCCTCATGCTCCTGCATGAGTGCCTGAAACTGGTGGCGGTAGGTGCGGCCCAGGTTGATGCCGCCGACCATGGCATTGTAGACCTGCCAGCGGTCGGTATGGCCCATGGCGTAGAACACAGTCACTTGTTCGCCCGCTTTGGTGGTCACGTGCATGGTCACCCGGGCGCGGTCGCCGGGTTCCTCTTCGAGGGGCAGCACTTCGATATCGCGGGGTTCGAGCGCTACCAGGGCGTCAGCGTAGAGATTCAGCAGCGTGGTTTCGAATGTC
>CAZAQB010000077.1:0-15356 GCA_964487155.1 uncultured Ectothiorhodospiraceae bacterium
ATCCGGTACGAGGATATTCCAAAGTTGCGGCAAATCGTAACGACCGAGTTCAACATCGAAGGGAATCCGACCGAGCGTTTTCTGGAACTAGTGCTAGCACATCCGCCCACCCAATGTACCCTAGTGCCGGATGATCCAGGTCAGCTGACCTCTGATGCGGGCTGGGATACCGTAAAAAATGCCGATTTTTTGCGTAGGGTGATCGATCGACTACACGACCAGGGGGTCCGGGTGTCGATTTTTGTCGATCCGGTCGAACAATACATCGCAGGAGCTCGGGCAACTGGTGCCGATCGCATTGAGTTGTATACGGGGCCCTACGCACACCAATTTGTCCAGGATCCGGAAGCGGCCGTGGCGTCCCATGCTCGTTGTGCCGAGCTTGCCCACGCGCTGGGTTTGGGTGTTAATGCTGGCCATGATTTGAATTTGAATAATTTGCGGTACTACCGGGAGCACGTGCCCCACCTGGCCGAGGTCTCGATCGGTCATGCGCTGGTTACCGATGCGCTGTATTACGGGCTCAGCAATACGATTCAGATGTATTTGCGCCAGTTGCGGTGAAGCATTGCTGTTTCAATTTCTGCTTTGCCGTTGGAGCAGTGGAATATTTTTTGGCTATCGTAAAATCGCCGCTAAAGAACCTTAACTTTTTTCTAACACAGCGTATTTTGCCACTCGGCTATTTTGAACCCCATAAAATTCAGGCTTTGGTAAAAAGCCGGAATTTTTTTTGGGAACAAGCAGCATTAGAAACGGTTTTTTCGTTGGTTTAATATGTTTTGTTAATTAATTGTTACTGAAATATTTCGGAAAGGCCTATTTTTAGGTTACTTGGATTACTCAACAAAATTTGGATTAGTATGAGAAACATCTCACTAGTGCTTGCACTAGTGCTTTGCGCCTCCTTTTCGTTGATGGCGCAACGCACGATTACAGGTACCGTTACCGATCAGGATGGCGAGCCATTGATTGGAGCGAGTGTTTTGGCCAAGAACACTACCTCCGGCGCCATCACTGATTTTTCCGGTAACTACTCTTTAACGGTTCCGACAGGAACCCAGACACTCGTTTACAGTTACACAGGTTACGAGACTCGGGAAGTAGCCCTAGAAGCTTCCAATGTCATTGATGTCCAGCTACAAGAAGGGGTAACCCTTAATGAGGCGGTTGTGACGGCCGTCGGTTTGGAGTCGAATAAAAGGGCTTTGGGCTACGCCGTACAAAACGTCGATGCCGATGAGCTCGTGCAGGCTCGCGAAGTCAACGTAGTCAATTCCCTAAACGGTAAAGTCGCTGGGGTACAGATTACCTCTTCTGCCGGTTCGCCGGGCGCCAGCTCCAATATTCGGATCCGGGGG
The DNA here is from genome assembly GCA_964487155.1 of uncultured Ectothiorhodospiraceae bacterium. GTDB lineage: Bacteria > Pseudomonadota > Gammaproteobacteria > Nitrococcales > Nitrococcaceae > CAZAQB01. Next base: position 1,362 of record CAZAQB010000077.1, read on the forward strand.
GCTACGTCCATTGGTCGTTCTAATGATCCGCTCTTCGTAGTGGACGGTATTCCCATCTCTAACGATGACATTGGCAACGGCGTAGGCGGTGTTGATAACGCCAATCGCGCGATCGACCTGAACCCGAATGATATCGCCTCAATGACGGTATTGAAGGGGCCAGCTGCTACCGCACTGTACGGCGTACGTGCCGCCAACGGCGCCATTGTCGTTACGACCAAGCGGGGATTGGAAGGAAGGCCCACCGTTACTTTAAGTGCCAACTACGCACTGGATCAAGTTAACAAGTTGCCGGATCGCCAAAACGAATTCGCCCAAGGTCGGCCAAGTGATGGCGAAGCGATTTGGAGAGGACCTGGCGCCGCCGACCCGCCGTGATTTCACCTCCACCACCGGGCGGACATTGTCGAGCGCGGTCTGCAGCGTCTCCAGGGGATCCACCGCCCCGCGGCTCTGGATGCGGTCCAGGGCGCCGTAGGCGATGCGCTCGGCCACGGAGCGCTTGCCGTCGCGCATCAGCATGTTCACGAACTTGGTCAGCAACTCGCTCCCGTACTTGGGATCGGGGAGCACCTTGCGCTTGGGAACCTCTCTTCTTCTCGGCATCGACTTTTACCTGTGTCAGCCCTCAGCCCTTGGGCCGCTTGGCGCCGTACTTGGAACGGCCCTGGCGGCGCTTGCTGACCCCCGCCGTATCCAGGGAGCCACGCACCACGTGATAGCGCACACCGGGGAGATCCTTCACTCGGCCGCCGCGGATCAGCACCACCGAGTGCTCCTGCAGATTGTGCCCCTCGCCGCCGATGTAGCTGCTCACCTCGTAGCCGTTGGTGAGCCGCACGCGGGCGACCTTGCGCAACGCCGAGTTCGGCTTCTTGGGCGTAGTGGTGTACACGCGGGTACACACGCCCCGCCGCTGGGGGCAGGCCTGCAGTGCCGGGACGTTGCTCTTGGCCGCCCTGCGGGTCCGACCCTTGCGGACCAGCTGGTTGATTGTCGCCATGGGACGCTGACTCCGAGCCGATAACAAACGACAGGCCGGACGAACCCGGCCTGTCGAAGGCGCATAAGTGTAGGGGGGCGCCCACAGGCTGTCAACGCCGCCCCCCGCGGCAACTACTCCTGCGAGGCGTCTGCGTCCGCCGTGGTGGCCGGTTCACTGTCGGGACCGAGGATGCCCTCCAGGGAGGGCGGCTCGGCCGTCCCGCCGGCACGCAGGCGCTGGCGCTCGGCGTGGTAGGCGAAGCCACTGCCGGCCGGGATCAGCCGGCCGACGATGACGTTCTCCTTCAGGCCGCGCAGGTCGTCCCGGCCGCCCCGGGTCGACGCCTCGGTGAGCACCCGTGTGGTCTCCTGGAAGGAGGCCGCCGAGATGAACGAGTCGGTCGCCAGCGACGCCTTGGTGATGCCGAGCAGCACCGGCTCGATACGGGCCGGCTGGGCGTCCCTGGCCACCAGGGCCTCGTTCTCCTCCTGGACCCGGGCCCGGTCCAACTGCTCGCCGCGCAGCATGCGCGACTCGCCGCTGTCGGCGATCTCCACCTTGCGCAGCATCTGGCGAATGATCACCTCGATGTGCTTGTCATTGATCTTCACGCCCTGCAGCCGGTAGACGTCCTGGATCTCCTTGACCATGTAGGCGGCCAGCTCGGTGACCCCCAGCAGGCGCAGGATGTCGTGGGGGTTGGGTTCGCCGTCGGCGATCACCTCGCCCCGCTCCACGTGCTCGCCCTCGAAAACCGTGACGTTCCGCCACTTGGGGATCAGCTCCTCGTAGACCTCGCCGTCGGCCTGGGTGATCACCAGGCGCTGCTTGCCCTTGGTGTCCTTGCCGAAGCTGACCGTGCCGGAGACCTCGGCGAGGATGGCCGGCTCCTTGGGCTTGCGGGCCTCGAACAGGTCCGCCACCCGGGGCAGACCGCCGGTGATGTCGCGGGTCTTGGACGACTCCTGGGGGATGCGGGCGATGATGTCGCCGACGTCCACCTCGTTGTTGTCCTCGATGGCCACGATGGCCCCGGCCGGCAGGTAATAGTGCGCCGGGATGTTGGTGCCGGCCAGGTTGAGGTCGTTGCCGTCCTCGTCCACCAGCTTGATCATGGGCCGCAGGTCCCGGTGGGCGACACGCTCCTCGGTCTGCTTGCCGGAGCTGGTGGTGACCGCCCGGCGCAGCTCGCCGCTGCCCCGGCTCTTGGGATCGGTGACCACCAGCGCCGAGAGACCGGTGACGTCGTCCACCTGCCGCTCCACCGACACGCCTTCCAGGAAATCCGAGAACCGCACCCGGCCCTTCACCTCGGTAACGATGGGGTGGGTGTGGGGGTCCCAGGTGGCCACGATCTGGCCCGGCTCCACGGTCGCGTCGTCCTCCACGGCGATCTGGGCACCGTAGGGCACCTTGTAGCGCTCGCGCTCCCGGCCGTGATCGTCCATGACGGTGATCTCGCCGGAGCGCGACACCGCCATCAGGTAACCGTCCCGGTGGCGCACCTGCTTCATGTTGTGCAGCCGCACCGTGCCCCGGGACTTGATCTGCACGTTGCTCACCGAGGCGGCCCGCGAGGCGGCGCCACCGATGTGGAAGGTGCGCATGGTGAGCTGGGTGCCCGGCTCACCGATGGACTGGGCGGCAATGACACCCACCGCCTCGCCGATGTTCACCTGGTGGCCCCGGGCCAGATCCCGGCCGTAGCAGGCCGAGCACACCCCGTGGCGGGTCTCGCAGGTGATCGGCGAGCGCACCCAGACCTCGTCGATGCCCTCGTTCTCCAGGGTGTCGACCTTGAGCTCGTCGAGCAGATCGCCGGCGTAGGCGATGACCGTGTCATCGTCACCGGGCTTGAGCACGTCCTGGGCGGCCACCCGGCCCAGCACCCGCTCGCGCAGCGGTTCCACCACGTCGCCGCCCTCGATCAGCGGCGTCATGAGCAGGCCCCGGTGGGTGCCGCAGTCCGGCTCGGTGACCACCAGATCCTGGGCCACGTCCACCAGGCGCCGGGTGAGGTAGCCGGAATTGGCGGTCTTCAGCGCCGTGTCCGCGAGACCCTTGCGGGCGCCGTGGGTGGAGATGAAGTACTGCAGCACGTTGAGGCCTTCCCGGAAGTTGGCCTCGATGGGGGTCTCGATGATGGAGCCGTCCGGCTTGGCCATCAGGCCGCGCATGCCGGCCAGCTGGCGGATCTGGGCGGCGGAGCCCCGGGCGCCGGAGTCGGCCATCATGAAGATGGAGTTGAAGGACTTCTGCTCCGCCTCCTTGCCCTCACGGTCGATGACCCGCTCGGTGCCCAGCTTGCCCATCATGGCCTTGGCCACCTGGTCGTTGGTGCGCGACCAGATATCCACCACCTTGTTGTAGCGCTCACCGTTGGTCACCAGGCCGGAGGCGTACTGATTCTGGATGTCCTTCACTTCCTCCTCGGCGGCCTTGAGGATCTGCTCCTTCTCCTCGGGGATGACCATGTCATTGACGCCGATGGACACGGCCGCGCGGGTGGACATGTGGAAGCCGAGATACATGAGCTGGTCGGCGAACACCACCGTGGCCTTCAGCCCCAGGCGGCGGTAGCAGGCGTTGATGACCGCGGAGATGGCCTTCTTGGTCATGTCCCGATCCACCAGCTCGAAGGGCAGCCCCTCCGGCACGATGTCGAACAGCAGGGCGCGTCCGGCGGTGGTGTCCACCCGGCGCACGCTCTCGTGGAACTCGCCGTCGTCGTCACGCACCACTTCCCGGATGCGCACCGCGACCCGGGCCTGCAGATCCACGTGGCCGCCGAGGAAGGCGCGGTGCACCTCCTCGATGTTGGCGAACACCATGCCCTCCCCCTGGGCGGCCACCCGCTCGCGGCTCATGTAGTAGAGCCCCAGCACCACGTCCTGGGTGGCGCCGATGATGGGCTCGCCGTTGGCCGGCGAGAGCACGTTGTTGCTGGACAACATCAGGGTGCGGGCTTCCAGCTGCGCCTCCAGGGAGAGGGGCACGTGCACCGCCATCTGGTCGCCGTCGAAGTCGGCATTGAACGCCGGGCACACCAGGGGGTGGAGCTGGATGGCCTTGCCCTCGATGAGCACCGGCTCGAAGGCCTGGATGCCCAGCCGGTGCAGGGTCGGCGCCCGGTTCAGCATCACCGGGTGTTCCCGGATCACCTCATCGAGGATGTCCCAGACTTCCGCCTCCTCGCGCTCCACCATCTTCTTGGCCGCCTTGATGGTGGTGGCGAGCCCGCGGCGCTGCAGCTTGCTGAAGATGAATGGCTTGAACAGCTCCAGGGCCATGCGCTTGGGCAGGCCGCACTGGTGCAGCTTCAGCGTCGGCCCCACCACGATCACAGAGCGGCCGGAGTAGTCCACCCGCTTGCCCAGCAGGTTCTGGCGGAAGCGGCCCTGCTTGCCCTTGATCATGTCGGCCAGGGACTTCAGCGGGCGCTTGTTGGTGCCGGTGATGGCACGGCCGCGGCGGCCGTTGTCCAGCAGGGCATCCACCGCCTCCTGCAGCATGCGCTTCTCGTTGCGCACGATGATGTCCGGGGCGTTGAGCTCCAGCAGCCGCTTGAGGCGGTTGTTGCGGTTGATCACCCGGCGGTAGAGGTCGTTCAGATCCGAGGTGGCGAAGCGCCCGCCGTCCAGGGGCACCAGCGGACGCAGGTCCGGGGGCAGCACCGGCAGCACGGTGAAGATCATCCACTGCGGCTTGTTGCCGGAGTCCAGGAACGACTCCACCAGCTTGAGGCGCTTGGACAGGCGCTTGATCTTGGAATCGGAGTTGGTGGCCTGGATCTCCTCGCGCATGCGCTTGGCCTCGTCGGCCAGCTCCACCGTGCGCAGCAGCTCGAACACGGCCTCGGCGCCCATACGGGCGTCGAACTCGTCGCCGTAGTGCTCCACCGACTCCAGGTAGGCCTCGTCGTTCAGCAGCTGGCCCCGCTCCAGCGGCGTCATGCCGGGATCGATGACCACAAAGGCCTCGAAGTAGAGGATGCGCTCGATGTCGCGCAGGGTCATGTCCAGCAGCAACCCGATGCGCGAGGGCAGCGACTTCAGGAACCAGATATGGGCCACCGGGCTCGCCAGCTCGATGTGGCCCATGCGCTCGCGGCGCACCTTGGCCTGGGTGACCTCCACGCCACACTTCTCGCACACCACGCCCCGATGCTTAAGGCGCTTGTACTTGCCGCACAGGCACTCGTAGTCCTTCACCGGTCCGAAGATCTTGGCGCAGAACAGCCCGTCGCGCTCCGGCTTGAAGGTGCGGTAGTTGATGGTCTCCGGCTTTTTCACTTCGCCGAACGACCAGGAACGGATCATCTCCGGGGAGGCCAGGGCGATCTTGATGGCGTCGAAGTCGTCCAGATCGGCGCCCGGCTGCTTGAACAGATTGATCAGGTCTCTCATATCCAGTGTCCTGCCAGTGCAGTGGCTGAGCGGTGGCACCACGGCCCGCGCCGGCCCCACCCGGGGCCGGCAGCGGGTAAGGGCTAATCGGTCTCCAGCTCGATATCGATGCCCAGCGAGCGGATCTCCTTGACCAGCACGTTGAACGATTCCGGCATGCCGGCCTCCATTCGGTGGTCGCCGTCGACGATGTTCTTGTACATCTTGGTCCGGCCGTTCACGTCGTCGGACTTCACCGTCAGCATCTCCTGCAGCGTGTAGGCCGCTCCGTAGGCCTCCAGGGCCCAGACCTCCATCTCGCCGAAGCGCTGGCCGCCGAACTGGGCCTTGCCGCCCAGCGGCTGCTGGGTCACCAGGCTGTAGGGGCCGGTGGAGCGGGCGTGGACCTTGTCGTCCACCAGGTGGTTGAGCTTCAGCATGTACATGTAGCCAATGGTCACCGGGCGGTCGAAGGCCTCGCCGGTGCGCCCGTCGATCAGCGTCGTCTGGCCGGACTCGGGCAGCTCGGCGAGCCGCAGCATGCCCTTGATCTCGTCCTCGTGGGCGCCGTCGAACACTGGCGTGCCCATGGGGACGCCGCCGGTCAGGTTGCCCGCCAGGTTGAGCACCTCGTCGTCGGACAGCGAGTCGAGGTCCTCGGTCTGGCCGCTGCGGTTGTAGACCTGGTCCAGCAGCGCGCGGATCTCGCCGCTTTCGCTGCCTTTCTCCAACATCGCGCCCAGCCGGCCGCCCAGGGCCTTGGCCGCCCAGCCCAGGTGGGTCTCCAGCACCTGGCCCACGTTCATGCGCGAGGGCACGCCCAGGGGGCTCAGCACGATGTCCACCGGCGTGCCGTCCTCCATGTGGGGCATGTCCTCCACCGGCACGATGGTGGAGATCACGCCCTTGTTGCCGTGGCGGCCGGCCATCTTGTCGCCGGGCTGGATGCGGCGCTTCACCGCCAGGTAGACCTTGACCATCTTCAGCACGCCGGGGGCCAGGTCGTCGCCGGCGGTGATCTTGCCCTTCTTCTCCTCGTACTTGGCGTCGAAGGCCTGCCGCTGGGCCTTGAGCTGGGCCTGCACGGCCTCCAGCTGGCGGTTGGCGTCCTCGTCGCGCATGCGGATCTCGAACCACAGATCCCGTTTCAGCCCCTCCAGGTACTCGGCGGTGATCTTCGAGCCGGCCTTGAGCTTGTCCGGGCCGCCCTCGGCCACCCGGCCCTCCAGCAGCTTGCCGAGGCGCTCGAAGGCGTCGTTCTCGAAGATGCGGAACTGGTCGTTGAGGTCCTTGCGCACCGCGGCCAGGTGATCGGCCTCGATGGCGAGCGCCCGCTGGTCCTTCTCCACGCCGTCGCGGGTGAACACCTGCACGTCGATCACCGTGCCGTCCATGCCCGAGGGTACCCGCAGGGAGGTGTCCTTCACGTCCGAGGCCTTCTCGCCGAAGATCGCGCGCAGGAGCTTCTCCTCGGGGGTGAGCTGGGTCTCGCCCTTGGGGGTCACCTTGCCCACCAGGATGTCGCCGGCGGCCACCTCGGCACCGATGTAGACGATGCCCGACTCGTCCAGCTTGGACAGCGCGCTCTCGCCTACGTTGGGGATGTCCGCGGTGATCTCCTCGGGCCCGAGCTTGGTGTCCCGGGCGACGCAGGTGAGCTCCTCGATGTGGATGGTGGTGTAGCGGTCCTCCTGGACCACCCGCTCGGAGACCAGGATGGAATCCTCGAAGTTGTAGCCATTCCAGGGCATGAATGCGACCAGCATGTTCTGGCCCAGGGCCAGCTCGCCCATATCGGTCGACGGGCCGTCGGCCACCACGTCGCCCCTCTCCAGGTGGTCACCGGGCCTCACCAGGGGCCGCTGGTTGATGCAGGTGTTCTGGTTGGAGCGGGTGTACTTGACCAGGTTGTAGATGTCGACGCCGGGCTCACCGGGCACGGTCTCCTCGTCCTTGACCCGCACCACGATGCGCGCCGCGTCCACCTGATCCACCACGCCGCCGCGATCGGCGGTGAGCGCCACCCCGGAGTCGATCGCCACCGCCCGTTCCATGCCGGTGCCCACCAGGGGCTTCTCGGCGCGCAGCGTCGGCACAGCCTGGCGCTGCATGTTGGAGCCCATCAGCGCCCGGTTGGCGTCGTCGTGCTCCAGGAACGGGATCAGCGAGGCCGCCACCGAGACGATCTGCTTCGGCGAGACGTCCATGTACTGGACGTCCGCCGGCGTGGCCAGGCCGAACTCGTTCAAGTGGCGGATGGAGATCAGGTCGTCCAGCAGCCGGCGCTGCTCGTCCAGCCGGGCGTTGGCCTGGGCGATGATGTAGCGGCTCTCCTCGATGGCGGACAGGTAGTCCACCTCGCTGGTCACCCGGCCGTCCACCACCTTGCGGTAGGGGGTCTCAAGGAAGCCGTAGCGGTTGGTCCGCGAGTACACGGCCAGGGAGTTGATCAGGCCGATGTTGGGTCCTTCCGGGGTCTCGATGGGGCAGACCCGGCCGTAGTGGGTGGGGTGGACGTCGCGCACCTCGAAGCCGGCCCGCTCCCGGGTGAGGCCGCCGGGGCCCAGCGCCGAGACGCGGCGCTTGTGGGTCACCTCGGAGAGCGGGTTGTTCTGGTCCATGAACTGCGAGAGCTGGCTGGAGCCGAAGAATTCCTTGACCGCCGCCGCCACCGGCTTGGCGTTGATCAGCTCCTGGGGCATCAGCCCCTCGCTCTCTGCCAGGGACAGGCGCTCGCGCACGGCGCGCTCGACCCGCACCAGGCCCACCCGGAACACATTCTCGGCCATCTCGCCGACGCAGCGCACCCGGCGGTTGCCCAGGTGATCGATGTCGTCCACGGTGCCCTTGCCGTTGCGGATGTCGATCAGCACCTTGAGCGCGTCGAGGATGTCGGAGCCCTCGCCGTACTGCTCGCACAGCGCCTTGGCCAGCTCGCCGTTGCGGCTCGACAGGTACTGGCCGTCGTAGAGGATGCCCGGGCCTTCCACGGCCGCGCGCCCGACCCGCAGGTTGAACTTCATGCGGCCCACGGGTGAGAGGTCGTAGCGGTCCTCGCTGAAGAACAGGTTGTTGAACAGGTTCTCGGCCGCTTCCTTGGTGGGGGGCTCGCCGGGGCGCATCATCCGGTAGATCTCCACCAGCGCCTCCAGCTGGGTGGTGGTGGGATCGATGCGCAGGCTGTTGGACATATACGGTCCGTGGTCCAGGTCGTTCACGAACAGGGTGTCCACCTGCTCGACGCCCGCCTCCTGGATCTTGGCCACCAGCTCGTCGGTGAGTTCGGTGTTGGCCGCGGCAATGATCTCGCCGGTGGAAGTGTCCACCAGGTCGCGGGCCGCGATCTTGCCCACCAGGTAGTCGGCGGGCACCGCCAGGGTCTCAACGCCGGCTTTCTCGATCTGGCGGATGTGGCGCGCCGTGATGCGCCGGCCGGCCTCCACCACCACCTCGTCGCCGAGGCGGATGTCGAAGCCGACGGTCTCGCCGCGCAGCCGGTCCGGCACCAGTTCCAGCACCCACTCGCCGTCCTGGAGGCGGAACGTGTTCTTCTCGAAGAAGTGCTCGAGGATCTGTTCGTTCCTGTAGCCGAGTGCCCGCAGCAGCACGGTGGCCGGCAGCTTACGCCGGCGGTCGATGCGCACGAAGATGGCGTCCTTGGGATCGAACTCGAAGTCCAGCCAGGATCCCCGGTACGGAATCACGCGGGCCGAGAACAGCAGCTTCCCCGAGCTGTGGGTCTTGCCCTTGTCGTGGTCGAAGAACACGCCGGGCGAGCGGTGCAGCTGGGAGACGATCACCCGCTCGGTGCCGTTGACCACGAAGGTGCCGTTGCGGGTCATCAGGGGGAGCTCCCCCATGTAGACCTCCTGCTCCTTTATGTCCTTGACGGAGCGGGTTTCCTTGTCGTTGATCAGCAGGCGCACCAGCACGCGCAGTGGCGCGGCGTAGGTGAGGCCCCGCAGCTGGCACTCCTTCACGTCGAAGGGCGGCTCGCCGATGCGATAGCTGACGTACTCCAGGCTGGCGTTGCCGGAGTAGCTGGAGATGGGGAACACCGAGCGGAACGCGGCGTGCAGCCCCTTCTCGTCCCGGTTGTCCGGCCCGTGGTCCGCCTGCAGGAATTCCCGATAGGACTCGATCTGGGTCGCCAGGAGATAGGGGACCTCAAGGATGTTCGGTTGCTTGCCGAAATCCTTGCGGATACGCTGCTTTTCGGTGAAGGAGTAGGCCATCGAGGTTCCTCACCCACTGTTGGTTGAGCGGATCGGCGGACGCCGCCACCCGGCGCGCCCTGGAAGTGACCGCGGCCGCAGCCCGGTCACGAGTAATCGGTTGCTGGGGTCAATGGATCGCCTCCGGCGCTCGGCCCTCGACCAATGAGGGGCGCCGCGGCGGGCGGGAAAGCTTCCCAGCGTTTTTCTTTCCCGCAAACGGGAACAGGCCGGAGGGGCCGAAGCCCCACCGGCCGGCATGCTGCCTGCCGCGTGCTAGTAGAAACAGACACGCAGCCTCTTACTTGACCTCCACTGAGGCACCCGCCTCCTCGAGCTTGGCCTTGATGTCGGCCGCCTCGTCCTTGCTCGCACCTTCCTTGATTGGAGCCGGGGCCCCCTCCACAAGTTCCTTGGCCTCCTTGAGGCCCAGGCCGGTGAGGGCACGCACCACCTTGATCACGGAAACCTTGTTGGCGCCGAAGCTTGAGAGCACCACGTCGAACTCGGTCTGCTCCTCCTCGGGAGCCGCCTCGGCAGCCCCCGCGGCAGGAGCGGCAGCCACGGCGGCAGCGGCGGTGACGCCGAACTTCTCCTCCATGGCCTCGATGAGCTCGACCACCTCCATGACGGTCATGTTGGAGATGGTGTCCAGGATGTCTTCTTTGGAAACGGCCATCGTCAGAATACCCTCGGTTGATGCTTTGACTGGTTGATTCGCTGAATGCGATGGACAGGTCGGGGAGTGTCAGCCCTGCTTGGCGTCACGCACCGCCGCGAGCGTTCGCACCAGCTTGCCCGGCACCTCGTTCAAGGTGGTGGCAAGCTTCTGCACCGGCGCGCGCATAGTGGCCATGAGCAGCGACAGGGCCTCCTCGTAGGTGGGCAGGGTGGCGAGGCGGTCGATCTCCGAGCTCGGGTAGAGCTTGCCGCCCACCGACACCATCGTGACCTTGAGCTTCTCCTTCTCCTTGGAGAAGTCCTTGAGGACACGGGCTGCCGCACCGGGATCCTGCTGCGAGAAGGCCAGCATCAGCGGGCCGGTAAGGCCCTCGCTCATGCACTCGTAGGCCGTCCCCTCCAGGGCCCGCTTGGCCAGGCTGTTCTTCACCACGCGAAGAACCACCCCGGACTCGCGCGCCCGGGAGCGCAGCACGTCCAACTCCCCCGCCTTCAGGCCGCGGTACTCCGCTGCCAGCGCGGAGTGAGCCTCCGCGGCCACGGCGGCAACTTCCTGCACCACCCGCTTTTTCTGTTCCAGACTCAGACTCATGCGGTCGTTCTCCAGGAACGCGGTTGGCTTCCAGGCACCCGCCGCCATGGCGGGTACCGCGTCTTAAGCCCCATCCGGAGACGGGGCCCCGGGCTCTCTATTAGAGAGCCCGACGGTGCCGCGTGCAGGGATGTCCTGTCCGGGCTGCACCGTCTGCGCAGGTGGCCGGCCCCTTGAGGCCGCGGCCTTTCAGCGGTCTCCCGCGCCGTGCGGTCTTGGACGGCTGCCGCATCCAGCCGACAGCCACTTCAGACTCCTTAGTCTGGGGCGCTCGCGCCCCGAATCCTTCCGGCCAGCCGGCCGGAGACCCAACGCCGCGCTGCGCGCCGCGTTGGGTTGCAGCGTCAGATACCCACCGAGGCCAGATCGACGTTGACCCCCGGCCCCATGGTGCTGGAGACGGTGACCTGCTTCAGGTAGATACCCTTCGACGTCGAGGGCTTGAGCTTGTTCAGGTCCGCCAGCAGCGCCTGCAGGTTGGCGCTCAGCTTGTCGGGCTCGAAGTCCACCTTGCCCAGGCTGCAATGAATGACGCCGCCCCGGTCGGTGCGGTAGCGCACCTGGCCGGCCTTGGCGTTCAGCACGGCGCCGGCAACGTCGGTGGTCACGGTGCCCACCTTGGGATTGGGCATCAGGCCCCGGGGACCGAGCAGCGGGCCGAGCCGGCCCACCACGCCCATGGTGTCCGGCGAGGCGATGACCACGTTGAAGTCGAGCTCGCCGCCGCGCAGGCGCTCGGCGAGGTCGTCCATGCCCACCGCGTCGGCGCCGGCCTCGCGGGCGGCGTCGGCATTGGCGCCCTGGGCGAACACCGCCACCTTGACGCTCTTGCCGGTGCCGTGGGGCAGCACGGTGGAGCCGCGCACCACCTGGTCGGACTTGCGGGGATCCACCCCCAGGTTGACCGCCACGTCCACCGACTCGGTGAACCGCACCGACGAGGTTTCCTTCAGCAGGCCGAAGGCTTCCTCGGCGGGGTAGAGCCGGTTGCGGTCGATCTTCTCGCGGATGGCGGCGACGCGCTTGCTGAGCTTTGCCATGTCGATCAGCCCTCCACCTCGAGACCCATGCTCCGCGCCGTGCCGACCACGCTCTTCATGGCGGCATCCTCATCGGCGGCGTTCAGGTCCGGCATCTTGGTCAGGGCGATCTCGCGCACCTGCTCCATGGTCACCTTGCCCACCTTGTTGCGGTTGGGCACGCCGCTGCCGGACTTGATGCCGGCGGCCTTCTTCAGCAGCACCGCCGCCGGCGGGGTCTTGGTAATGAAGGTGAAGCTGCGGTCGGAGTAGACCGTGATCACCACCGGGGTGGGCAGGCCCGGTTCCATCTCCTGGGTCCTGGCGTTGAAGGTCTTGCAGAATTCCATTATGTTCACGCCGTGTTGACCCAGCGCCGGGCCCACCGGGGGGCTCGGATTGGCCTGCCCGGCGGCCACCTGCAGCTTGATATAAGCTGTTACTTTCTTGGCCATTTCAGACTCCTGATCGGGTACCAGCGCCGGGGACTCTCACCCCGGCTCCCCGTCTCTGTCCAGCGGCCGTGGCCGCCATCGCTTCGCTACCAATCCTGCCGCGCCACCCGGCCCTGTCGAGCCCGCGTGGGAGCGGCTTGTGGGGGCTGCTTGCTGGTAGGAGCGGCTTCAGCCGCGAATCTCCCAACCTCCGGCGCCACACGCTGGCCGGAGATTCGCGGCTGAAGCCGCTCCTACCGGGGCCCTGCTAGCCCTTCTCCACCTGACTGAACTCCAGCTCCACCGGAGTGGACCGGCCGAAGATCAGCACCGCCACCCGCAGGCGGCTCTTGTCGTAGTTGACCTCTTCGACCACGCCGTTGAAGTCGGTGAACGGACCGTCGGTCACCCGGACCACCTCGCCCACCTCGAACAGCACCTTGGGCCGCGGCTTCTCGGCGCCCTCCTTGACCCGGTTGAGGATCTGGTCGGCCTCGGCGTCGGAGATCGGCGCGGGCCGGTCCGAGGTGCCGCCGATGAAGCCCATCACCCGGGGCACCTCGCGCACCAGGTGCCAGGTCTCGTCGTTGAGCTCCATCTGCACCAGCACGTAACCGGGGAAGAACTTGCGCTCGCTGCGCCGCTTCTGCCCGTCGCGGATTTCCACGACCTCCTCGGTGGGCACCAGGATCTCGCCGAAGTAGTCCTCCATCTCCATGCGCTTGATGCGCTGCTCCAGAGACTTCTTCACCTGGTTCTCGAAACCCGAGTAGGCGTGCACGACGTACCAGCGCTTTGCCATCTATCCCTCAGCTGCCGCGGTTCACGTTCAGAAGCCACTGGACCAGTTCCAGGAACAGCGCATCCATGGCCCACAGGATCAGCGCCACCAGCACCACCATGGCCAGCACGATCAGCGTGGTCTGAAGCGTCTCCTGGCGGGTCGGCCAGATGACCTTGCGCACCTCGTTGCGGGCGTCGCGGAAGAAAACCCAGGTATTGCGCCCCTGGGCGGAGGTCATGGCGATGGCCGCCGCCACCGCCGCCACCGCCACCAGGCCCAGCACCCGGTAGAGCAGCGACTGATCGGAGAAGTACTCGAAGCCGGCGATGCCGGCGAGCAGCACCCCCGCCGCCAGCACCAGCTTGATATTGTCGAGCGCCGACGGCGCGCTCTCGACCTTGGCGTTCATGGGCCCCATACCGTTCGGCGGCCCCACAGGCCGCCGCGTGCATGACAGATAGTGGCAGGCCAGGAGGGACTCGAACCCCCAACCTGCGGTTTTGGAGACCGCTGCTCTACCAATTGAGCTACTGGCCTAGTAGATGCCGGAGCACCGTTGCCTCGCGTGGCTCCGACCGGGGAAGCACCGCACGTTGCCGGCCCCGCCGGATTTGGCGAGCCGCAAAGTGTAAGGCAGGCGGGCACCGGAAGGAACCCCCCTGGAGCGACATAACGCGACTGGATTCGGGCCATGGGGCGTCGCGGGCCACAAACGGACACCGACTGGCTCGGGGACGTAGGGTGGATGGAGCGAAGCGCAATCCACGGTCTTCGCGGCGTACAGGGTACGAGGTACTGGCAATGCCCTGCCAAGAGTGAGACCGCGCCGACCCTGCCCCAGCCGAGGACGCCGGATGCGCTGCGCTTATCCGGCCTACGCGGGCTTTGGCGACCGCCGGGG
>CAZAQB010000078.1:0-1467 GCA_964487155.1 uncultured Ectothiorhodospiraceae bacterium
GCTGCGTGGGCGTCAACTACATCGACGTCTACTTCCGCACCGGCGCCTACCCGCCGGCGCAACTGCCCTTCACCCCGGGCATGGAGGCGGCCGGGGTGGTGGAGGCGGTGGGTGACGGGGTTACCGAGGTGGCAGTGGGCGACCGGGTGGCCTACGCCGCCCCGCCGCCGGGCGCCTATGCCGAGCGCCGGGTGATCGCCGCCCACCGGCTGGTGGCCCTGCCGGAGGAAATTGGCGACGAGCAGGCCGCCGCCATGATGCTCAAGGGTATGACCGCCCAGTACCTGCTGCGCCGCACCTACCGGGTGCAGCCGGGCGACACCATCCTGTTCCACGCCGCCGCCGGCGGCGTGGGCCTGATCGCCTGCCAGTGGGCCAAGGCTCTGGGCGCCACGGTGATCGGCACCGTCGGCAGTGCCGAGAAGGCCGAGCTGGCGCGGCGCCACGGCTGCGACCATCCGGTGAACTACAACGCGGAGGATTTCGTGGAGCGGGTCCGGGAGATCACCGGCGGCGAGGGGGTGGCCGCGGTCTACGATTCGGTGGGGGCGGACACCTTCGAGCGCTCCCTGGACTGCCTGCGGCCGCTGGGCGTGCTGGCGAGCTTCGGCCAGTCCTCCGGGCCGGTCACCCGCTTCAACCCGGCGCTGCTGGCCCAGAAGGGCTCCCTCTACCTGACCCGGCCCACCCTGTTCACCTATACGGCGAAGCGCCAGGATCTGCTGGACACGGCTGGCGAGCTGTTCCAGATGGTCGGCGAGGGCAAGGTGGCGGTGGAGATCCACCAGCGCTTCGCGCTTGCGCAGGCCGCCGAGGCCCACCGGGCCCTGGAGGGCCGGCGCACCACCGGTTGCACGGTGCTGCAACCGTAACGGTTATTACCGACCAGGAGATGAAAGCGTGGCGAACGAAGGCTATCACGAGCCCATCGAGGAGCTCTCGGCGCAGACCCGGGATATGCACCGGGCCCTCACCTCCCTCATGGAAGAGCTGGAGGCAGTGGACTGGTACAACCAGCGGGTGGACGCCACCTCGGATCCGGAGCTGAAGGCCATCCTGGCCCACAACCGCGACGAGGAGAAAGAGCACGCGGCCATGGTCCTGGAGTGGATCCGCCGCCGCGACTCCACCTTCGACGGCCACCTGAAGGACTTCCTGTTCAAGGAAGGCGACATCAGCCACCATAACGACTGAGAGGATGTTCACAGAACATTCGGGTACGTGATCGGTCGGAAAGCGCGCCTACACCGCGGCCAATGGCCGGCGCTGTGGGCCCGCGGCGTAGGCCGGATAAGCGAAGCGCATCCGGCGTCTTCGGTGACCCCGCGAGCGCTCCGGCAACGCCGGATGCGGCGCTGGCGCGCCTTATCCGGCCTACGCGGGTTTTGGTCCGGCGCCTGGCATGCGGCGTGGGCCGGATAAGCGAAGCGCATCCGGCGTCTTCGGTGACCCCGCGAGCGCTCCGGC
>CAZAQB010000078.1:1567-15124 GCA_964487155.1 uncultured Ectothiorhodospiraceae bacterium
GGCCGGATAAGCGAAGCGCATCCGGCGTCTTCGGTGACCCCGCGAGCGCTCCGGCAACGCCGGATGCGGCGCTGGCGCGCCTTATCCGGCCTACGCGGGTTTTGGTCCGGCGCCTGGCATGCGGCGTAGGCCGGATAAGCGAAGCGCATCCGGCATTTCCAGGCGAGATGGTCAAGCGCCCGAATGCATGCAGAATGGACAAAGAGTTGCCGGCGGCCCGTCAGCCGCCGGCGCCTTGCGCCGCCTCCAGCACCCGGGGCGGCGCTCCCTCCAGGCTCGCCTCCAGTTCCGGCGGCGTGGGCCCGAGCGCGAGCTCCAGCGCCCGCCGGTACGCCCTGGCGGCGGCGTCCTCCTCACCCAGGCGCTCGTAGAGGGCGGCCAGCAGGCGGTGGCACTGGGCCTCGTCGGTGCGCGCCGCCGCCGCCTCCAGGTAGCTGCGGGCCCGGCCCCAGAGTCCGGCGCGCAGGGCGTGACGGCCGGCCGCCTGCAGCAGGGCCGGATCCTCGGGGCGCTGCTTGAGCCAGCGTTCCACCTGCGCCAGTTGCCGGTCGGCGGGCCGCAGGTCGACCTCCCCGTAGCGGCGCGCCAGGGCCGGCAGGTAGTGCCTGTCCAGCGCCGAGCGCAGCAGCTTCTCGGCCGGCGCGTGGGCGCCCAGGCGAATCAGGTGTCCGGCATAGTCCGCCAGCAGCTCCGGGGTGTCGCGCACCTCCGGCGGCTGGCTCTGCCAGATGCCCTGCAGCTTCTCCAGGTCGCCCCGGCGGGCGGCCACGGCCAGGCGCTCGGCGGCGACGCGCCGCTGCAGCCGCTCCAGGTTCTCGGCCCTCCCCAGCTTCAGGCGCCGGGCCTCCGGCAGCAGGTCGGCGAGGCGCTCCCAGTCTTCCAGCGCCTCGGCACAGGACAGCAGCAGCTCCAGGGCGCGGCGGTTGTTCGGAGCCTGCTCGTGCATGTAGACCAGGGAGGCCAGGGCGCGCTCCCGCTGACCCGCTTCCAGCTGCAGTTGGGCCTGCATCAGACCCACCGCCAGGCGGCCGTCGTGCTGGGCGCGGTCGGCCCTCGACAGGTAGTCGTCCCGGCGCTCCAGATCCCCCTGGCGCTGGGCCGCCACCGCGGCGCCCAGGTAGTGGATCAGCGGGGCGTCACCCTGGCTCGCGCGCTTGGCGAGGGCCTTTTCCGCCTGCGGGTAGCTGCCCTCGGCGAGCAGCATCAGGCCCTGCAGGAACTGACGCTGGACGCGCCGGGTGCGGCGCTGGCCGAACCAGCGCCGGACGCCGCCGGGAGCGCCCAGCAGCCGGCGCAGCAGGCCTAAGCCCAGCCACACCGCCAGCATCAGGGCGGCCAGGGCGCCGATGAAAACGATCAGGCTGGTCTGGAGGGTCCAGGGCCCGGCGGTGACCACCACGAAGCCGTCGTGGTCGCGGAACCACAGGGCCAGCAGCACGCTGGCCAGCAGCAGCAACAGGGCGAGAAAAAGTCGGCGCATTGGGGCTCCCTCCTCTAATCGAGCCGGGTCAGCGGCTCCAGGGTGGAGCTCAGATCGGGCAGCTGGGGTGTGATGGAGGCCGCGGCCAGGGAGGAAGCCTCGGAGACCGCGTTGCGAACGTCCGGGACGCTGGTGTCGAAATAGCGCTCCAGCCAGCTCTGCACCCGCTCCAGGCTGCGCCGGTACAGGGCTTCGTCGCCGGCCAGCAGGGCCAGGCGCGCCGACTCCAGCCGCAACCGCAGGTTCTGCTCCAGGAAGAACCGCTCCGCCGGGCTCACCAGCGGCAGGCTCTTGCCGTCACGCTGCACCACCACCAGCTGGCCGAGGCTGGCCTTGACCTGCTCCCAGGCCCGCGTCAGGGCCTGCCGCCAGCCGGGCGCCTGGGCGGGATCCGGCGCCGCCGGCGAGCCGTCCCGGGCTCGGGCCGCCACGCTCTCCACGCCGGACTGCAACGGCCACTGGCTGATGCCGGCCTCCAGGTCCTCGATGCGCGAGGCCAGGGCCTCCCGGTCCGGCAGAGTGACCTCGCTTAGCCGCTCGCGGGCCGCCGACAGGGCCTCGCGCAGAGCCGCCGGCGGAGCGTCCGCAGCCGCCAGCAGCTCGTCGGCAGTGCGCAGCGCCCGCAGGGCGCCCGCCACATCGCCATGGAAGCGCACCCGGTAGACGGCCACGCTGGCGAGATAGCCCGCCTCGGCGCGGCGCCAGTCGTCGCCCTCGGAGCCGGCCACGGTGATCGCCTCGTCCACACGGCCGGCCAGGCTGCGCTGCTGCTGGCGCAGTGTTTCGAACTGGTCGGCCAGGGCGCCGGCCTGCTGGGCCCGCTGGTCCAGCCGGCCTGCCAGTTGGCTGACG
The DNA here is from genome assembly GCA_964487155.1 of uncultured Ectothiorhodospiraceae bacterium. Lineage (GTDB taxonomy): Bacteria > Pseudomonadota > Gammaproteobacteria > Nitrococcales > Nitrococcaceae > CAZAQB01. Next base: position 3,900 of record CAZAQB010000078.1, read on the forward strand.
GTGTCCTGCACGCCGCTCAGGCGTTGTTCCAGCTTCTCGTTGCGGCTCGCCAGGGTGTCGATGCGCTGGCTCAGCGCCTGGCTGCGCTGCTCCAGTGCCTGGCTGCTGACCATGCCTTGCTGGGCGCCGCGCAGCTGCCGCAGCTTCTGCCACAGCTCGTAGCCGCCGAGGCCCACTCCGACGGCCACCAGCAGGGCGATGACCAGGGCGGCGACGGCGATGGGGCGGCCGCCGCGGCGGGTTTCGTCGTCTCCCGGCGGGCGGGGGCTCCCTGGCCCCTCGCCGCCGGGCCGGGGCTCGCTGGCGGGCGCGTCCTCGGCCTCGGATGCGGCGGCCGATTCGCCGGACGGCGTGGGCTGCTGTCCTGCGGCGGTGTCGGTGCCGTTCGGGCCCTCGGTGCCGGCCTGCTCCCGCTGGGTATCGCCGTGGGTCTCGGTGTCCGAGCCCGGCTCGGTGTGCTGGTCGCGTTTCTTGTCGTCTTCGGTGGTCATGGCTCCCCCGTTCCACCGGGCCGCGTTGCGAGGTCGGCCCTGATCGCCGCCACCAGGGCGGCCTCCCCAGGATCCGCTGCCACCCGTGGTTCCCGGAAGCCGGCCGCCACCGCCGCCTCGGCGATGCGCCCGCTTACGGTGACCAGTCGCGTGCCCAGCAGCAGCGGAAGGTCGGCGCCGGCCAGCTCCAGCAGGGCGGCCAGGCCGCCGACACTGGTCACGATTGTGTACTCCAGCCAACCCTGGCGCCAGCCTGCACGGGCCTCGGCCGGGTTCGCGCCGGCGGGGGTGCGCCGGTAGACCTCGAGTTGGTCCACCACGGCGCCCCGTTCGCGAAGGGTTGCGGCGAGCCATTCACGGCCCCCTTCACCCCGCAGGATGACCGCCCGCTGGCCGTGCAGGCGCTGGAGCTCGGGCCGGGCCATCAGGGGCTCGCTGCCGGCGCCGCTGGCCGGCTCCAGCTGCACCGCGATGCCGGCGGTCTCCAGGGCGGCGCTGCTGCCCCGGCCGACGCTGGCGGCCCGCGCCCCGCGCGGCCAGTCGATGCCCAGCTGCCGCATCAGTGCCAGGGTCTGGCGCACGGCGTTGGGGCTGACGAAGAACAGCCAGTTCGCCGCCGGCAGCAGCCGCCGGGCCTGGGCTGCAAGTTGCGGCCCCTCCAGGGCGACGATCTGCTGGGTGGGCAGTTCCACCACCCGGGCGCCGGCCTGCTCCAGTGCGCTGACCAACGCCGCCGCCTGGCCCCGCGGCCGGGTTACCAGCACACCGCGGCCGTGCAGGAAGCCAGAAGCCGGGCCCACCCCGCGTTCCCTCAGCCCTCGGCCAGGGCGGCCAGCAGACGGTCGGCCCCCCGGGAGAGCAGGTCCTCGGCCAGGGCCAGGCCCAGCGCCGGGCCGCTGGCGGCCGGCCCCCGGGTTTCGCCGCGCAGCACGGTGCGCCCGTCGGGGCTGCCCACCAGGGCGCGCAGGTGCAGCTGGTCGGACTCCAGCAGGGCGTAGGCGGCCAGCGGCACGGTGCAGCTGCCTTCCAGCCGGGCATTGACCGCCCGCTCCGCGGCCACTCGCAGGTGCGTCTGCTGGTGGTCCAGCGGTGCCAGCAGGGCGTGCAGCTCGGCGGCATCGGCGCGGCACTCGATGCCGAGTGCCCCCTGGCCCACCGCCGGCAGGCTCTCCTCGGGGGTGAGCGCGTGGCGGATGCGCTCCTGCAGGCCCAGCCGCCGCAGCCCGGAGGCGGCCAGCACGATGGCATCGTAGGCGCCGGCGTCCAGCTTGCCGAGCCGGGTCTGGACGTTGCCCCGCAGGTTGGAGACCTTGAGGTCAGGGCGCCGGGCGCGCAATTGGCACTCCCGGCGCAGGCTGGCGGTGCCCACGTGAGCGCCCTGCGGCAGCTCTTGGACGCCGTCATAGTGGTTCGAGACGAAGGCGTCCCGGGGATCCTCCCGCTCCAGGATTACCGGCAGGGCCATGTCGTCGGGCAGCCGGGCGGGGACATCCTTCATGGAATGGACCGCGATGTCCGCCCGGCCCTCCATCATGCCCATCTCCAGTTCCTTCACGAACAGCGCCTTGCCGCCGATCCGGGACAGCGGCGAGTCGAGGATCTGGTCGCCGCGGGTGGTCATGGGCACCAGCTCCACCTCCAGGCCGGGGTGGTGGCCGCGCAGGGCAGCGGCGACATGCTCCGCCTGCCAGAGGGCGAGCGGACTGCGGCGGGTGGCGATGCGGATGCGCTCCACGGCCATGGACTCCTCTCGGGTTGCGTGAATCGGGGCGGAGGGCCGGCAAGCATGCCATGGGGCGGGCCCGGGGGGGAAAGCCTGGGGGCTGGAAGGTGAAGCGGTGAAAAGGACTGAGGACTGAGTGGGAGAGGCGGCCTGGCAGGCGCCTGGATGGAGTCATACCCGGTCCTCAGTCGGCCACGCCGGATGCGCCGCTGCGCGCCTTATCCAGCCTACGCGGGCCTCGCCACGGCGCCTGGGCGAGGCCCGCGTAGGCCGGATAAGCGAAGCGCATCCGGCGTCTAGCGCTGAGCGGAGCGTGACCCCGCCTCGGCGCCTATCGAGCCCCCTCTTGCACTCAGTCCTCAGTCCTCAGTCCTCAGTCCTCAGTCCTCAGTCCTCAGTCCTCAGTCCTCAGCTCTCGCCCTACCCTCCCGCCTCCTCCAGCGCCTCCCGCACCCGCGCCAGGTGCCGGCGGCTGACCTCCAGGGCGGGGCCTTCCCGGAGCAGCGCATGGCAGCGGCCATCGGTTCCACGCTCCAGGCCCACCAGGCTGTCCCGGGCCACCAGGGTCTTGCGGTGGATGCGCAGGAAGCGCTCGCCGAACTCCTGCTCCAGGCTCTTCAGCGACTCCTCGATGAGGTCCTCGCCCTCGGCATGAACCACGGTCACGTATTTCTGATCTGCCATGAAGAAGCGCACCGAGGCCACCGGGATCAGCTCCAGCCCCTGGCGGCGCCGGCACAGGATGTGCTCGCGGGCGGTGGACAGGCCATCCTCGCGCAGCGACTCCAGCTGGGCGCGGTTGAGCCGGCGTGCCCGGCCCAGGGCAAGGGCCAGGCGGTCCCGGCGTACCGGCTTCACCAAGTAGTCCACCGCGGCCTGCTCGAAGGCCTCCAGCGCATGGTCCCCGTAGGCGGTGACGAACACCACCGCCGGCGGCCGCGCGGTCGCGGCGAGCCGGCCGGCCACCTCCAGGCCGTCCAGCCCCGGCATGCGGATGTCCAGCAGGATCACATCCGGCTGCAGCCGCTCGCAGGCCTGCAACGCCCCCTCGCCGTCACTCGCCTCGCCCACCACCTGGTGCCCGCCCACCGCGTCCACCAGGGTGTGCAGCCGGCGCCGGGCCGGCGCCTCGTCATCGACGATCAGCAGCCGCATGCTCGCCCTCCCGACGGCAGGGCAGGCGCAGCTCCACGCGGTATTCCCGCTCGCCCGCCCGTACCTGCATGCCGGAGACGCCCGGGAAGGCCAGCGCCAAGCGTTCGCGGATGTTGTCCTGGGCCATGCCGGTCCCTCCGGCGCGGGCCCGGCCGGCTGCCGGCCGTGGGTTGGTCACCGCCAGCAGCAAGGCCGAGCCGTCCCGGCGCGCCTCGATGCGTATCGTGCCGCCGTCCACCAAGCCCCCTATCCCATAGTAGACGGCGTTCTCGGCCAGTGGCTGCAGGCAGAACGGCGGCACCAGGGCATCCGCGACATCCGGGGACAGTTGCCAGTCCACCTGCAGCCGGTCCCCGAGCCGCAATTGCTCCATGCGCAGGTAGCCCTCCACCAGTTCCAGCTCCCGCCCGAGAGCCACCATGCGATCCCCCTGGGACAGGCTGGCGCGGAACAGGTCGGCCAGGTCCTCCACCAGGTGCTCGGCGGTGTCGGGATCCTCGGGGATCAGCGAGGCAATGGTGTTCAGGGCGTTGAACAGGAAGTGCGGCCGGATGCGGGCCTGGAGGGCATCCACCCGGGCCTGGGCGGCGGCCTGCAGCCGGCTGCGCCACTGGTGCTGGAGGTAGAGATAGCGCAGCACCACCGCCGCGACGATGGCGGCGATGATCAGGCTGCGGGCCAGGAACTCCGCCAGGGAAGGCCGTTCCCCCACGGGCATGATCCGATGGGCGAGGACCGTGACTGCGGTGGCGACCGCCAGCACCAGCAGGTAGCTCACCAGTGCCGCGGTCAGGTTGCCGCGGCCAGCCAGCCAGCGTCGGGCCACGCACAGCACGGCGGCGCTGCCCAGCGCAATCCATTGCACCAGCAGGGAAAACAGGCTGAGATCCTGCCATGGGTCGCCCCGGCCGAGCCGGGCCAGCACCAGCACCAGCACCAGCAGCTGGCCCATCACCACCACCGCGAACACGGCGTGCAGGGCGCAGAAGTTGGGCAGGAACAACTGGCCGTCCGCCGCGCCCGGCCCTGCTCCGACAATTCTCGCCATGGATCTCCCTGTCCGTGGATGCCGCCGCCGGGTGTCCGGCGTTCAGCATGGCGGCGCGGGCACCTGGCGGCAAGGTGGAGGCGGTAGTACGGGCCGGCAGCCTCCCGGGGCGGTGATTCGCTATACTGCGCCGCCGGCCCCGGGGCGTGCCCGGCGGCCTTCCTCCGCCCACAGCCTCAGGCAGCAGCCCATGAGCGACAAGACCTCCGACGCCCTCTGGACCGGCCGCTTCACCGAGGCCACCGACCGCTTCGTGGAGGCGTTCACCGCCTCCGAGCACTTCGACCGGCGCCTGTACCGCCAGGATCTGCAGGGCTCCCGGGCCCATGCCCGCATGCTGCAGGCCGCCGGCGTGCTCGCGCAGGCCGAGCTCAGCGCCATCCTGGAGGGCCTGGACGCCATCGAGGCGGAGATCGAGGCCGGCAGCTTCCCGTGGACGCCCGCCCTGGAGGACGTCCACATGAACATCGAGAAGCGCCTCACCGAGCGCATCGGCGAGGCCGGCAAGAAGCTGCACACCGGGCGCTCGCGAAACGACCAGGTGGCTACCGACGTGCGGCTCTGGCTGCGGGAGGCCATCGACGCGGCGACGGCCCAGCTGCGGCGCTTCCAGGCCGGGCTGGTGGCTCTGGCCGAGCGCGAGGCGGATAGCATCATGCCCGGCTTCACCCACCTGCAGGTGGCCCAGCCGGTGACCTTCGGCCACCACATGCTGGCCTGGTACGAGATGCTGGTGCGCGACGAGGAGCGCCTCGCCGACTGCCGCCGGCGTGCCAACGTCATGCCCCTGGGATCCGCCGCCCTGGCGGGCACCACCTTCCCCCTGGACCGCCGCCTCACCTGTGCCGAGCTGGGCTTCGAGCGGCCCTCGGCCAACTCCCTGGACGCGGTTTCCGACCGGGATTTCGCCATCGAATTCACCGCCGCCGCGGCGCTGGCCATGACCCACCTCTCGCGCATGGCCGAGGAGCTGGTGCTGTGGACCTCGCCGGCGTTCGGCTTCGTGGACCTGCCGGACCGCTTCTGCACCGGCTCGTCGATCATGCCCCAGAAGAAGAACCCGGACGTGGCCGAGCTGGTGCGGGGCCGGGCGGCCCGGGTGCAGGGCCGCCACCTCACCCTGCTGACCCTGATGAAGGGCCAGCCGCTCGCCTACAACCGCGACAACCAGGAGGACAAGGAGCCGCTGTTCGACGCCGCCGACACACTGATCGGCTGCCTGCGGGCGTTTGCCGACATGGTGCCGGCGCTGACGGTGAACCGGGATCGCACCCGGGAGGCCGCGCGCCAGGGCTTCGCCACCGCCACCGACCTGGCGGACTACCTGGTGCGCCGGGGAGTCGCCTTCCGGGACGCCCACGAAATCGTCGGCCGGGCGGTGCGCTTCGGCGTGGAGCAGGGCCGGGACCTGGCGCAGATGAGCCTGGAAGAGCTGCGCCGCTTCTCCGCGGCGATCGGCGAGGACGTGTTCGAGGTGCTTACTCTGGAGGGCTCGGTGGCGGCCCGCAACCACCTCGGCGGCACCGCGCCGGCTCAGGTGCGGGCCCAGGTGGCGGCGGCGCGGGAGCGGCTGGCGGCGCTGGAGGGGAGCGCCGGCGGGTGAGCGCAAGACGCCGGATGCGGCGCTGGCGCGCCTTATCCGGCCTACGCGGGCCTCGACTGACCCGCGCGCAGGGGGGTGGCTGCAAGGCGTAGGCCGGATAAGCGAAGCGCATCCGGCATCTTCAGCCGAGGGCTCGGGACTCCACCGCCAGACGGCCTTCACAGACGCCTGGCCGGCGCCTCACTCTGCTCAGTCCTCAGTCCTCAGTCCTCAGTCCTCAGTCCTCAGCCCTACACCCCCAGCACCCGCCCCAGCCACGCCCCGATGTCCCGCACCTGCTCCAGGCAGACCTGGTGCTCCATGGGGTAGTCGTGCCATTCCACCGCATAGCCCTCGGCCTCAAGCCAGTCCCGGCTGCGGATGCCCAGCTCCGAAGGCACCACCGGGTCGCGGCTGCCATGGGCCAGGAACAGCGGCGTGCGGCGGTTGGCGGGGTGCAGCTCGCCGGCCAGTTGCTCCGGCAGCGGGATCCAGGTGGACAGTCCCATGATGCCGGCCAGGCGCTCCGGGTGGCGCAGCCCGGCGTGCAGGGCAATGGCCCCGCCCTGGGAGAAACCGGCCAGCACCGTGTGTTCGGGGGCGACGCCGCGGCTGCGCTCGCGCGCCAGAAGGGCGCTCACCGCCGCGGCGGAGGCCTCCACGCCCTCGGTGTCCTGGGGAAAGCCGGCGCCGATGCCGTAGATGTCAAACCAGGCGCGCATGGTCATGCCGGCGTTGACGCTCACCGGCCGCTGGGGCGCGTGGGGGAATACGAAGCGCACCCCCGCATCCCTTGGCAGGCCCAGCTCGGGGACGATGGGCTGGAAGTCGTAGCCGTCGGCCCCCAGGCCGTGCAGCCAGATCACGGATCTCTCGCAGGTCTCTCCCAGGGTGACCTCCACGGCCTCCAGCAATGCCTCGTTCACGGCTGCTCCTTCCACGCTCTGAACCCGCTGCAGACTATCCCACGCCCTGCGCAGCCCGCCAAACCCCGGCGGGGTGCCGGGTGCGGGCATGGCGGGTAACATACGCTCCGCCATTCCCAGCCGGAGCGCGTCATGAGAGGCCTCGCCGCCGCCCTGCTGCTGGCCCTGGGTGTTGCCGCCTGCGGCCAGAAGGGCCCCCTGTACCTGCCCGAGCCAGAGCCGGAGGCGCCTGCCCAGGCGCCGGCCGAGGAGGAGGGCTCATGACCGGTTTCCAGCGCCGGGACGCGGCCCTGTGGGCGGAGTCGGTACCCCTGACCGAGCTCGCGGAGCGCTTCGGCACCCCCTGCTACGTCTATTCGCGGGCCGCCGTCGAGGCCGCCTGGCGGGAGCTGGACGCCGGCTTCGGGGGCCGGGAGCACCTGATCTGCTACGCCGTCAAGGCCAACAGCAACCTGGCGCTGCTGTCCCTGCTGGCCCGCCTGGGCGCCGGTTTCGATATCGTCTCCGGCGGCGAGCTGGAGCGGGTGCTGGCCGCCGGCGGCGATCCGGCGCGGGTGGTGTTCTCGGGGGTGGGCAAGAGCGAAGCTGAAATCCGCCGCGCCCTGGAGGCCGGCATCCTGTGCTTCAACGTCGAATCGGAGCCGGAGCTGCTGCGCATCGACGCTATCGCCCGGGCCCAGGGCCGGCGCGCGCCGGTGTCCCTGCGGGTCAACCCGGACGTGGATCCCCGCACCCATCCCTACATCGCCACCGGCCTGCGCCACAGCAAGTTCGGGGTGCCGGCCGCCGAGGCCGAAGCCCTCTATGGGCGGGCGCAGCGCATGGCCGGCATCCGGCTCACCGGCATCGATTTCCACATCGGCTCCCAGCTCACCTCCGGCGAACCCCTGGCCGAGGCGGTGGATCGCGTCCTGGAACTGGTGGACCGCCTGCAGGCCGCCGGCATCTCACTGTCCCATCTGGATATGGGTGGCGGGCTCGGCATCCGCTACCGGGACGAAACCCCGCCGTCGCGCCGGGACTACGTGGAGCAGCTGGTGGCCCGGGTCGGCGACCGGCCGCACACCCTGCTGCTGGAGCCGGGCCGCTGCCTGGTAGGGGAGGCCGGGGTGCTGCTCACCCGGGTGGAGTATCTGAAGGCCGGCGAGCCGCGCGGCTTTGCGGTGGTGGATGCGGCCATGAACGATCTGCTGCGCCCGGCGCTGTATGACGCCTGGCAGGCCATCGAGCGGGTGGAGGCCGATACAGGGGCCCCGCCGCGCCCCTGGGACGTGGTGGGGCCGGTCTGCGAGAGCGGCGATTTCCTGGGCCGCGACCGGCAGCTGGCCCTAACGGGCCGCGACCTGCTGGCGGTGCGCGCCGCCGGGGCGTACGGTTTCGTCATGAGCAGCAACTACAACACCCGGCCGCGTCCGCCGGAGGTGCTGGTGGACGGTAACCGCGCCTGGGAGATCCGCGAGCGCGAGCCCCTGGCCGAACTCTGGCGGGGCGAGCGCATCCCCGACTGGGACTGACCCCACAGTGGCCCGCACGCTCGAATTCACCAAGATGCATGGCCTGGGCAACGACTTCGTGGTCATCGACGGGCTGTCCCGGCCGGTGGACCTGAGCGGCGCCGATGCGCGCCTGCTGGCCCACCGGCGACGCGGGGTGGGCTGCGACCAGGTGCTGCTGGCCGAGCCGCCGCGCGGTGGAGAGGCCCAGGTCCGGTACCGAATTTTCAATGCCGACGGCAGCGAGGCCGAGCATTGCGGCAACGGCGTGCGCTGTCTGGTGCGCTTGCTGCTCGACCGGGGCCTGGTGCGGGGCGAGCAGGTGAGCGTGGAGACCCACGGCCGGCTGACCACCGTCCGGCCGCTGCCCGACGGCCGCCTGGTGGTGGACATGGGCCCACCCGAGCTGGACCCTCCGGCGATCCCCTTCGAGGCCGCGGATTGCGCCGTGAGCTATCCGCTTGAGGTGGACGGCGAGACGCTGGAGATCGGTGCCGTGTCCATGGGCAACCCCCACGCGGTGGTGCTGGTGGACGACCTGGATGCGGCGCCGGTGGCGCGGCTGGGCCCGCGGATCGAGCATCACCCCCGCTTCCCGCGGCGGGTGAACGCCGGCTTCGCCCAGGTGCTGGCGCCCGACCACCTGCGGTTGCGGGTCTGGGAGCGGGGAGCCGGCGAGACCGAGGCCTGCGGCACCGGCGCCTGCGCCGCCGTGGTGGCGGTCCGGCTACGCGGGCTGCTGGGCCCCGAGGTCGCCGTGGATCTTCCTGGAGGCAGACTGGTGATAAACTGGGCCGGCGACGCCGCGCCGGTGCATATGGCGGGCCCGGCGGTCAGCGTTTTCCGGGGCGAGATTGCCCTGCCATAGGACGGCGGTTTCCATGCTTAGGGTCCTGTCCCAGAAGTTCGTCGCCGCTCTGCGCCCCGACAAGGCACTGTCGGTAGGCGGCGGCGTGAAGGCGTGGTGGTACCACGTCGAGCGACGCCAACACCCCGACAGTGCCTTGTCGGGGCGCCCGCAGGGAGGGCTGCTGCGGTCCCAGGGCGGTGTTGCGCCTCCTCGCCGTAGCCCCGCTACGGCTCGTCGGCGCGCCTGGCCCTGGAACCGCAGCAGCCCTCAGAGGGGTGACGAACTTCTGGGACAGGACCCTACGGAGCGGTCTTCGGTGTTCCCGCCCCCGCGGACCCGGGCCCCGGGTCGGAGCTGCGGCTGCGCGAGGGTCGATTGATGGCAACACAGCATTCCACCCGACCCGCCCCTCCCCTGAGCGAGGCGGCGGTAAAGGATTATCTGCGCGAGAACCCGGAGTTCTTCCAGAACCACCAGGATCTGCTCTGCGAGCTCAGCATCCCCCACGGCAGCGCGCCGGCCCTGTCGCTGCTGGAATACCAGGTACGCATCCTGCGCGAGGAGAAGCGTCGCCTGAGGTGGCGTCTGGACGACCTGCTGCGGGTGGCCCGGGACAACGACCGTCTCGCCGAGCAGCTCCACAATCTCACCCTGGAGCTGCTGGAGTGTGATTCCCTGGACTCGGTGGTGGGCACCGTGCGCGCCGGCCTGCGCCTCAACTTCAATGCCGATGTCTGCCGGATCCTGCTGATCGGCACCGATGTTCCCGACGTGGACGCGGTGGTGCTGGAACCTGACGCCGAGCGCGCCGAGCGCCTCGGCGAGCGCTTCCGGGGCAACCGTCCGGTGTGCGGCCGGCTGAACGGCGAGCAGATGTCCCTGGTGTTCGACGAATATGCGGCGGACGTGCGCTCGGCGGCGGTGATTCCCATCGACGACGGCTGGGCCCGGGGGCTGATCGGCATCGGCAGCCGGGACGCCGACCGCTACCGCGGCGATCACGGCACCGTGTTCCTGCGCCAGCTGGGGCAGCTGGTGGGACGGGCGGTGCGCCAGCATCTGCCGGCCTGATGGCTGAGCCGGACTGGCTGGCCCGGTTCGAAACCCACCTGGCGGACGAGCGCCGCCTCTCCCCGCTCACCCGGCAGCACTACCTGCGGGATCTCACGGCGTTCGGGCGCTGGTGGCCCGGCGGCCTGCCGGTGCCCTGGGCCGAGGTGACGCCGGCCCAGGTGCGGGCCTTCCTTGCCGCCGAGTACGCCCGCGGCGTCGGCGGGCGCAGCCTGGCCCGGCGGCTGGCGGCGCTGCGCGCCCTGTATCGCTTCCTGCTTCGGGAAGGCGCCGCGCGCCGCGACCCGGCCGCCGAGCTGCCTGCCCCCCGCAGCCCGCGCCGGCTGCCCGGCACCCTGGACGTGGACGAGACCGCCCGCCTGTTGCAGCCGGCTGCGGGCGACGAGGATTCGCTGGCGTGCCGCGACCGGGCGGCCTTCGAGCTGGTGTATTCCTGCGGCCTGCGCCTGGCGGAACTGGCGGCCCTGGATGCCGCGGCTTTCGCCGGCGATCCAGACCAGATCCGGGTCCAGGGCAAGGGCGCGAAGACCCGGGTGCTGCCGGTAGGGCGCATGGCCAGGGCGGCGCTGGCCCGCTGGCTGGAGCGGCGCTCGGCCCTGGCGGCGCCGGACGAGCCGGCCCTGCTGGTGGGCCGGGGCGGCCGGCGTCTGGGACACCGGGCGATCCAGCAGCGGCTGCGGCGCCTGGCCCGCGGCCAGGGCCTGGAGCGGCCGGTGAGCCCCCACACCCTGCGCCACTCGTTCGCCACCCACCTGCTGGAGTCCAGCGGCGATCTGCGGGCGGTGCAGGAGCTCCTGGGCCACGCCGACATCGGCACCACGCAGGTTTACACCCACCTGGACTTCCAGCATCTTGCCTCGGTGTATGATGCCGCCCACCCCAGGGC
>CAZAQB010000079.1:0-7420 GCA_964487155.1 uncultured Ectothiorhodospiraceae bacterium
CGCCGAGGAGGATCCGGAGAGTCCCGAGAACCGAGAGTCCTAGCAGCCTGTCGGAGTTAGGGGGTCGTAGCGAGGCGAGTGGGAAACGGAGGCGGTTTTTTCGCTCATTTGAGGAGAATAGTGGGCGCTATTTGACGAAAAGGAGCGGAAAAAGAGCCCCGTTTGCCGCCGCCGCAGTAGATCATCCCTAAGTCCGACAGGCTGCTAGGCGGCCTTCGGACTAGCTTGCGACCTGAGCGTTACCCATGAGTCGGCTGGCGTCGCAGCGAGGCGCGTAGGTCGGTTGCTCCTGGCAACCGACAGGCGGCCGCGCAATAGCCACGGTGGGCGGCGATGTCGGCTGCCGTGAGCAGCCGACCTACCGGGCGGTTCACCGGCCGGGCGGAGCGCCGGAGGATCTCCTCAGCGAGGTTGTGTGACAAGGTCAGGCTCGCGACGAAGCACCGAATCCGACCGGCTGTTAGGCGCCGTGTTCCGACCCCACCAGCCCCATGCGGGTTGCGGCGAGAACCGCCTCGGTGCGGTTGGCGGCGTTCAGCTTTCCCAGAATCGAGCTCACGTGGTACTTGACGGTGCGCTCGCTGATGAACAGCGCCGCGGCAATCTGCCGGTTGCTCTTGCCCTGGGCGACCAGCCGCAACACTTCGCATTCGCGCAGGCTGAGGTTGGCCGCCGGTGCCGCCGCTGCGCCATTGGAGCGGCCGCGCCGCATGCTCTCCACCAGCTTGGTGGCGACGCAGGGCTGCAGCAGCGTGCCGCCGGCGAACACCACGCGAATCGCATTGACCAGATCGTTCAGCCCCGCGCTCTTCAGCAGGTAGCCCTGAACCCCCATCTCCACCACCTGGACGATGGTCTCGGCATCGTCGTGGGCGGTATAGACGATGACCCGGGCATCGGGCACCTCACGGCGCAGTACCGTCAGGCCCTCCACCGGTTCGCCGCCTTCCAGTTGCAGATCCAGCACGACGACGTCCGGCTCGGTGCCCTTCAGGCCCTCGACCATGGAGGTGACATCCCGCGCCTCGCCCACCACTTCGATGTCGGCGCAGCCCCCCAGGCCCGCCGCCACCCCCATGCGGACCACCGGGTGGTCGTCCACCAGCAGCACACGGATCTGGGACTCTATGCCCGGCATTCCAGAGCTGATCCCCGCCCTCGCCGCGGCGCCCAGTGCCCCCCCGGCGGCGCCACTGCCCGCGCTGCGGGTCGACTGCGCGCCGAACTCTCTATCGTTAACGACCATTTGAATGCCATCCCCGTCACTGGAGCCCCGTCGGCGTTCTTATGGATTGAAGACTATGATGCCGTCGTCTGATTCGCAATCCGTACTGCACGAACTGGGAAGCGCATACCAGCCTAGCCTCGCGGACGGCGCTGGTCCTTGACCTGTATCCAATCTCGTGTCCACACGCGCCGCCCATGGACAGCCGAGGGCAGTTCGGGCTATGGTTCCGCTCCTGCTGGCGGGTTCAGACGGACGGGCTGCACCCCAGCCAACAGCCCAGGCTAGCTTGTGGTACTACCCGGCGTATTCTAGCCGCATCCCACCGACCACGCGCCCGTAGCTCAGCTGGATAGAGCGTCGGCCTCCGGAGCCGAAGGTCAGAGGTTCGAATCCTCTCGGGCGCGCCAATTACCCCACCGAAGTCCGGGGCGTCTGGACGCCTCCTGCCGAAGACGAAGCCCCAGGGATTCGAACCTCTGACAGACAGATTCCGCTTCGGGTCGAGCCCGGGATTGCCTGTCCGGGCTGTACTGGGTACCAATTACTGAGTACGTGAGAGGCCTTGCCATTGCGTGGCGGGCCCCCATGCTGGCTCAGTCCTCAGTCCTCAGTCCTCAGTCCTCAGTCCTCAGTCCTCAGTCCTCAGTCCCCACTGTCTCTCCCATCTCCGGCGCCCGAAAAAGTCGGGGGCCCGCAGGCCCCCGGTTGAAACGGCAATGTCCCCAAAGGCCTACTTGGCCCTTGGCTCGTCCATGAGTCCCTTGACCAGGGCCACGCAGGCCACCAGCAGCACCGCGGCGAACGGCAGGCCGGTGGACACGGCCGCCGCCTGCAGGGCGCCGAGACCGCCGCCCAGCAGCAGGGCGATGGCGACCAGACCCTCGAAAATGGCCCAGAACATGCGCTGGGGTACCGGGGCGTCCACCTTGCCGCCGGCGGTGATGGTGTCGATCACCAGCGAGCCCGAGTCCGATGAGGTGACGAAGAACACGATCACCAGCACGATGCCCACGAACGAGGTGATGGACGCGAGGGGTAGCTGCTCGAGCATGATGAACAGCTTCAGTTCCAGAGAGGCCTCCGTAATGGCCGACACGCCAGTGGTGACGAAGCTGACGGCGGTGCCGCCGAAGGAGGTCATCCAGAACACGGATACCAGCGAAGGGATCAGCAGCACGCAGAGGATGAACTCACGCACCGTGCGGCCACGGCTCACCCGGGCGATGAACATCCCCACGAAGGGTGACCAGGAGATCCACCAGGCCCAGTAGAAGCTGGTCCACCCCTGGCTGAAGTTGGTGTCCTCCCGGCCGAAGGGGTTGGACAGGGCCGGCAGGTGCTCCACGTAGCTCACCATGTTGCCGAAAAAGCCGGTGAGTATGGCAACGGTGGGCCCCAGAATCACGATGAACAGCAGCAGCAGCGCGGCGAGCACCATGTTGATCTCGGACAGGCGCTTGACGCCGGCGTCCAGTCCGGCCCACACCGACACCAGCGCCACGCCGGTGATGGCGAGGATCAGCACCACCTTGGAGACGTCGTTCACCGGCATGCCGAAGATGTGATTCAGCCCGGCTGCGGCCTGCTCTGCGCCGTAGCCGAGCGAGGTGGCCAGGCCGAACAGTGTGGCGAACACCGCCACGATGTCGATGATGTGGCCGGTCCAGCCCCAAACCCGGTCGCCGAACAGCGGGTAGAACACCGAGCGAATGGACAGCGGCAGGCCCTTGTTGTAGGCGAACAGGGCCAGGGCCAGGGCCACCACCGCATAGATCGCCCAGGGGTGCAGGCCCCAGTGGAAGATGGTGGCCGCCATGCCCAGGCGCCGGGCCTCGAGCTCATTGCCGGCGGCACCCGCCAGCGGCGCCCAGCTGTCCGGCGAGCCGGCGCCCTCCGCCACCGACGATGAGTAGTGGGAAATGGGCTCGGAGACACCGAAGAACATCAGGCCGATGCCCATGCCGGCGGCGAATAGCATGGCGAACCAGCCCAGGTAGGAGTACTCGGGCACTGCCTTGGTGCCGCCGATGCGCACCCGCCCGAGAGGGGAGACCATGATTCCCAGGGCGACCAGCACGAAGATGTTGGCGGCGGACAGGAAGAACCAGTCGAAGGTGGAGGTCACCGCCGGGCGCAGCCAGCCGAACACATCGCCGGCGGTTTCCGTGAAGATCAGCGCGAATGCCACGAAGGCGATCACTACCGCACCGGAGATGGCGAACACCGGGTTATGGATATCTACCGGTATCGAACCGATCTTGAACTCGACGTTGTCCTGCCCGACGACGTAATCGGTGTCGACGACCGCCGCCTCCCCATCCGGGGTCAGCAGGTCGGATGGGTCCTTGCCGGGATCCGATTCAGCCATGGAGCCTCCTTAGTTCAAGGTTTTTGGTGGATCAACGGGGCGTGTAGTCACCCCCGGCGAGCGCTTCCTAGCGAATCACGAAAACCGACACCCGGGCGTGGGATGCCACGGTACCGGCGTTGGACGAGAAGATATGGTCCGGAAAGTCTGGGATATGCGAGGCCATGACCACCAGGTCCGAGCCCGTCTCGTCTATGGCCGCGAGCAGCTTATCGTCCAGATCCGCCGCCGGATCGTGACTCGTGTAGAAGGCGGCGGCGGTCTCGCCGAGACCATACTTGCGGGCCTGCTGGTCTGCAAACTCCTCCAGCTTGCGGGCGTGCTGCTCGGGCGTGTGGGCGATCTCATTGGGGGTGGTGGCCGCCACGGCGACGTAGGTCACCGGGATCCCGTAATGCTTGGAGAGGTCGGCGGCGCTTTCCAGGGCCTTTTCCAGGCGTTCGACGTGGACCAGGTCCACCGGCACCATGATGCGCTGGTACATGCGATTCTCTCCCTTGCTGATGCTTGAATACCCCACGATAGACCAAGGGTAGACCAGCCGACAGGGAGGCGGCGAACCTGAGGGCGCCGCGGGTAGAGAGCCGCAGCGGTGCCCGGGTCAGTCGTTGTTGGCGTCGGGCGGTGACGGCGGGCCCGGGACCGGCTGCTCAGGCCACCAGTTCCAGACCGTCCGGAAGTTGCACTTCCATGGTGATGGGCAGGTGGTCGGAGAGGGGATGGTCCACCACCTGGGCGCCGGTCACCCGCAGTGAGCGCGAGACCAATATGTGGTCGATGTTGCGCTCCGGCCGCCAGCTGGGGAAGGTATGGAGGTCGTGGATCGGCTCGCGCAGGTCGGTCAGCCGCCGCAGCACGTCGAACTCCGGGCTGCGCGACGGGCAGTTCATGTCGCCCATCAGGACGACGTGGCGCCAGCGGGACACCAGGGCGGCGATGTACTCGAGCTGGCGTACCCTCGCCACGGTGCCCAGGGCCAGGTGTACGAGCACCACGTGCAGGCTCTCGCCGGGGCCGCCGAAGCGCGCCACCAGGGCGCCCCGGCCGGGGATCATTCCCGGCAGCTTGTGATTGCGCACTTCCAGGGGCCGCAGCCGGCTCAGCAGGCCGTTGCTGTGCCGGGCCAGGCGGCCGATGCGCCGGTTGGTCTGGAAGTGCCAGTAGGGAAACCCCCCCCGCTGGGCCAGGTAGGCCGCCTGGTTGACGAAGCCGCTGCGCAGGCTGCCGGCGTCAATCTCCTGCAGTCCGACGATGTCGAAGTCGGTGATCACCTGGCCGATGCGGTCCAGGTTGCCCTGGCGGGTATTGCTGGGCAGCACGTGGCGCCAGGCGCCGGTGAGGTAGTGGTGGAAGTACCGGGTCTCGATGCCGGTCTGGATGTTGTAGCTCATCAGCCGCAACAGCCGTGGGCCGGAACCGGTCCACGGCGCGTGCTGGGGATGAAGAGCGGGATCCAATGCCGGGGTTCGGGCGGCCCCTCAGCCCCCGGCCGAGCGCCGCACCAGCTGGGATGCGATCTCGAGCATGCGCTCCTGGGTGCCGGTCAGGGAGGGGTCCATCACGTAGCGGCCAGCCACCGCCACCGACGGCGTGCTGCGTACGCCGTAGTCCCGCACCATCTTCTCGGCCTGCCGGACCTTCACGTCCACCGCGAAGGAGTTGAACGCCTCGCGCACCTTGTCCGCCTCGTGGCCATGCTCGGCGAAGAACGCGACCAGCTCATCGGTGTTGCGAAAGCGCCGGTTCTGCAGGTGGTAGGCCTCGAAGATGGCCTCGTGCATCTCGTCCACGCTGCCCGTCAACTCCGCCACGTAGAACGCCTTGGCCAGATGCCGCCACTGTTCCCGCCCGAAGGTCACCGGCACGCGGCGCACCGACACCTCGGCCCCGGCCTGCTCGGTCCAGCGCTCTATCATGGGCATGAAGTCGAAACAGTGGGGGCAGCCGTAGGAGAAGAATTCGGTGACCTGCACGCCGTCTTCGGCGGCTACCGGCTGGGGCCGGTCCAGCACCCGGTAGTCGGAACCCGGCTGGTACTGGGCGGCTGCCGGCAGGGCCAGCCAGAAAATCAGAGCGAGGGCTGCCGCAATTCGCATGAAGAAGGTCTCCTCGTGGATGAAGGGGGCAGCGTGCCCCTGACGGGGGAACTGATCAACTGCTCGCCGCAGCGGGGGATTGACCAGCGCTCCCACAAACGAAAGGCGGCCGTAGCCGCCTTTGTATGACCGCACTGTCGCGGTGCTAGTTCGCGCCGGCGGGCGCCGCGCTCAGGCCGTGCACATAGGACGACACCGCCTCGATTTCCGCGTCCGACATGCGCTCGGCGATCTGGGTCATGACCTGGGCCGCCGCATAGCCTGCGCGCTCCCCGGAGCGGTAGGCCTTGAGCGTGGCCGCCACGTACTGGCCGTTCTGTCCGCCCAGCCGCGGGTAGCCCGCCACGGGGTTGCCGGCGCCGGCCGGGCCGTGGCAGGCGGCGCAGGCCGGCAGGTTGTTGGCCGGGTCGCCGCCCATATAGATCTGCTGACCCTGATCCACCAGCTTGGGGTCGGCTTCCCCGAGCTTCAGTTCCTGCCGGGCATAGTAGGCGGCCAGATCCTGCATGTCCTGACCGCTCAGGTTCGCCACCTGGCCCGCCATGATGGCGTTCGCGCGCTCGCCACTCTTGAACAGCTGCAGCTGCTGGTGCAGGTAGCTCTCGTGCTGGGCTGCCAGGTCCGGCCAGATCGGATTGACGGCGTTGCCGTCGGCGCCGTGGCAGCCCGCGCAGACCCCGGCTTTCTGCTGGCCGGCGGAAGGATTACCGGCGGCATGGGCGGCGGTCGAGGCCAGGGCCAGCAGGCCGGCGGCGAGAATCAGGGGCAGGCGGTGGCTCATGCGGGGACTCCTTACACCGGGGATGGCCGCTTGCCGGGCGCGGCTTGGCCGGCCGAATTTATACCAGCAGGCCCCGGGGCGGTCAATTTGGCGCCCTGGCGAGGGGGCCGTCGCTGGCCGTCGGGGCAGGGGTCTGCGACACTCCCGGCAGCCTGCCTGCCGGAGTGCGCTTCTTGAATCCCTTGTACCGCCGGGCCCACTTCCTGCTGAGCGCGCCGGATTCCCGCCAGCTGCCCCCGGACACCGGGCGCGAGGTGGCTTTCGCGGGGCGCTCCAACTCCGGCAAGTCCAGCGCGCTGAATGCCATTACCGGGCAGGGCTCCCTGGCGCGGACCAGCAAGACGCCGGGCCGCACCCAGGCCATCAATGTCTTTCCCCTGGACGACGAACTGCGCCTGGTGGACCTGCCGGGGTATGGCTACGCCAAGGTGCCGGAGTCGGTTCGGGAGCACTGGCGCCGGGCGCTGCCTCGCTACCTGGAAACGCGGCGCTCGCTGCGTGGGCTGATGCTGGTGATGGACGTGCGCCACCCGCTGACCGAATTCGACCGCCAGATGCTGGCCTGGTGCGGCGCCGCCGGCCTGCCGGTCCACGTGCTGCTCACCAAGTCGGACAAGCTGGGCCGGGGCCGCGGCCTCGACGCCCTGCGCTCCACCCGCGCCGCGCTAGAGGCGCAGTTCCCGGGCGCCAGCGCCCAGCTGTTCTCGGCGACTAAGGCGATGGGAATCGACGAGGCCCACGCCCGGCTGGACGAGTGGCTCGGAGTTGGGGCCGGTTGATGACATAGTCAGGTAGTTGGGTGGCCCGAGGCGGGCCGACAGCGCACGGGGCGCGGCGCCTGGCCGAAGACGCCGGATGCGCTTCGCTTATCCGGCCTACGCCTTCTCCCCGGCGCTGGAGCGCAGCCCGCGTAGGCCGGCTAAGGCGCGCAGCGCCGCATCCGGCGT
>CAZAQB010000079.1:7520-15015 GCA_964487155.1 uncultured Ectothiorhodospiraceae bacterium
CGCTGGAGCGCAGCCCGCGTAGGCCGGCTAAGGCGCGCAGCGCCGCATCCGGCGTCCACGTCCCAACAGCCACCCGCACCGCGCCACACCCGCCCTACGGCCGCACTCACGCCGCGGCGACGGCCTGCCGCCGAATCGCCGGATGCGCTTCGCTTATCCGGCCTACGTCCCTCGGCCAGACCCTGGCGGCCGGCAGAGCCCGCGTAGGCCGGCTAAGGCGCGCAGCGCCGCATCCGGCGTTTCCCCTGAGAGCGTGTCAAAAAAATCCGGTACCCCGGAGCGCGCGGTGGGGATCCCGCCCGGCGCCGACCGAAGCCAGCCGTCGGCCAGGATGCGCAGACAACCGGCCATCGGCCGATGGCATGGGTACCGCGGATCGGTTCGGGCACGCGGGGTTGGCGATTGGCACCTTGGCGTCTGCTACGCTGGCCCCCACGTTTCTCCGCAACGTGGGTCTACGTCGGCTGATTAACGAATCAACCAGCAAACCAATCAACTATCAAACGAACCTCAGAACCACACCGAGACGTAGGCCTGGAACACGTTGGCGCCGAACTCGTAGAACGGCTCCTCGCCCACCGCCACGCCTGGATCCGAGGCCTGGCGGGCGTCCCGGAAGTTGTCGTAGCTGAAGCGGGTATGGTCCAGGGCCAGGTTCAGACTGCCGCGCTCCAGCAGGCCGGAGCCGTTGCGCAGGAATTCGTAGGCGAGCCCCACGCCCACGCTCTGGCTCTGAAAGCGGGAGAGTTCCTTGTCCCGGGCGCGGAAGTTCTGGGCGTCCTCCCGGGGGAACAGGTCGCTGTAGAACTCCGCCTCGTTCTGGGTGTAGAAGCGGTAGCGCAGGTCGGCGGTCCAGCGGCCGAGCTCGTGGCTGTAGTCAAGCTCGACGGTGTGGGCGTCGATCTCCCAGGTGTCGGTGAAGTAGCGGTAGGAGAGCCCAAGCGCGGCCTTCCAGGGCAGCCGGTAGCGGGCCCGGACGGAGACAGCATTGCTGGTGCGGGTGCCGGGGTAGACTTCCGGCTGCAGGCCGAAACCGGTCTCGGCGGCCGAGTCCAGGAAGCGCACCGAGCGGTAGGGGTTGTTCAGGAAGCCCTCCCAGGTCGCCGCCTCGTAGTTCAGGCTCATCAGCAGCTTCGGGGTGAGAATCTGGGAGATGCCAAGGCGGAAGTTGCGCCGGGTGATGGACTCCTCGAAGGTGTCGTCGCCGTTGCGGCCCACCCGGTCCTCCCCCTGCGTGTAACCCAGGCTGATCGTCGTGAGGTCGCCGAACATCTCCTGGCTGATGTCGATGGTGCCGGTGTTGGCGGTGTAGTCGCTCTCGTCGCTGCGGGACAGGGCCAGGCTCATGGTGGTGCGACCGCGCAGGTAGTCCACACCGACGCTGTACTCGTTGCGGGTTTCCCGGTACTCGCTGGCGGCGATTTCGACGTCGATGGAGGCGCTGCTGACGATGTCCCGGTAGTAATTGCCCCAGGCGGAGACCTGGGAGCCCGCGGACTTGCGCACCAGCAGCGAGGGCCCGTAGACACTGACCCCGCCTCCCTTGTAGCCGTGAAACAGGGCGTCGGCCCGGTCCTCGGGCAGCACCGCCGCACCGGCAGGCTCACCGGCCAGCAGGGCCAGGCCGGCGGCCAGCAGCGGCCAGGGCGAGGGGCGCGGCAGGCTCATGGCTCAGTTGCAGCCGCAGCCGCCCCCGCCGCCGCCGTTGGCGCCCTGGGCTCCCTCGCGCACCTCGTGGACGTGGCGGCGGTAGGCCGCGGACACTGGGTCCCGGTCAAAGCTCATGATGGGTTCTGCCAGGGCGGCCCGCTCGTAGGGTTTCACCCAGGGCTCGATGCCGCAGCCGGAGACGGCCGCAGCCAGCGCCAGGGCGGCAACGGCAGGCGCCGCCCTACTCACGGATCAGCCCCCGCACCACATCCTGATAGGTGGCCTCGTCTCCGGGGCTGTAGCCCTCGTGGACGTAGCGCACCCGTCCGTCACGGTCGACGATGACGGTGCTGGGCATGGCGGAGACCTGGTAGGTGCGGCTCACCTCGTTGCGGCTGTCGAGCAGCACCGGAAAGCTCACCGGCAGGTCGTCCAGGTAGTCCCGGGCGGCGGCCGGGTCTTGCTCCACGTTGACCCCCAGGACGGTGAAGCCGAGCGGGGCGTAGCGCTGGTGGAGCTCGTCGAGCGCCGGCATCTCCTGCCGGCACGGCCCGCACCAGGAGGCCCAGAAATTCACCAGCACCACCTGGCCCTGCTGCTCCCCCAGCCGCAGGTTAGGGCCTTCCAGGGTGGGCAGGGTGAAGTCAGGCGCCGGGGTGGGGGGCACTTCGCCGGCCCACGGGGCCGGACTGGCCAGCAGTGCCAGGGCCAGCCCCAGGATAATTTTGCGCGGCAATCTCGCCATGGCCTTGGTACTCCTCCCGTCAGAAGAAGACGGTGACCCCGCCGGTCACCTCCAGGTTGTGGGTGGTCTTGTCCTCGCCGGTGACGTCCACGTTCATCAGGTGATCGCGGAAGTCCACCCGCAGCGCCAGCCAGTCCAGGGGCAGAAGCTGGTAGCCGGCCCCGAAACTGGCGGTGAAGCGGGTTTCGCCGGCGAACTCGGTGGCGCCCGCCCCCGCCACCACGAACAGGGAGGAATTCAGCGCGAACCAGGGGCCGATGAACGATTCACCCGGCAGCAGATTGTATCCGGCGGCCAGGGTGTAGAGCGTGAAGCGGCGCTCATCGTCGGCCAGCAGGGTGGCGCCGCCGCTCAGGCGCTCGAAGCTGGTCTCGTCGGTGCGCGAGGTGCCGGCGGAGAGCTCGAAGAACAGGTCCTCGGTGACGTGGTAGGCGGCCCGGGCGCCGAAGAAGGCGTTGACGCCGAAGTCCTCCACGCTGAGCAGCCCGGCAAAGACGCCGATCTCGATGTTGTCGGCGTCGATGCGGGGCTCTTCGATGTCCCGGCGCTCCAGCTCCGGGCGGATCACCGGGGTATCGGCCTCTCCCAGGGGCGCGTCCCCCTGGGCCGCCAGCGGCGGTGCTGCCAGCAGGCTCAGAAGAAGAACGCCAGTCCGGCATGCCATTCGTCCAGCTCCTCGTTGTCGTTGCGGCTGGTGAACACCACCAGGTTCCGGTAGCCGGCGCGCAGCAGCAGCCGCCGGCCCACCTGGGCCCGCAACCCGACCCCCACGTAAGCGAACTGGTCGGTGCGGTCCCGGGCCTGGACCAGGGTGGCCGCCGGCTCGGTATGGATCACGCCGGTGCCCAGGGCGAAGTAGGGCGACACCCGCCAGTCGGGAAACGGCTGGATGCTGAGCGCCACGTCGCCCAGCACGCTGTCGGAGAAATCCCCCAGGGCCTGGCTGCCGGTGAGTTGCAGGTACAGGTTCTCGGTGAGGGCGTAGGCGCCGTAGGCGGAGATCAGCGTGGCCCCGTCCAGCCGCCCGAGCCGGAAACCCGCCTCCCAGCGCCGGCGCTGGAAGTCGTCGCCGCCGGCGGCGGCCACTGCCGGCGGGGTGCCGGCGGCGGTGCGGGTGCCGCGCAGCGCGCGCCGGTGCACCCAGCCCTCGACGTCCTCGGTGGTGCGCACCTGGAACCAGTCGGTGCGCTGGCGGAACACCTCGATGCGCTCGCCCTGCTCCACGACGTGAAATACCGGGTAGGCCCGCCCAGGGCCGGTGTGCAGCTCCAGGAAGGGTTCCACCACCCGCACGTCGAGGGCCGCCGCCAGGCCGGGCCACAGGGCCAGCACCAGCAGCATCCGGAGCGCCCGGCGCCAGCCGGCGGCCGGCAGCCCGTTATCCCTTGCCAAAGCGTGCTCCCCGCGGCCCCCCGGTGGAGGGCCGATGGTAAACGGTCGAGGCGCCCGCATCCTGCGAACCCGTTCAATCCTCCGGCGCGGCGAAGGGATCGTTGAAGTACTGGCCGCCCAGGTCCACCCACTCCGAGACCAGCCGCAGCTCCGCCGGCGTCAGCCAGCCCGCGTGGGAGCCGCCGGCGGCGAACACCTCGAAGAACGCCGGCGAGGCGTTGGCCCCGGCACTCGACAGGGGCGGCGCCACCGGCACGTTGCGGGTCACCGGGATGGGGTTGCCCTCGGCATCCACGATCAGCTCGCCGTTCTCATCGGTCTCGAAGACCTGATTGCCGGCGGCGTCCAGCACCGGCACCACCACGTCCACCAGGTTGCCGGTGGCCGGGTCGATGGTCTGCTCGTTGTCCCGGAACAGCAGCTCCCGGTAGCCGGTGAGGTGGTCGGGTTCGTCGCTGGAGTCGGTGCCGGAGAGGTCCAGCTGGCGGCTGCCGGCGGGGATGCGGGCGGCCCCGGCGGCGCCGGTGGGGGAGTGGCAGCCCAGGCAGTCATTGGCGGTATTGCCGTCCGGGTCGGTGACCTGCACGCCGGCGGCGTCCAGCATGGGTCGCGGATTGAGCTCCCAGAGGGGCTGGATGTGCTCCTCGTAGTGGATGACGATCCGGCAGCCGGCGCTCCAGGCGCTGACGCAGGCCGGATCCACCGGCGCCGGCGTGCCGAGATCCGCGTAGCCCAGCCGGAAGCCGGGATCGGGCGTGCGCGCCGCCGGGTCGGTCCAGGGATCCTCGAACACCAGGTCCACCGACGGCTTCAGCGTGTCCGGCTGCTCGCCGGTGAGGGTCTGCGCCATGGTCTCGCCGGCCAGGGGAATGAGGTTCTGCGCCGGGTCGGTGCCCGGGAAGGGCGCGCCGCCGGCGGCGCCGGGGTGGATGCTGGTGAAGGCGTCGGCACGGCCATGGGACAGGCCGCTTGCCGGGTCGTGGCAGCCCTGGCACTGGCGCACCTCGCCGGGCCGCAACTGCAGCCAGTCGCCGTGGCGCGGCGAGATGCGCCGGCCCCGGGCGTCCAGCACCTCGACGGCGAGCGGCACGTCGGCCGGCACCTGCAGCCGCACCGAGCCGTCCGGGGCCACCGGCGCGTAGGCGACGATCTCGCGCATGCCCAGGCCGCGGGCGGCGCCGAACGCGCTGCCCGGCACGTCGCGCACGTCATCGTCGGGCTGGCTGACCGCCTTGACCACGCGCAGGAAGCGCGCCGGCCGGGCATCCGCCGGCGTCAGCGCCGGGTTGGACACGGTGGCGAGGTCCGGCACGGCGGTGTCCATGCCGTCCACGTCGTAGACGCTGCGGATGTGCAGCACCCCGACCCCGTCGTCGGCCAGCGCCTGATCGTCGGTGATCCCCAGCACCAGGGGCGGCCTGGGGCGCGGAGCCGCCACCGCCACATCGGAGTACATCCACTCCTCGCGGGGCCGCACCACCGGGCGCTGGGTGCCGTCGCGGGGGTCCAGCACCCAGATGCCGTACAGGGGGGGCGCCTCCGGCAGCTCGTCGCCCAGGTTGTCGCCGGTGCAGGGCACGATGCGCCCGCCATCCATGAGCCGGCACTGCGACCAGGACACCAGCAGCCGGCCGGTGCCGTCGTCCATGGGATCCACCGCGGCAAACCGGCCGCCGGGGGAGGGCGCCTCGCCGGTGCGCACGTCCAGGCTCACCGCCCGGCGCTGCCCGGGAGTGGCCAGGCCGGCATGGGTGGCGGTCGGCTGGCCCACCTCGACGAATGCCGCGGTGTCCACCGCAACCAGGTCACCACCCCAGGCGGTGCCGGTGAACGGACGCACCAGGCTCAGCAATTCGCCGCCGGGCAGGGTCCGGGGCTGGAAAAACTGCACCGTGGCGCCGCCGCTGCCGGTGTCGTGGCTGCGGGCGCCGTACAGCAGCTCCAGGCCGGTGCCGTCCGGGGCGGCCCGGTACAGGTGCATCCCCTGGGCGCCGCCCTCGGTATCCCAGCGGGTGAAGGTGATGCGGCCGTCGGCCAGCACCTCCGGGTGAAGATCCTGCCCGGGATTGAAGCTGATCTGCTCGATGTTGCCGCCGCTCGCGTCCATCACATGCAGCATGAAGGCGGGCTCGCCGTTGTCGGCCTGGGCGGTGTACTGGGGCTTGCCTTCGTCCAGCAGCAGGGCCCTGGAGCGGCTCTGCCGGGTGGAGGCGAACACGATGCGCCCGTCGGGCAGGTAGCGGGGGGCAATGTCGTGGCCGCTCTCGGCGGTGAGGTCCGAGGGGATGAGCCGGCGCAGACGGTCGTTGGCGAGGTCGTATTCCCAGATGTTCCAGGTGGGCTGATCCTCGTCGTCGGCGTCCTCGATCAACGGCCGGCGCAGGGCGAACAGGATGCGGCTGCCGTCGAAGGAGGCGGAGAGATCCCGCGCGTCTCCCGCCCCGCCGGTGATGGCGCCGGTGAGGTTGCGCTCGGCTGCCCCGGCGGCCGCCCGCTCCCGCAGGTAGACATCGCCGCCCGCCAGGAATCGCACCGGCTCACGCAGGTCGTTTTCCTGGAGCTCGCCGTCCTCGTTCCGTGGCAGGGGGCGCCCCACGTAGGCGATGGGGAAGTCCAGCACCACCGGGTCCGGTGACTGGCCGCCGCCCACCCCCGAGCCGCCGCAGCCGGCCAGCAGGGCGGCCAGCGCCATTATCGGCGCCCGCCGGGCCGGCGAGCTCGGTGTGTTCCCTTCGTGCATGGCAGCTCCCCTGTTTCCGCAGTCCCGGCCGCGCCCTGGCGGGCTGCGGAGCGGGTTTATCGTAGGGACACCCTCCGGCGCCGCCCAGGATTTGTCCTGTGAACCGCATCACGTATTTAGAACCTGTCTCTACTGGGAGACAGCGTTCCGCCCCGGGGACGTGGTTATACTCGGTCAAAATCGACAGGAAGTGAGAACCAGTACACGCAGGAGGTTGCCCGCTGTTCCCCCGACTGCCGCCCGCCGGCTACTGGGGGGAGCCGTCGCGGCCTCCGCCACGGCAGCATCAACCGGCCGGGGGGCCTTTTGCCGAGTGGCGCGGTGTACGGGTTCAGGGCGGAGCCACGGGGGGATTGCCATGACTGCGAGACATTTCATGCGCGCCGGGTCGCGGCGGGTCGGCCTCGCCCTGGGCGCGGTTGCGCTGCTGTGCCTGGCGGCGCCCGCCGCGGCGCAACTATCGGACACTGACCGCGCCCGGCGCATCCACGACCGCATTGCCGGCGTGCCGCCGAGCCCCGCCGTGCTCTCGGCCATGGCCGGCGATCTGCCGGCGGACCCGATGGCGGCCGCCGCCCGGGCGATGCAGCATCCGGATTTCTACCGGGTCACCCTGAAGAATCTGGTCACTCCCTGGACCAACGAGGAGATGACCGCCTTCGCGCCGTTGAACGACTACACCGCCACCGTCATCGGCCTGGTCCGGGACGATGCGGACTTCCGGCAGATCCTCTCCGGCGATGTCCTCTATCTCGGGGCCAGCGGCCTCGGGCTGCCCCCCTACGCCCTGGACGGCAACCAGCACTACGTGGCGCTGGAGCGCGAGGCGGACCCGGCCACCGGCGAACCCTATGACCTCAGCGACCCGAACGTGCTGGTGCGGCGTAGCCAGTCCGGCGTCACCGGGCTTCCCGCCCAGGCCACCGCCGGCGTGATGACCACCCGGGCCGCCGCCCGGGCGTTCTTCA
>CAZAQB010000080.1:0-14973 GCA_964487155.1 uncultured Ectothiorhodospiraceae bacterium
GTTTCCCGCTTCTTCGGCGACCCCGCCGAGACCCTGCCGGTAGTGGGAGTCACCGGCACCGACGGCAAGACCTCGGTCACCCATTTCATCGCCCAGTGCCTGGAGGCGGAGCCGCGCCCGGGCGCCCTGCTGGGAACCCTCGGGGTGGGCCGCCCGGGGCGGCTGCGGGAAACCGGCCTGACCACCCCGGACCTGGTGAGCGTGCACCGGCACCTGGCGGCGCTGGGCGCCGAGGGCGCCGGCAGCGTGGCCATGGAGGTCTCATCCCATGCCCTGCACCAGGGCCGGGTGCGGGGCGTGCGTTTCGCTGTGGCGGTGCTCACCAACCTGAGCCGGGACCACCTGGACTACCACGGCACCCTGGAGGCCTACGCCGAGGCCAAGGCGCGGCTGTTCGCCACGCCCGGCCTGGGCTGCGCGGTGCTGAACCTGGACGATCCCTTCGGCCGGCGCCTGCAGGCCGGCCTGGCTCCGGGGGTTGGCCGCATCGGCTACCGCCTGCGCCCCGGCGCGGGGGCCACCCTGCACTGCGCCGACATCCAGGCCGAAGCCGGCGGGCTGCGCCTGGCACTGCGCGGCCCTGGCCGCGACGCCGAGCTGCGCGCCCCGCTGCTGGGCCGTTTCAACGCCGCCAACGTGCTCGCCTGCCTGGGCGCGCTGCTGGGCCTGGGCCTGGACTGGGAGGGCGCGCTGGCGCGGGCCGGACGGATCACCCCGGTGCCGGGCCGCATGGAGTCCTTCGGCGGTGGAGCGCAGCCCACAGTGGTGGTGGACTACGCTCACACCCCCGCGGCCCTGGCCGCCGCCCTGGCGGCCATGCGGGAGCACTTCGCCGGCCGGCTGTGGTGCGTGTTCGGTTGTGGCGGCGACCGCGATCCGGGCAAACGCCCGGAGATGGGCGCGGCCGCCGCGGCCGGGGCCGATGCCTTGGTGGTGACCAGCGACAACCCCCGCAACGAAGCCCCGGAGGCCATCCTCGACCAGATCCTCGACGGCGTGCCGGCCGCGACCGGCGCCCGCCGGCTGCCGGACCGGGCCGCCGCCATCGCCCACGCCGTGGCCCAGGCCCGTCCCGGCGACGCCGTGCTGGTGGCCGGCAAGGGCCACGAGACCGAGCAGGTCATCGGGTCCCGGCGCCTGCCGTTCTCCGACCGCGACCAGGTGCGGCTTGCCCTGGAGGCTGGGGGCTGATGGACGCCCTGAGCCTGGAACAGGTGGCGGCCGCGGTGGACGGGCGGCTGCTGGCCGGCAGCGGCACAGTCACCGGCGCCTGCATCGATTCCCGGCGCTGCCAGCCCGGCGATCTGTTCGTGGCCCTGCCCGGAACCCGCAGCGACGGTCACCGCTACCTGGGCGCCGCCCGGGCTGCGGGTGCCATCGCGGCCCTGGTGGCCCGGCCGGTGGACGACCTGCTGCCCCAGATCCAGGTGGCCGAGCCGGCCCTGGCCCTGGCGCGTCTCGGTGACTGGGTGCGCCGGGCGGTGAGCGCCCGGCTGGTGGGGCTCACCGGCAGCAACGGCAAGACCTCGGTGAAGGAGCTGCTGGCGGCCGCGCTGGGGTGCCATGGCCCCACCCTGGCGACCGAGGGCAATCTCAACAACCACCTGGGCGTGCCCCTGACCCTGTGCCGGCTGGAGACCCGCCACCGCTATGGCGTGGTGGAAATGGGCGCCAACCACCGCGGCGAGATCGGGCCGCTGACCGAGCTGGTCCGCCCCCAGGTGGGACTGGTGACCAACGCCGGCCCCGCCCACCTGGAGGGCTTCGGCGGCCTCGAAGGCGTGGCCTTGGGCAAGGGCGAGCTGTTCCAGCAACTGCCGGCGGATGCCGTGGCCGTCATCAATGCCGACGACCGCTTCGCGCCCCTGTGGCGGGAGATGGCCGGACCAAGGCGGGTGCTGAGCTTCGGCTTGGACCCCGGGGCGGACGTGCGCCTGGAGCAGGCCGCAGGTCACGACTGGCTGGTGAGCGGGGGCGAGCGGCTGCGGCTTCCGCAACTGCCTCCCGGCCGCCACCACCGTGCCAACGCCATGGCCGCAGCCGCCGCCCTGGCGGCCCTGGACCTGCCCGCCGGGACGCTGGCTGCGGTACTTGCCGAGCGGCCCCCGGTCCCAGGGCGGCTGCAACAGCGCCGCGGGCGTGGCGGTGTCCGGCTGCTGGACGATACCTACAACGCCAATCCTGCCTCCCTGGCCGCCGCGCTGGAGGTGCTGGGCGGCGAGCCACCGCCCCGCTGGCTGGTGCTGGGGGACATGGGTGAGCTCGGCGCGGACGGCCCCGCACTGCACCGGGCAGCGGGCCGCCAGGCCCTGGAACAGGGCGTGGAGCGGCTCTACGCCTGCGGGCCGCTGGCGGCGGAGGCGGCCGCCGCCTTCGGCCCCGGCGGGCACAGCTTCACAGACCGGGAGCGGCTCATCCGCGCCCTGCACGAAGAGCTGGTGCCCGGGGCGACGGTGCTGGTGAAGGGCTCCCGGGCGGCGGCCATGGAGCAGGTGGTGGCGGCGCTGGCCGCCGAGTCCGGGGGGGAGGGCTGAGCATGCTGCTGGAGCTGGCGCGCTGGCTGGAGGGGTTCTACAGCGGATTCAACGTGTTCCAGTACCTCACCTTCCGGGCCATCCTGGGGGCGCTCACCGCCCTGGGCATCTCGCTGTGGGTGGGGCCGGGGGTGATCCGCCGGCTGGTGCAGCACCAGGTGGGACAGCAGATACGCACCGACGGCCCGGAGAGCCACCTCTCCAAGGCCGGCACACCCACCATGGGAGGCGGCCTGATCCTGCTGAGCCTGGCTGTGTCCACGCTGCTCTGGTCCGACCTGGGCAGCCGCCACGTCTGGGTGCTGCTGCTGGTGACCCTGGCCTTCGGGCTGATCGGCGGGGTCGACGACTTCCTGAAGCTGTCCCGGGGCAACAGCCGCGGCCTGCGGGCCCGGGACAAGTATCTGGCCCAGTCCGTGGTGGCGCTGCTGACCGCCATCACGCTCTACTTCACCGCGGCGAGCCCGATTGAGACGTCCCTCATCGTGCCGGTGTTCAAGGACGTGGTGCTGCCGCTCGGCTGGCTGTTCGTGCCGCTGACCTATTTCGTCATCGTCGGCAGCTCCAATGCCGTCAACCTCACCGACGGACTGGACGGGCTGGCCATCATGCCCACGGTGCTGGTGGCCGGCGCGCTGGCGGTGTTCGCCTATGCCACCGGCAACGTGCGCTTCGCCGACTACCTGGGTATCCCCTACGTGCGCGGCGTCGGCGAGCTGGTGGTGTTCTGCGGCGCCATGGTCGGCGCCGGGCTGGGTTTCCTATGGTTCAACACCTACCCCGCCCAGGTGTTCATGGGGGATATCGGGGCCCTGGCCCTGGGCGCCGCCCTCGGCACCCTGGCGGTGCTGGTGCGCCAGGAACTGGTGCTGGTGGTGATGGGCGGCGTGTTCGTGGTCGAGACCGTCTCCGTCATGCTGCAGGTGGCCTCCTTCAAGCTCACCGGCAGGCGGCTGTTCCGGATGGCGCCGCTGCACCACCACTTCGAACTCAAGGGCTGGCCCGAACCCCGGGTCATCGTCCGTTTCTGGATCATCACCTTCATCCTGGTGCTGGTCGGCCTGTCCACCCTCAAGGTGCGCTGATGGAGGCGGCCCGGGACATGAGCAGCCAGTGGGACTTCGTCATCGCCGGCCTGGGGCGCACCGGCCTGGCCTGCCTGGACTACCTCGCGGGCGCCGGCCATCGGGTGGCGGTGACGGACAGCCGCGAGGCGCCGCCCGGGCTGCAGGAGGCACGGCGCCGCTGGCCGGAACTGACCCTGCGCCTGGGCGGCCTGGACCGCGGTCTGCTGCTGGACGCCCGGCAGGTGGTGGTCAGCCCCGGCCTGTCCCTGGCGGAATCGGCCCTGGCGCAGGCGGCGGCGGCCGGGGTTGCCCTGGTGAGTGAGATCGAGCTGTTCGCCCGGGCCGCGCGGGCCCCGGTAGTGGCCATTACCGGCTCCAACGGCAAGAGCACGGTCACCACCCTGGTGGCCGAAATGGCCCGGGCGGCGGGCCGGGAGGTGCTGGCGGGGGGCAACCTGGGCACCCCGGCGCTGGAGCTGCTGGGCCGGCCCGAGCCGGAACTCTACGTGCTGGAGCTGTCCAGCTTTCAACTGGAGAGCACCAGCACCCTGCGCCCGGCCGCGGCGGCGGTGCTCAATATCAGTGCCGACCACATGGACCGCTACCCCAGCCTGGCGGCCTACGCCGCCGCCAAGGCCAGGATCGTCAACGGTGCCGCCGTGGCGGTCCTGAACCGCGACGACCCCTGGGTCCGGGACATGGCGCCGGCCGGTGCCGAGCGCCTCTGGTTCGGGGCGGGAGCGCCCGAAGATGAATCCTGCTTCGGCATCGCCGAGTGGCACGGAGAAACCTGGCTGCTGCGGGGAACGCAGCCCCTGATGGCGGCCGTGCGGCTGCCCCTGCCCGGCGCCCACAACCGCCTCAACGCCCTGGCGGCCCTGGCTCTGGGGGAGGCGCTGGGCTTGCCCCGGCAGACCATGGTGGCCGCTGCGGAGCGCTTCCGGGGCCTGCCTCACCGCACCGAGGTGGTGGCCGAGCGCGCCGGCGTCACCTGGATCAACGACTCCAAGGCCACCAACGTGGGGGCGGCCGTGGCGGCCCTGGCCGGCATGGAACGCCCGACGGTGCTGATCGCCGGCGGCGCCGGCAAGGGCGCGGACTTCACTGCCCTGGGCGAGGCCATGGCCCGGGGAACGCGGGCCGTGGTGGTGCTCGGTGCCGACGCGCAGTCGGTGGCCGCGGCGGTGCCAGCGGCGGTGCCGGTGCACCGCGCCGGCGACATGGCGCAGGCCGTGGCCCTGGCTGCGGGTCTGGCGCAGCCCGGCGACGTGGTGCTGCTGTCCCCCGCCTGCGCCAGCCTGGACATGTACCCCGGATTCGAGGCGCGGGGCGACGCCTTCCGCCGTGCCGTGGAGGGGCTGGGCCGTGGCTGAGCTGCTCGACACCGCGCCGCCTCTGCCCCGCGGGCGCCGGGTGCCGGCCCTGCTGCCCAACCTGGACCACGGACTGATGATGGCCCTGGCGGCGCTGCTGGCCCTGGGCCTGGTGATGGTGGCCTCGGCCTCGGTCACCCAGGCCGCGGACAGTGCCGGCCAGCCACTGCACTACCTGCAGCGCCAGCTGGGGTTCGCCGGCCTGGCGGTGCTCGCCGTGGCGGCGGCCCTGCGCCTGCCGCTGGGTTTCTGGCAGCGGCTGGGGGTGCCGCTGCTGGGCCTGACTTGCCTGCTGCTGGCGCTGGTGCTGTTGCCCGGGGTCGGCGTGGTCGTCAACGGCGCCGCCCGCTGGCTGCCGGTGGGGCCGTTCCAGTTCCAGGTCTCGGAACTGTTCAAGCTGGCGGTCATCCTCTACGTGGCAGGACACCTGGCCCGGCACGGCGAGTACCTGCGCCAGCCGGGCTGGCGCTTCATGGCGCCCCTGGTGGCCCTGCTGCCCGGCGTGGTGCTGCTGCTGCTGGAGCCGGATTTCGGCGGCGCGGTGGTGGTCGTGGCCACGGCCCTGGGTCTGGTGTTCCTGGGGGGCGCGCCGCTGGGCCGGCTGTCCCTGGTGGTGGGGCTTTGTGCCGGGCTGGCCGCGTCTCTGGTGGCGACCTCCCATTACCGGCTGGCGCGGATCACCGCCTTCCTGGACCCCTGGGCGGACCCCTTCGATTCCGGCTTCCAGCTCACCCAGTCACTGATCGCCATCGGCCGGGGCCAGTGGTTCGGCGTCGGCCTGGGCAACAGCGTGCAGAAGCTGTTCTACCTGCCCGAGGCCCACACCGACTTCCTGTTCGCCGTACTCGCCGAAGAGCTGGGCCTGGCCGGCGTGCTGGTGCTGATCGCGCTGTTCGGCTTCGTGGTCTGGCGGGCGTTCGCCATCGGCCGTGGCTGCCTGCGCCAGGAGCGTCCCTTCGCCGCCTTCGCAGCCTACGGCATCGGCCTGTGGCTGGGCCTGCAGGCGATCATCAACATGGGCGTCAACATGGGGCTGCTGCCCACCAAGGGGATCACCCTGCCGCTGCTCTCCTACGGCGGCAGCAGCCTGCTGGTGACCGGCCTGGCCCTGGGAATCCTGCTGCGGGCGGACCACGAGCGCCGGGTGGCGGCGGTGGCGGCGCGCCCGGTGAGCCGGGGGGACCGCAAGCCATGAGTGCGGCGCCCGTGATGATCCTGGCCGGCGGCACCGGCGGGCATGTCTACCCGGCCCTGGCAGTGGCCGAGGAACTGCGCTCCCGCGGCGTGCCCGTGGTGTGGATGGGTACCCGCCGGGGACTGGAGGCGCGGGTGGTGCCCGCCGCCGGCTTCGACATGGCCTGGGTGGAGGTGCGCGGACTGCGCGGCAAGAGCGCCGCCGCCCGCCTGGCCGCGCCGCTGATGCTGGTCCGGGCCCTGGCCCAGGCCCTGGCGGCGGTGGCCCGGCGCCGGCCGCGGCTGGTGCTGGGCATGGGCGGCTATGTCTCGGGCCCCGGTGCCCTGGCCGCCTGGCTGCTGCGCCGGCCGTTGCTGATCCACGAGCAGAACGCGGTGGCGGGCCTCACCAACCGGCTACTGGGACGCCTGGCGGCAGCCGTGCTGGAGGGCTTCCGGGGGGGCTGGCCGCGGCCGGGCGCCGTATTCACCGGCAACCCGGTGCGGGCCTCCATCGCCGCCCTGGGCCGGCAGCCGGCGGTGGAGCGCACGGCGCGTAGCGGCCCGCCGCGGCTGCTGGTGGTGGGGGGCAGCCTGGGAGCCCGGGCTCTCAACCGCAGCGTCCCGGCGGCGCTGGCCCGGCTGCCGGCGCAGCGGCGCCCGGAGGTCCGCCACCAGGCCGGGGCGAGCACCCTGGCAGTGGCCCGGGAGGCCTACCGCGAGCATGGCGTCGCCGCCACGGTGAGCGCCTACATCGACGACATGGCCGGGGCCTACGCCTGGGCCGACCTGGCAGTGTGCCGGGCCGGCGCGCTGACCGTGGCAGAGCTGGCGGCGGCCGGCCTGCCGGCGGTGCTGGTGCCGTTCCCGCATGCGGTGGACGACCACCAGCGGGCCAACGCCGCCTACCTGGCGGATGCCGGCGCGGCGCTGCTGCTGCCGGAGGCGGAGCTTACCGCCGAGCGCCTCGGGGAACTGCTGGACAGCCTGCTCGGGGAGGACTTGCGGCGGGCAGAGATGGCCCGCGCGGCGCGGGCGCTGGGGCGCCCGGATGCGGCGGCCCGGGTGGCGGACCTGTGCCTGGAGTGGGCGGCATGAGCGCGACCGGAGCCGACGGCTGGGATCCCACGGCCCCCGGGGCCATGGGGCGGGTGCGGCAGGTGCACTTCGTGGGCATCGGCGGTGCCGGCATGGGCGGCATCGCCGAGGTGCTCATCAATCTGGGCTACCGGGTCACCGGTTCCGACCTGCGCGAGGGGCCCATCACCCGGCGGCTGGCGGAGCTCGGCGCGCGCATCGCGATTGGCCACGACCCCGCCCACCTCACCGGTGCCGACGCCGTGGTGGTGTCCAGTGCCGTGGCTGCGGACAACCCGGAGGTGGCCGCCGCCCGGGCGGCGCGGCTGCCGGTGGTGCGCCGCGCCGAGATGCTCGCGGAGCTGATGCGCTTCCGCTATGGCATTGCCGTGGCCGGCACCCACGGCAAGACGACGACCACCAGCCTGATCACCAGCCTGCTGGCGGAGCAGGGGCTGGATCCCACGTTCGTCATCGGCGGGCTGCTGAACGCCGCTGGCAGCCACGCCCGCCTTGGGGCGGGCCGGTTCCTGGTGGCGGAGGCCGACGAGAGCGACGCGTCCTTTCTGCACCTGCAGCCGATGATGGCGGTGGTCACCAACATCGACGCCGACCACCTGGGCACCTACCAGGGCGATTTCTCGCGCCTGCGGGACGCATTCGCCGAGTTCCTCCACCACCTGCCCTTCTACGGGCTGGCGGTGATGTGCGTGGACGACCCGGAAGTGCGCGGCCTGCTGCCGGAGCTGAGCCGCCCGGTGCGCACCTACGGCCTCGCGCCGGAGGCCGACGTGCGGGCCCGGGATGTGGTCCAGCAAGGCCCCCGCACCGGCTTCACGGTGGAGCTGCCGGGCGAGGAGCCGCTGGGCGTGGAGCTGAATCTGCCGGGCCTGCACAACGTCCAGAACGCCCTGGCGGCCATCGCCGTGGCCCGGGAACTGGGCGTGGAGCGGGGCGCCATGGCCCGCGCCCTGGGCCAGTTCCAGGGCATCGGCCGGCGCTTCCAGATCCACGGCGAACTGCCGGTGCGCGGCGGCACCGCGCTGGTGGTGGACGACTACGGCCACCACCCGCGGGAGATCGCCGCCACCCTGGAGGCGGCCCGGCAGGGCTGGCCCCGGCGGCGGCTGGTGGTGGCCTTCCAGCCGCATCGCTACAGCCGCACCCTGGACCTGCTGGAGGACTTCGCCCGGGTGCTGGAGCGCTGCGACACGCTGGTGGTGAGCGAGGTCTACGCCGCCGGCGAGAAGCCCGTGCCCGGCGCCGACGGCCGCAGCCTCTGCCGGGCGGTGCGGGCCCGCGGCCGGGTGGTGCCGGTGTTCGCCGACTCCGTGGAGGAGCTGCAGAGCCTGCTCCCCGGGTTGCTGCAGCCGGGCGATCTGCTGCTGACCCTGGGCGCCGGCAGCATCAGCCGGGTCGCGCTCGCGCTGTTCGCCGCCCGCGGCGGCGAGGAGGCGCCATGACCGGGCCCCGGGGCGAGCTGCGGCGGGATGAACCCATGTCCCGGCATACCTCCTGGCGGGTGGGCGGCCCGGCGGACCGCTTCTTCGTGCCCGTCGACCTGGATGACCTGGCCGCGTTCCTCGCCGGCCTGCCCGAAGACGAGCCCCTGCACTGGGTGGGTCTGGGCAGCAACCTGCTGGTGCGCGACGGCGGTATCCGCGGCACGGTGGTGCACACTCAGGGTGCCCTGTCGGGCCTGGAGCAGCTGGACGCGCGCCGGGTGTCGGCCGGCGCCGGCGTGGCCTGCGCCAAGCTGGCGCGCTTCTGCGGCCGCCTGGGGCTGGCCGGTGCCGAGTTCTTCGCCGGCATCCCGGGCACTCTGGGCGGCGCACTGGCCATGAACGCCGGGGCCTTCGGCGGCGAGACCTGGAGCGTGGTGGAGTCGGTGCAGACCGTGGATCGCCGCGGCGCCGTCCGGCTGCGCACGCCCTCCGATTACCGCACCGCCTACCGCAGCGTCGAGGGGCCGCCCGGCGAGTGGTTCGCCGGCGCCACGCTGCGCCTCAACCCGGGCGCCGATCCGGCACGCCTGGCGGAGCAGGTGCGCGAGCTGCTGGCCCGGCGCGCCGCCACCCAACCCATGGGCCAGCCCAGCTGCGGGTCGGTGTTCCGCAATCCGGAAGGCGACCACGCCGCGCGGCTCATCGAGGCCGCCGGACTCAAGGGCATGCGCATCGGCTGCGCGCTGATCTCGGAGAAGCACGCCAACTTCATCCTCAACGCAGGGGGCGCCCGGGCCGCCGACATCGAGGCCCTCATCGAGCTCGCCCAGCAGCGGGTGGAGGCGCTCCATGGCGTGCGCCTGCGCCCCGAGGTGCGCATCGTCGGGGAGGCTCGCCGGGATGGCTGAGACGGGCATGCCGGATCCGGCGGCACTGGGCCGCGTGGCGGTCCTGCTGGGAGGGGACTCCGCAGAGCGGGAGATTTCCCTTAAGAGCGGCGCCGAGGTGCTGCGGGCGCTGCGCCGCCGCGGCGTCCAGGCCGAGGCCGTGGATCCCCGGGACGTAGCCCTGGGGCAGCTGGCCGCCTTTGACCGGGCGTTCATCGCCCTGCACGGCCGGGGCGGCGAGGACGGCGTGATCCAGGGCGCTCTGGAGGCCATGGGGGTGGCGTATACCGGAAGCGGCGTGCTGGGTTCCGCCGTGGGCATGGACAAGCGCCGCAGCAAGCTGCTGTGGCGGGCCCTGGGCCTGCCCACGCCCGACTTCCTGCCCCTCCACCCGGGCAGCGACCTGGACGCCGTGGTGGCCCGGCTGGGGCTGCCGCTGATGGTCAAGCCCAGCCACGAGGGCTCCAGCCTGGGCATGGCCCGGGTCGACAGCGCCGTGGCCCTGGCGAGGGCCTGCGAGGCGGCACTGCACTACGACGCCGACGTGTTCGCCGAACCCTGGGTGGCGGGCCCGGAGTACACGGTGGCCCTGCTGGGAGGCGAGGCCCTGCCGGCCATCCGCATCGAGGCCACCCGGGAGTTCTACGACTTCGAGGCCAAGTACGCCGCCCCGGACACCCGCATGCACATCCCGTGCGGGCTGGAGCCGGCGGCGGAGGCCGCGCTGCAGCGCCTGTCCCAGGATGCCTTCGACGCCATCGGTGCCTCGGGCTGGGGACGGGTGGATGTGATGGCCGATGCCGAGGGCCGCTTCTGGCTGCTGGAGGCCAACACCATCCCGGGCATGACCGACCACTCCCTGGTGCCGGCGGCGGCCCGGGCGGCGGGCATCGACATGGAGGAGCTGGTGTGGCGGATCCTGCTCACCAGCCTGGAGCCCGGCGCATGAGCGCGGCGGCTCTGGGCGCCTCCCCCCTGGCCGCTCCGGGGCGGGGCAGGGGCACCTTGACGGCGCTGGTGCTGCTGCTGGCGGCGCTGGCCGGCGGCTGGGCGGTGTTGGAGACCCTGCGCGCCCCGGCGCCGTTCCCGGTGCGCACGGTGCGCTTCGCCGGGGACCTTGACCGGGTGGGGGAGCCGGCCCTGCGACAGGCACTCGCCCCCTGGCTCGACAGCGGCGTGCTGGGTGTCGATCTGCCCGGGCTGCGCGCCGCGGTGGAGGCCCTGCCCTGGGTGGCGCGGGCCAGCGTGCGCCGGGTGTGGCCGGCAACGCTGGTGATCCACATCGACGAGCAGCGGCCGGTGGCGGCCTGGGGCGAGGCGGAACTGCTCAGCGCCGGCGGTGAGCGCTTCCGCCCGGCCCGGCGCCCGGACGGCCTGCCGCTGCTGGCGGGCCCGGAGGGCAGCCACGCCCAGGTGCTGGAGCGCTTCCGCAAGGTGCGGCGAGCCCTCGCCGGAGCGGACCTGGAGCTGGCCGCCCTGAGCCTGGACGCACGCCGCGCCTGGCAGGCCCGGCTGGCGAACGCGATGGTGCTGGAGCTGGGGCGCCAGGACATCGAGGCCCGGGTGGCGCGTTTTGCCGCCGCCTGGCCGCGGCTCGCGGCCGGCAACGGGGAGCGCTCCCCGGTGTCGGTGGACCTGCGTTACCCGAACGGATTGGCCGTGCGCTGGGGAGCGGCGGCGAACAGTGGAGAAGGAAGCCGGTAAATGACCCGAAAGACGGACCGCAGACTGCTGGTGGGCCTGGATATCGGCACCTCCAAGGTGGTGGCCATCGTCGGCGAACTGGGATCCGGCGGCGGCATCGAGGTGGTGGGCATCGGCTCCGCCCCTTCCCGAGGCCTGAAAAAGGGCGTGGTGGTCAACATCGAATCCACCGTGCAGTCCATCCAGCGGGCGGTGGAGGAGGCCGAGCTGATGGCCGGCTGCCAGATCCATGCCGTCTACGTGGGCATTGCTGGCAGCCACGTGCGCTCGCTGAATTCCCACGGCATCGTCGCCATCCGCGACAAGGAGGTCACCCAGGGCGACCTGGACCGGGTGCTGGATGCCGCCCGGGCGGTGGCCATCCCCGCCGACCAGCGCATCCTCCACGTGCTGCCTCAGGAATACATCATCGACAGCCAGGAGGGCATCCGCTCGCCGGTGGGAATGTCCGGGGTGCGCATGGAGGCCAAGGTGCACCTTGTGACCGGCGCCGTCAGCGCCGCCCAGAACATCATCAAGTGCGTGCGCCGCTGCGGCCTGGAAGTGGACGACGTCATCCTCGAGCAGCTGGCCTCCAGCCATTCGGTGCTCACCGACGACGAAAAGGAGCTCGGCGTGTGCCTGGTGGACATCGGCGGCGGCACCACCGACATCGCCGTGTTCACCGACGGCGCCATCCGCCACACGGCGGTGATTCCCATCGCCGGCGATCAGGTCACCAACGACATCGCCGTGGCGCTGCGCACGCCCACCCAGCACGCCGAGGAGATCAAGATCCGCTACGCCTGTGCTCTGTCCCAGCTGGCCAGCGCCGAGGAGAGCATCGAGGTGCCCTCGGTGGGCGATCGGCCGCCGCGGCGGCTGGCGCGCCAGACCCTGGCCGAGGTGGTGGAGCCCCGCTACGAGGAGCTCATGAGCCTGGTCCAGGAGGAACTGCGGCGCAGCGGCTTCGAGGACCTGGTGGCGGCCGGCGTGGTGCTCACCGGCGGCAGCTCCCGCATGGAGGGGGCGGTGGATCTGGCCGAAGAGGTCTTCCACATGCCGGTGCGCCTGGGGCTGCCCCAGCACGTCAGCGGGCTCACCGACGTGATCCGCAATCCCATCTACGCCACCGGGGTCGGACTGCTGCTGTTCGGCGCCCGGGAACGCCGCAGCCACCATCGGGAGCTGGATGGCGAGCCTGGCAGCTTCACCAATCTCTGGGAACGCATGAAGAGCTGGTTTCAGGGGCATTTCTGATGAGCGATATCGAGAGCCGGGGCGGTCAGGGAACTGACGCAATCTCAGGAGGTAAGGCCATGTTCGAGTTAATGGATTCCTACAGTCAGAACGCTGTGATCAAGGTGGTGGGCGTCGGTGGCGGCGGCGGCAACGCCGTGCAGCACATGGTCGCCGCCGACATCGAGGGTGTGGATTTCATCTGCGCCAACACCGATGCCCAGGCGCTGCGCAGCACGGCGGCCCGTACCGTGCTGCAGCTGGGGGCCGGCATCACCAAGGGCCTTGGGGCGGGCGCCAATCCCGATGTCGGCCGGGATGCCGCCATGGAGGACCGCGAGCGCATCGCCGAAGTGCTGGAGGGTGCCGACATGGTGTTCATCACCGCCGGCATGGGCGGCGGCACCGGCACCGGCGCGGCCCCGGTGGTGGCCCAGGTGGCCAAGGACCTGGGCATCCTGACCGTGGCTGTGGTGACCAAGCCGTTCCCCTTCGAGGGGGCCAAGCGCATGCAGGTGGCGAAGGACGGGATCAAGGCCCTGTCCGAGCACGTGGACTCGCTGATCACCATTCCAAACGAGAAGCTGCTCAGCGTGCTCGGCAAGGAGCTCACCCTGCTGAATGCCTTCAAGTCGGCCAACGACGTGCTGCTGGGGGCGGTGAAGGGCATCGCCGAGCTGATCACCCGGCCGGGCCTGATCAACGTCGATTTCGCCGACGTGCGTACCGTGATGTCGGAGATGGGCATGGCGGTGATGGGGTCGGGTTCCGCCACCGGCGAGGGCCGCGCCCGGGAGGCCGCCGAGCGGGCCATCGCCTGCCCGCTGCTGGAGGACGCCAATATCGCCGGCGCCCGGGGCATCCTGGTGAACGTCACCGCCGGCCTGGATCTGTCCATCGGCGAGTTCGACGAGGTGGGTTGCACCGTGAAGGAGTTCGCCTCCGATGACGCCACCGTGGTGGTGGGCACGGTCATCGACCCCGAGCTGGAAAACGAACTGCGGGTCACGGTGGTGGCCACCGGTCTGGGGGCTCCGGCCAGCGTGGCGGCCCCGGTGGCGGAACTGCCCGCCAAGCCGGTGCTGCGCAAGCCGAGCGGCGAAATCGACTACGAGCGCCTGGAACGGCCCACAGTGATCCGCAAGCGGGCCGCCAACGACCGCTACCCGGCCCAGGGCGAGGGGGACATGGACTACCTGGACATCCCGGCGTTCCTGCGCCGCCAGGCGGACTGAGGCCGGGCCGCGCCCGGCCGATGCGGCCGTAGCCTCCCGGCGACAGCTTTCCCACCGGGAGGCAAGCCGTCACCATGGCGGATGTCATCGGGGCGCGGATGCCGTAGAATCCCGCCACCCGCCAGCCGGCTGCCCAGCAGGCGCCGGCCCGGGGCGCGGGGGGCGGTACGGTGCCGCCAAGAACGGCACCCACTGGGGGAAGTTGCGAGTAATGATCCGGCAACGGACGTTGAAAAACAGCATTCGGGCCACCGGCGTGGGCCTGCACACCGGTGAGAAGGTCTACCTGACTCTGCGTCCGGCCGCCCCCAATACCGGGATCGTGTTCACCCGCACCGATCTGCCGGAGCCGGTTCAGATCCGCGCCCATCCGGAGAACGTGGGCGACACGACACTGTCGACCTGCCTGATCCAGGACGGGGTGCGGGTGTCCACCGTGGAACACCTGCTCTCCGCCATGGCGGGGCTGGGCATCGACAATGCCTACGTGGATCTGAGCGCCCCGGAAGTGCCCATCATGGACGGCAGCGCCGGACCCTTCGTGTTCCTGATCCGCTCCGCCGGTATCGAGGAGCAGCCGGCCGCCAAGCGCTTCATCCGCATCCGTCAGCCGGTGAAGGTCGAGGACGGCGACAAGTGGGCCGCCTTCGAGCCGTTCGATGGCTTCAAGGTGGGCTTCACGCTGGAGTTCGACCACCCGGTGTTCCGCTCCCGCTGCCAGGAGGCGGAGCTGGATTTCTCCACCACCTCGTTTGTCAAGGAGGTGAGCCGGGCCCGCACATTCGGCTTCATGAAGGACATCGAGTTCCTCCAGCAGCGCAAGCTGGCCCTGGGGGGCAGCCTCGACAACGCCATCGTGGTGGATGAATTCCGCATCCTCAACGAGGACGGGCTGCGCTACGCCGACGAGTTCGTCAAGCACAAGATCCTGGACGCCATCGGCGATCTGTACCTGCTGGGCCACAGCCTGATCGGCGCATTCCGGGGCTACAAGTCGGGCCATGCCCTGAACAACCGGCTGCTGCGCCGGCTGCTGGCCGAGCAGGCGGCCTGGGAATCGGTGACCTTCGACGACGTGGCTAAAGCGCCCATCTGCTTCGAGCAGCCGGTCCAGTCGGTCTGATTACACCGGGCGGTGGGACTGAGTGAAAAGGACTGAGGACTGAGTGGAAGAGGCGGCTTGACAGACGCCTCGGCGGGATCATGCTCTCCTCAGTCCTCAGTCCTCAGTCCTCAGTCCTCAGTCCTCAGTCCTCAGTC
>CAZAQB010000081.1:0-14921 GCA_964487155.1 uncultured Ectothiorhodospiraceae bacterium
GGTACTGGGTACTGGGTACTGGGTACTGGGCCAGAATTCGGCACCGCGGCGATCATGGCAAGGCCGTGACCGTACGCAGTACCCGGTACCGCCGCGTCAACGCTGGGTTTCGCACGCTCAACCCAGCCTACGGCGGCCACAGCACGACGCGTAGGCTGGAATGGAGCGCAGCGCAATCCCAGCATCAGCGAAGACGGTGGGTTTCGCTCCGCTCCACCCACCCTACGCGGACCTGGCCACATGCTCGGCTCAGAGCCGCGTAGGCCGGATACGCGAAGCGCATCCGGCATCTTCAGCTCAGCCCTCGGCCCAAAAGCCTACCCGACCGCCGCCGGCACGAGCACCAGCCTCAGGTCGTCTCCGACGGGACGCAGTTCCTTCAGCCCCAACTGCACGCGCTCGGCCATCTGTTCCAGCCCAGGCAGGCGCAGCAGGGCGCGGCCATCGTGGCCCATCAGACACGGCGCCAGATAGACCCAGAGTTCATCCACCAGGCCGGCGGCGATGAAGGCGCCGGCCAGGGTGGCGCCGGACTCCACCAGCACCTCGTTGACTTCCCGCGCCGCCAGCAGATCCAGCACGGCGCCCAGGTCCAGTCCCTCCGGCGCCGGGGCGACCGGATGGCGCTGCACGGATTCGGCCATCAGCCGCCGGGGCGGCACTTGGCCCGGGGCGTGCAGCAGCAGGCTGGGCTCCGGTCCCTGGAGCACCGCGGCGTCGGGAGGACAGCGCAGCGCCGGATCCAGCACCACCCGCAGGGGCGGCGTGAACCGGCCGTCGAAGTCGCGCACCGTGAGCCGCGGGTCGTCCGCCAGCACCGTGCCCGCACCGGTGAGCACCGCCGAGGAGCGGGCCCGCAGCCGGTGCACGTCACGCCGAGCCGCGGCGCCGGTGATCCAGCGGCTCTCTCCGGAGGCCATGGCGGTGCGCCCGTCCAGGCTGGCCGCCAGCTTGACCCGCACCAGGGGCCGGCCGCCGGCCACCCGGCGCAGAAAGCCGGCATTCACGGCGCGGGCCTGCTCCTCCAGCAGGCCCGCGGCCACCTGCACACCCGCCGCTGCCAGGCGGGCCAGGCCCGCCCCGGCGACCCGGGGATTGGGGTCTTCCAGGGCCGCCACCACCCGGCCCACCCCGGCCGCCAGCAGGGCATCCACGCAGGGCGGCGTGCGGCCGTGGTGGTTGCAGGGCTCGAGGCTCACATAGGCCGTGGCTCCCCGGGCAAGGTCACCCGCCGCCTGCAGTGCCAGCACCTCGGCATGGGGTTCGCCGGCGCGGGCGTGCCAGCCCTCGCCCACCACCCGCCCCTCCCGCACCAGCACGCAGCCGACCCGGGGGTTGGGGTCGGTGGTGTACAGGCCGTTCTCCGCCAGCTGCAGGGCCCGGGCCATGTGGGTGTAGTCGGTGGGGGTGAATTCGGTCACGGGGTGGGGTGGTGATGGGCAGTGGGGGACGGGCCACTCACGCCGGATGCGGCGCCGCGCGCCTTATCCGGCCTACGCGGGCGCCCTCGGAGTCGCGCCGGAGCCCGCGTAGGCCGGATAAGCGAAGCGCATCCGGCATCTTCAGCCCAGTCCTCAGTCCCCAAGACCAGACTCGCCCGAGCCCGCACAGGTCACTTCCGCCCCTTGGCGGCCTGGTCATCGTCCTCCTCCGGCAACAGGCCCAGCTGATTGCGGCGGGCCTCCGGTGAGGGCATGCGCTCCAGGCCCTCGATCACTTCCCGGAACGCGCTGACGTCCTCGAAGCTGCGGTAGACGGAAGCAAAGCGCACGTAGGCCACCTGGTCGAGCTCGCGCAGCTCGGCCATGATCCACTCGCCGATGCGGTTGCTGTCCACCTCGCGCTCGCTGTTGCCCTGGATGCGCTTGCGCACCCGGGTGATGGCAGCTTCCACAGCCTCTGTGGCCACCGGGCGCTTCTCAAGGGCCCGCAACAGACCCTGGCGCAGCTTGGCGTCGTCGAACACCTCGCGGGTGCCGTCGCGCTTCACCACCCGGGGCATCACCAGCTCAGCCGTCTCGTAGGTGGTGAAACGCTCGCCGCAACCGGCGCACTCCCGGCGCCGGCGCACCTGCTCGCCATCTGCCGCCAGGCGCGAGTCCACCACCCGGGTATCGGCATGCTGGCAGTAAGGGCAGTGCACGGCCGCCTCAGCCGGCAGCCCGCTGGTACACCGGGAAGCGGGCGCAGATTTCCAGCACCTGTTCCCGGACGCGGGCTCGAACGGCCTCGTCTTCGACGGCATCGAGCACGTCAGCGATCCAGTTGCCAAGCTGGCGGACCTCCTGCTCGCCGAACCCGCGGGTGGTCACCGCCGGGGTGCCGATGCGTAACCCCGAGGTGACAAACGGCGACTGCGGGTCGTTGGGAACGGTGTTCTTGTTCACCGTGATGTTGGCGGCCCCCAGGGCGGCATCGGCCGCCTTGCCGGTCAAGCCCTTGTCGATCAGGTCGATGAGGAACAGGTGGTTGTCGGTGCCGCCGCAGACCACGTTGTAGCCCCGGTCCATGACGCTCGCCGCCAGGGCCCGGGCGTTGGCCACCACCTGGCGCTGATAGTCGGCAAATCCGGGCTCCAGGGCCTCCCGGAAGGCCACCGCCTTGGCGGCGATGACGTGCATCAGCGGCCCGCCCTGGGTGCCGGGGAACACCAGGGACTGGAGCTTCTTCTCCACCTCGGGGTTCTCCCGGGCCAGGATCAGCCCGCCCCGAGGACCGCGCAGGGTCTTGTGGGTAGTGGTGGTGCAGACGTCGGCGATGGCCACCGGGCTCGGGTAGACGCCGGCGGCCACCAGGCCCGCCACATGGGCCATGTCGACGATGAACCAGGCGCCGACCCGGTCGGCGATGTCCCGGAAGCGCTGCCAGTCCACCACCCGGGAGTAGGCGGAGAAGCCCGCCACCAGCAGCTTGGGCCGGTGTT
This sequence comes from uncultured Ectothiorhodospiraceae bacterium, assembly GCA_964487155.1. GTDB lineage: Bacteria > Pseudomonadota > Gammaproteobacteria > Nitrococcales > Nitrococcaceae > CAZAQB01. The sequence goes on from CAZAQB010000081.1 coordinate 2,924, forward strand.
CCTCGGCGAGGCGCTCCACCTGCTCGTAGTCGATCTCGCCGGACTCCGGGTCGATGCCGTACTGCACGGCGTTGAAGAGCTTGCCGGAGAAGTTGGGCTTGGCGCCGTGGGTCAGGTGCCCGCCGTGGTCCAGGCTCATGCCCAGCAGAGTGTCGCCGGGCTTGGCCAGCGCCAGGTACACAGCGGCGTTGGCCTGGGAGCCGGAGTGGGGCTGGACGTTGGCGTAGGCGGCGCCGAACAGGGTCTTCGCCCGGTCGATGGCCAGGCGCTCGGCGACGTCGACGTACTCGCAGCCGCCGTAGTAGCGCTTGCCGGGGTAACCCTCGGCGTACTTGTTGGTGAGCACGCTCCCCTGGGCCTCCAGCACCCGGGGGCTCGCGTAATTTTCCGAGGCGATCAGCTCGATGTGCTCTTCCTGGCGCCGGCGCTCGTGCTCGATGGCATCGGCCAGTTCAGGGTCGTAGGCTGCGATGGACATGTCACGGGAGAACATGGCGTGGTGTACCTCGGTCTGCGCATCAGGTGTGGCCGCGCCTGCCGGATGCCGCCACCGGCCCCGGAGAGCGAAGGCCGCATAGAATAAGGGATCTTCCGCCCACTTGACATGTCCCGCCACGACACCGGCCAGCGTGTGGTGGCCGGGCGCCGGGGTTGCAGCTTGCCACTGCTCTATATACTGGGAAGTCAGGAAAGGCGCGGGAGGGGGCGTTGCGACAGCGCAGCGGCAGCCGGAAGCTGTGGGTAGGATGGCGGGAATGGGTCTCGCTGCCGGAACTGGGCATCCAGTCGATCAAGGCCAAGGTGGATACCGGCGCGCTGACTTCCGCGCTCCACGCCGTGCACATACACCGCTACCGGGAGGACGGCATCGAGCAAGTGACCTTCGACATCCACCCGGTGCAAAGGGACGCACACCGGACCATCCACTGCCGGGCAGAAGTGCTCGACGAGCGCCTGGTGAGCAGCTCCACCGGGCACCGGGAGCAGCGCATCGTGATCCGCACGCCGCTGGTGGTGGGAGACCAGGTCTGGCCCGTTGAGCTGACCCTGACCAACCGCGCTACCATGGGCTTCCGGATGCTGCTGGGACGGCGCGCCATGGGCCGGCACCTGGTGGTTAACCCGGCCGCTTCGTACCTGGCGGGCGTCCCCCTGGCCGGGTCCTGAGCCACCCCCAAGAGAGCCGTCCATGCTCATCTATATCCTGTCCCGCAACCGCCGGCTGTACTCCACCCGGCGCATCGTGGAAGCGGGCGAGGCCCGGGGCCACGACATGCAGGTGGTCGACCCGCTGCGCTGCTACGTGAAGCTGAGCGCGCACCGCCCGGAGGTGCACTTCAAGGGCAAGATCCTACCCTCGCCGGACGCGGTGATCCCCCGCATCGGCGCCTCGGTCACCTTCTACGGCACCGCCGTATTGCGGCAGTTCGAGATGATGGGGGTGTTCCCGGTGAACGAGTCGGTGGCCATCAGCCGCTCCCGGGACAAGCTGCGCTCGATGCAGCTGCTCTCGCGCAAGGGTATCGGCCTGCCGGTAACCGGCTTCGCCTACTCTCCGGACGACAACGAGGACCTGATCAAGCTGGTGGGCGGCGCGCCGCTGGTGATCAAGCTGCTGGAAGGCACCCAGGGCAAGGGGGTAGTGCTGGCGGAGACCAACAAGGCCGCCGAGAGTGTCATCGACGCCTTTCGCGGCCTGAAGGCCTACTTCCTCACCCAGGAGTTCATCAAGGAGGCCGGCGGCAGCGACATCCGCTGTTTCGTGGTCGGGGACAAGGTAGTGGCCTCCATGATGCGCCAGGCCAAGGAGGGAGAGTTCCGTTCCAACGTGCATCGCGGCGGCCAGGCCCGCCCCATCCGCATCACCCCGGAGGAGCGTTCCACCGCCGTGCGGGCCGCCCGCATCATGGGGCTCAATGTCTCCGGGGTGGACATCATGCGCTCCAACCACGGCCCGGTGGTGCTGGAGGTGAATTCCTCCCCGGGCCTGGAGGGCATCGAGGGCTCCACCGGCAAGGACGTCGCCGGCACCATGATCCAGTTCATCGAGCGCACCGCGGTGGCGGGCAAGACCCGGACCCGCGGGCGAGGCTGAGGATCGACGGCCGGCCGGGGCAGCCGGCGGCCGATCAGCGGCTTGCTGGCGGGGCGCCGGGGCCTGCTGTCTGTTGCTGCCAGTGGCGCAGGGTCGAGGGCGCGACGCCGAAACGTGCATCGGTGGAGAGGCCGTCGCGTTGCGCCAGCAGGGCGATGAGCGCCATATGATGTACGGTATGGCTTGCAAGGAACATCAGCTCCCGCTGCCAGCTGGACCGCGCCCCGCCCAGGCCGCCCTCCCGGCAGGACACCCAGACCGGCACATCGCCCCGGCGCGCAAGCCCCTCATCGGCCAGGCGGCGGCGCAGCCTGGCCAGGGTCTCCAGAGCCAGCCTGGGACAGGTCTCGACACGGGCATCCCGATCCCGGCGCTCGTAGTCGATCTCGCCCGACGCCGCCGCCAGCAGGGCCTGGACATGATCCAGCACGTGGCGCACCTGGCGGCCGATGCCATTCCCACCGAAAGGCCCATCACAGCGCGCGTAGGTCTCCGGGCCGCAACCGGCGATGAATTGAGCGAGTTGATCAAGGAAGTGGCAATTGTCGGCCAGCAGTTCACTGACCGCATCCGGGCGGGATTCGACTCGGACCGTCGCGGACATGGTCGCTGGCTCGCGTTGCGTCTCGGAATGTGACCGGTCCAAGCTTAATTCTCCGCGCCGTCCAGCCAATCCGGCTCTGCACGTATGGTACCAGCCTTTTCCGGCGTCACGACCCCCGCGGCGGCGTGGGGCGAGGCGGGATTTCACGGGCATCCGGGCCGGCCGATAGGTGCAACCACTTATGTCCTCCCATCCCCGGCTCGACGAACATTCTGGACTCAGGGGGGCAGCGCGCTCGGCCAGCGTGTATGCTCCATTTGGTGCAGTTGCCCTCGAAAATCACGGAGGCCCCATGTCCAACGAAGATCGCCGCCAGGAATTGATCCGCAAACTATCCCTCAGTGTGATGGTCTCAGTGCCGGTCCTGGCTGTCGCCGCCATCGGGACCAGCGCCTGCGCCATGAATGATGGCGCAGGCAGCAGCTACACCCAGGCCGCGGGCGAGGCCGAAGGCGAGGCCAAGGCCGAGGGTGAAGCCAAAGGCGAAGGCGAAGGCGAAGCCGAGGGCGAGGCCAGGGCCGAGGGTGAAGGCGAAGCCGAGGGTGAAGCCAAAGGTGAAGGTGAAGGCGAAGCCGAGGGCAAGGCCGAAGGCGAAGCTGAGGGCGAGGCCGAGGGTGAAGGCGAGGGCTCCGTCTCCCCGGCCATGCAGCGGGCCGTGCGCCGGCCAGCCGGCTACACACCGGCGTCCGGCAATGCGTCCGCCCTGCGCCGTCAGGGGGAGGCGCTGTTCAGCGACACCAGCCTGTCCGCCAATAACGCGGTCTCCTGCGCCACCTGTCACAGCGCCGGGGGCAAGCCCGTCGGCTACGCGCCCAGCTTCGCGCAGCCCTATCCGCACTCCGTGGGCATGGCCAAGAGCCAGTTCAAGATGAGCCAGGTGCATCTGGACGAGATGGTGCAGATCTGCATTGTGGCGCCCATGAACTCCAAGCCCCTGCCCTGGGATTCACCCAAGCTCGCAGCCCTGGTCGAGTACATGAAGGTGGAGCAGACCCGCTTCCGCCAGCAGTGAGGTCAGCGGCGGGGGCCGGTCGGCTCCCGCCGAAGCACCCGCGGGCCCCTTCCGGGGTCCGCGGGCGTTTTCGTTTGCCTGGCCGGAGGCTGCCCACTGGGCCCGGGGGCGACTGGACCGTGTTCGCCCGCGCCGCGCCGTGCTGACGCAACAGGCGCTCAGGCGGTCTCGGTCAGCAGCCGATCCACCAGCTGCTCCACAGCCGCCGGCTCCCCGGCATCCACCTGCCAGACCGCGCAGCCGGCAAGCCAGTCGGCCAACCACTCGACGCTCTCCTCCGCCAGAGGTTGGCCACCCACTCCGAGACAGCCCGGCAACAGCCCCGCCAGTGCCTCATGCAGTCCCAGCCGCAGCGGGCCGGGCTGCCTCTCCGGTCCCAGGGGCGCCGGCAGCACCACCGCGGCGACGCGGTAACTGCGGCCCAGGCAGGCCCCATGGGCGGCAAGCAGCGGCCCGGAATGCTGCGCCGACCAGCTATGCAGCGGCGCCTCCCGCTCGCCCAACCAACGCGGGCCGAGGGCGTCCCGGAGCTGGTCGGCCCGCTCCGCCAGCAGCCTCGCGGGCAGCCCGAGAGACAGCCCCGAGTCCCGTGCGCCGCGCCGCAGCACCAGCCCGCCGGCAATCCCCCTTTCCGATCGCGCCGCCATGGGGAGCGCGGCGGCGGTGGTGCCCGGCGCGAACCAGACAGCCTCGCCGGCGCCGGCCAGCGGCACCAGGGTACCGTCCAGGGCAATGTCCTCCGGCCGGCGCGCGGCGCCCGCCAGCAATACCCGGCAGATCGCCGGCACCACCCCGGCCAGGGTGAGCGCCTCGGCCTCCAGGCGTCCATCCAGGGCCAGAGCATAGCCGGTATGGGACTGCAATACCTCCAGGCAATGGGCGGCCGACGGCCCGGCGTTCGCGAGCAACGGATCCAGGGGTGTCAGCAGACGCCGCACCACGGGTTTCGCGCCAGGCAGCAACCGGTATCGGACGCCCAGCACCTCCAGGTCCATGGGCTCCGGCGCGGTCTCCGAGGGATCCGGCCCGCCGACCGGACGGATCGGCGGGTTCGCGGCTGGCGCCTCCAGTCCCTGCTGGCGCAGCAGCCCGCCGGCCGCCCAGTCGGCCAGTACATCCCAGACCTGCTGGCGCACCTCCCAGGGCACCGCATCGGCAGCGGTGGACTCCGCAATGCCTTCTGCCAGGCTGTCCGGATCGGCGCCTCCGGCCGCCTGCAGCCAGATCCACGAAGCCATCGGGTTGGGGGTGTACAGCGTCCCCGTCTCCGCCGAGTACAAAGACAGGCGGTCCTCCGCAATCAGCTCGGAGGTTCGCCAGGGGCGCAGCTTCGGGCGGGCCGGCGGCACATCGGCGCAGGCATCGGCCAGCACCATGTCCGCCAGCCGCGGCAGCGGGAAGAAGGGCAGGAAGGACTCCACGTCGGCGCGGGGAAACACCCGGATGAAGTCGCCGGCGTGAGCAAGCTCGCGGTCGGCGTCCGCTAGGATACGCTGCACGGGGTCCGCCGGGGCGGCCGGCGGCGACGGGTCGTTGATGCCGAGCAGGGCCACGGCGTCCGCCACCAGCTGGCGCTTGATTCGCTCTTCATCGGCACCGCCATCCTGCGGCGCGGCGCACACCTCCAGGGACGGACTCAGATTGCACTCCAGGATCCAGGGGTTGAGTTCGGCGTCCACCAGGCAATCCAGGCCCAGCAACTCATAGCAGCCCGAGGTATCCGCCTGCACCCGGCCAATGCGGGCCCGCATGTGCTCGCGGGCCGCAATCAGGGTGAGGGCCACCATCTCCTCCAGCCGCCGGAACAGCGCCTCGTCATCATGGCCCTGCTCCCTCAGCCATTCGCGGTAGCGCCCCAGGGTCCGGAACACCACGGGCGCCTCGGCAGCCTGGTTGCGGGCGTTGACGTCGGGATTGGTGAGATAGGCGAAGGGGTTGGTGAGTTCGTCGGGATCGTAGGGCTCGGAGGCCAGCTTCGCGGAACCCTCCCGGTAGAGGTAGACCCGCAGTGGTTCCACGGAACTCACCAGAACATAAAGCCTGAGCACGTATTTGCGGCCGAACATCAGATGCGGGTTGTGCAGATACTCCTGCACCATCCAGCGCTCGCCCAGGGGCGCGGTGGACACATCCCGCAGCAGGCGAATGTCCTTGCCCCGGGCTGCGTTGCTGGGCTTCAGGATCCAGCGCTGCCCCGGGGCAGCCAGGGCATCGCGCTGCAACAGGTGGTAGTCCGCCGGCATCACATAGGAGCGGGGGAAGAAATTCATGCGCCCGGCCCACCGCTCACCGGCGTGGCCCTGCTCCAGCAGCCGACGGCGCACCGCATCCAGGGTGCGATAGAGGCGGCTCTTGATGGTCAGCGCGTTGTTGCCGGGGATGTGGTTTATGGTCTTGCCGGGCGCGAGGCGCTCGAACACCTCCGGATCGGGCATGCCCGTGTACCAGCAACTGTCCCAGCGCTCCGCGTCCCCTTCCTCCCACAGCCCCGGCTCCAGGGCCTCGAGAAAAAACTGATCCTGCTCCGGGTCGCGGTTCCCACCTGCCCAGAAACGCCGGCGGCTGGAAGGTTTTACAGTCATGAACAATCCCCTGAGCGGAAACCGTGTCTGGATCAGTGTCTTGGGAGCCGGCCCTCGGGCCGGTGCGGCGATGTTAGCACCGGGCCCGGGGCCTTGATGGTACGTAGTTGCCCAGTCATGGCATTTTCACGGGAATCTGTAACACTTCCAGGGTCGGAGGGCCACGCCCACTACGGCGTGCGGCCGCAGGTTACACACGTCACCAGCCTTACGGGAGAGCGAAGATGTCTGAGCATGACCGCAAGCGCCAGGAGTTGCTGCGCAAAGTATCCAAGGGCCTGCTGGGTTCCACCGTCCCGTTGCTGATGGTGGCGGCCAGCGGCATGGCCGGGAACGCCCTGGCCAACGAGCCGGGCTTCCAGGCCCCATCCGCCATCCATGGCGAGTACCAGGCGGTAGCCGAAGGCAAGGCCGAGGGCGAAGCCGAGGGCTATGGAAAGGCCAAGGGCGAAGGCGAAGGTGAGGGCCATCGAAAGGCCAAGGGCGAAGGTGAAGGCGAGGGAGAAGGTGAAGGCGAGGGCGAAGGCCGCCGCAGCTGAATCCTTCCCAGCGGCCGGCGCGGGATGGGCGGATCGTCGCTACCGCTAGCAGCCTGACCCGATAGTGCGGCCGATCAGGTTGGCCGCCGGTTGGCGATGCCGTGGGCTGGCGAGTTCATCGGGGGAGCGGGGGTTGCGCGGTTGCCGTCGTTAAGCGCCGGGCCGCCTTCCTGCATCTCTTGCGCGTCCGCCGAGAGGGGTGGAAGTCGTTGCCTCGAAGTCGGCGTCAGCGCGCTGCGAGGCTTGAAGTGCCAATCGTCGTTGCCCCTGCCCGCTCTGAGGTACCCAAGGGTGCGGTAAGAAATTGAACAGCGCTTGCCGAGGCCTCCGGCGGTATCCCGATCTACGAGTCGTCTCCACCGCGCTAGTTCTTCTTACGCTGGGCTCGGCGCTGGCCGGCGATGCCGCTGGCTGGCGCATGGGGGCGTTGTTCGTGGTGGGCGGGGCCCTCGGGCTCGTGCTCTATCACGCGGCGTTCGGCTTCACCGGCGCCTGGAGGGATTTTCTGACCGAGCGCCGCGGCGCTGGCCTGCGTGCGCAGTTGCTTATGCTGGCACTGGCCAGCGCGGCTTTTCTGCCCCTGCTCTCCCAGGGGGCAATCCTTGGCCAGCCCCTTTACGCCTCGGTGGCGCCCCTGGGCGTATCGGTAGTGGTCGGGGCGTTCCTGTTCGGGGCCGGCATGCAGCTGGGCGGCGCGTGCGCCTCCGGCACCCTGTTCGCGCTGGGTGGCGGCAGTACGCGCATGTTGATCGCTCTGGCGTTCTTCCTGGTTGGATCGCTGCTGGGCTCCCTGCACCTGCCCTGGTGGCTGCAGCTCCCGTCCCTGGGCCGGGTATCCCTGCTCCAGGAACTGGGGCTCGCGGGCGCCCTGGCCGCCCAGTGGGGCGTGCTGGGTCTGCTGGCGTTGATCAGCCTCCTGATGGAGCGCTCCGCCGGGCAAGGTGCGACCGGGCCTGCAGCGCCGGCAGGTATCCACGCGCTCTGGCAGGGCCCCTGGCCGCTGATGGCCGGCGCCGCCGCGCTGGCAGGGCTGAACGTCCTGACCCTGCTGCTGTCCGGCCAGGGCTGGGGCGTGAGTTTCGGGTACACCCTGTGGGCCGCCAAGCTCGCCACGGCGGCGGGAATCGACGTGGCCTCCTGGACCTACTGGTCATGGGCCTATCCGGCCTCCGCCCTGCAGGGCAGCATTTTCGCCGAGACGACGTCCGTCATGAACCTCGGCCTGCTGTTGGGAGCTTTCCTGGCCGCCGGCCTGGCGGGACGCTTCGGGCCCCTCGGGCCAGTAGCCGGGCGCGCGGCGCTCGGCGCCGCGGCCGGCGGCCTGCTGATGGGATACGGTGCCCGGCTGGCTTTCGGCTGCAACATCGGTGCCCTGTTTACCGGAATTGCCTCCGGCAGCCTGCATGGCTGGCTGTGGCTGGTGGCTGCCGTAGCCGGCAACCTGCTGGGTCTGAGACTGCGGGCGCTGGTCGCCGGGGAGGCCCGGGCACGCTGAGGGGCGAGGCGCCGCCTTTCAGTCCTGCCCGGCGATACGCGGCCAGCGCCGGTCGGCCTCCCGGATGAAGCCGGCGATGTCCTTTTCCCAGCGACGCTGGATGCCCTGGTCGAAGTTCAGGTACAACTTGCCGTCGACAATGCGCCAGGCGTCCGGGCGCGTGGAGTAGAGTTCACCCCGTGCGGCCACCGCCCAGGCGCAGAAGCCACCGTACTGGGGCGCATAGGCGACCGGATCCTCCAGGAAACGCCGGCGGTTGTCCGCCGAGGCGAAGCGCCACAGGGCGCCGTTCCACTTTGCCTGGTAGACGGCCCGGCCCTGCACCGGCCGCCCCTCGGTGAAGTAGGCCACCGGGTCGTAGCCACGGATAGCGATCCCGTCGCTGGTGAAGACGGGCTGTTCGCCTGCCGCCTCGGCCAGCGCAGCGCCGAACAGCGCCGCCATCAGAACGACCAGTACGCGGCCGGCCCGGCGCAAACCGCCAACCTGGGTCATGGTTCTACCTCCCCTGGGTGAAACTGAGGCGCGCGGGACAGCAGCCAAGCGACCGCTGCACGAGGCGCAGCGCCGGTCACCTGCGCTTTCGCTGCCCGGGATGCGCGCCGGATGACCGTCCCGTGCCGGTGGTGCCTGTGAGACCCCGCCCCCACCGTCGGGTTCCTCGCGCTCCGGGGCGTTGTCCGCCACCAGTCCTTCCGCGGCCATGGCTAAGGCCGTACACTCCCAGCCCATTCCCGCAGATCTCCCCGCCACGCGAGAGCCTATGTCCCAGTACGTCTTCACCATGAACCGGGTCGGCAAGGTCGTGCCGCCCAAGCATTTCATCCTGCAGGACATCTCCCTGTCGTTCTTCCCCGGCGCCAAGATCGGCGTGCTGGGCCTGAACGGCTCGGGCAAGTCCACCCTGCTGCGCATCATGGCGGGGGTGGATACCGACTACGAGGGCGAGGCCCGGCCCCAGGCCGGCATCCGTATCGGCTACCTGCCCCAGGAACCCCAGCTCGACCCCGCCAAGGACGTGCGCGGCAACGTCCAGGAAGGCGTCGGCGAGACCCAGGCCCTGCTGGATCGCTTCAACCAGATCGCCGCCCTGTTCGCCGAGCCCGACGCCGACTTCGAGGCCCTGATGGCCGAGCAGGCGGACCTGCAGGACAAGATCGACGCCGCCGGCGCCTGGGACCTGGAGCGCAAGCTGGAGCAGGCCGCCGACGCCCTGCGCCTGCCGCCCTGGGAGGCCGACGTGAGCACACTCTCAGGCGGCGAGCGCCGCCGGGTGGCGCTGTGCCGGCTGGTGCTCTCCCAGCCCGACATGCTGCTGCTGGATGAGCCCACCAACCACCTGGACGCCGAGTCGGTGGCCTGGCTGGAGCATTTCCTGGCCGACTACCCGGGCACCGTGGTGGCGGTCACCCATGACCGCTACTTCCTGGACAACGTCGCCGGCTGGATCCTGGAGCTGGACCGGGGCCGGGGCATCCCCTGGCAGGGCAACTATTCCTCCTGGCTGGAGCAGAAGGACAAGCGCCTGCAGCAGGAGGCCCGCGAGGAGGCCGCCCACCGGCGCACCATCCAGCACGAGCTGGAGTGGGTGCGCTCCAACCCCAAGGGCCGCCAGGCCAAGAGCAAGGCGCGGCTGCGCCAGTTCGACGAGCTGCAGTCCCGGGAATTCCAGAAGCGTAACGAGACCAACGAGATCTACATCCCGCCGGGCCAGCGCCTGGGGGACCGGGTGATCGAGCTGAACGGCGTGCGCAAGGCCTACGCCGACAAGCTACTGTTCGACGGCCTCAGCTTCGCCGTGCCCCCCGGCGGCATGGTGGGCATCATCGGCCCCAACGGCGCCGGCAAGTCCACCCTGTTCCGCATGATCGTCGGTCAGGAGCAGCCGGACGGCGGCCACATCGAGCTGGGCGACACCGTGGATCTCGCCTACGTGGACCAGAGCCGGGACCACCTGGACGACGGCAAGAGCGTCTGGGAGGAGATCTCCAACGGCCAGGACATCCTCCAGGTGGGCAAGTACGAGGTGCCCTCCCGGGCCTATGTGGGCCGCTTCAATTTCAAGGGCTCGGATCAGCAAAAGCGCATCGGCGATCTCTCCGGAGGCGAGCGCAACCGGGTGCATCTGGCCAAGCTGCTGCAGAAGGGCGGCAACACCCTGCTGTTGGACGAGCCCACCAACGACCTGGATGTGGAGACCCTGCGGGCCCTGGAAGAGGCGCTGCTGGCCTTCCCCGGCTGCGCCCTGGTGATCTCCCATGACCGCTGGTTCCTGGACCGGATCGCCACCCACATCCTGGCCTTCCAGGGGGACAGCCAGTTGGAATGGTTCGAGGGCAACTACACCGAGTACGAGGCCGACCGCAAGCGCCGCCTGGGCACCGAGGCGGCCCAGCCGCACCGGGTGAAGTACCGCCGGCTGGCAGACTAGCAGTGAGCAGCGCCACCCAGCGCACCGCCATCCTGCTGGTCCACTGCGCCGACCAGCAGGGGCTGGTGGCCGCCATCAGCGACTTCATCGCCCGCCACGGCGGCAACATCATTGACCTGGACCAGCACACCGACCCCCGGGCCGGCGTGTTCCTGTTGCGGGCGGAGTGGGAGCTGTCAGGCTTTCGCCTGGCCCCGGAGCGCATCGGCGAGGTATTCGCCGAGAGCATCGCCGAACCCTTCGACATGGCCTGGGAGCTGCACTTCCCCGAGCGCATGCCGCGCATGGCGGTGTTCGTCTCGCGGCTGCCCCACTGCCTGTATGACCTGCTGTCCCGCTGCCAGTCCGGCGAGTGGCGGGTGGACGTGCCGGTGGTGATCAGCAACCACGAGGACCTGCGCCCGGTGGCCGAGCAGTTCGGCGTGCCGTTCCGGGTGTTCCCGATCACCCCGGACAACAAGGCCGAGCAGGAGGCCGCCGAGCTTGCGCTGCTGCGCGAGCAGCAGGTGGACTTCGCGGTGCTGGCCCGCTACATGCAGGTGCTCTCGCCGCAGATGATCCGGGCCCTGCCCCGGCGCATCATCAACATCCACCACTCCTTCCTGCCCGCCTTCCCCGGCGCCCGGCCCTACCACTGCGCCCACGCCCGGGGGGTGAAGATCATCGGCGCCACCAGCCACTACGTCACCGAGGAACTCGACGCTGGCCCCATCATCTGCCAGGACGTCGCCCACGTGACCCACCGCGACAGCGTGGAAGACCTGGTGCGCCGCGGCCGCGACCTGGAAAAAGTGGTGCTGGCCCGGGCGGTCTGGCACCACCTGCAGCACAACGTGATCTGCTACGGCAACCGGACGGTGGTGTTCGACTGACAGGCGGCCGCCGAGACCCGGCCGTTAAGGAGGCGCTGATTAATTCCTCGCCGCCGCGTTGGCCCCTCAGAGCCGGCAGTGCAAGGCGCGAGGCGCAGCGCCGTATCCGGGAATACGGTCAAGCCTCGCAACGCCGCAATGCCGGCTCTGAGGCGCCAACCCCTTGGGGCTCCGCCGATTTCGGCCCCTGGCGGTGTTGCGGCGCCGGCCCGGTAGCGACGGCTACCGGACCGCCACCGCGCCTGGCCAGATGACCGAAATCGGCTCGAGCGCGGCAGCGACGAATTAATCAGCGCCTCCCTAAAGGCGGTCAGCCGCGAGATGCACGCGAAATGGACGCTAAATGCGGGAAACGGCCGCAGATGAAC
>CAZAQB010000082.1:0-14829 GCA_964487155.1 uncultured Ectothiorhodospiraceae bacterium
GAGCCCCGTTTGCCGCCGCCGCAGTAGATCATCCCTAAGTCCGACAGGCTGCTAGTACTGGTGGCAGCTTTTGCAGAGCCGATCCCGGTCGGGGGTGATTCGCAGCAGGGCGGGGTGGTTGGTGCCGTGGGGATCGTGGCAGGTGGCGCACTCCACGTAGGGCATGCCATCGGAGCGGCTGCCGAGAAACAGATCCTGCTTCTGCCGGCCGAAGCCGGAGCCGGTCTCGACCCACCACACTTTGCGGCCGCGGATCACGGCACTCTCCGGCGGCGTGAAGCTGCTGCCGGGGACCCGGCGCTCCGCGCCCACTACCGCCGTCGACTGGCTGCCCGCATAGATGACCCCGGAGGGATGGGTGTCGTCCATGCGGCCGGCCTTGGCTGCGATGATCGGCGCCTGGCTGCCGTCGTGACAGGACATGCACACCAGGGAGGTGGCGCCCAGCGCCGAGGAGGCCAGGTCGGTGCTCGAGTTGAGGGTGTCGATGGTGTTGTAGGAGCGGCCGTTGGGATCGGACTCGGCCACCCAGGATGGCTGCTGCACGGCCCGCGTGCCGCCGCTCGGTACGTGGCAGAAGACGCAGACTTGCTCGGCCTCGGCTCCCGCAGTCAGCAGGTTATGCGGCGAGGCCACCTGAGCCAACGCCGCTCCCGCGCCGCCGAGGCCCAGCGCCGCCGCAAGCCAGACTATCGATTTCAGGGAGTGGGATCTCATCGGGTTTTCGCTCAAGCCCCGCGAGCTAGTATATCGGATGCCCGGCAGCGGACTTAAGGTGGCCTCCGGTGGGATCCACAACTTTTGACTGGATCAGGAATTGTTGAGTTCAACCTGTTCCGCACCGCGATGCCGTCTGTTGGTGTTGGTGTTGGTGTTGGTGCTGCTGCCGGTGACGGTGGGCTCCGCGCCGGCCATCAAGCGCATCCTCGAGGATTCTCCCCGTGCCAGCACGCCCCTGGTGTCCCGGGCGCCGCTGCTGCCGGCCGACGAGTCCCTCAAGTTCTACGATACCCTGTCGTCGGCGTTCGACCGGTTGCAGACCGCCACCGGGGCCCTGGCGGGGTTTCCCACTGACCGGTTCGGCTTCGTGGACTGGGTGCAGGCGCTGGAGCAGGGGCTGATCCGGCCCCGGGCGGAGATCGATGCGCGGGGTTCCATGGATGTGCTGGACCAGGACGTGCTGATGACCGACACCCGGGAAATGCCCTTCGTGCTCTTCCCCCACCGGCCCCATACCCAGTGGCTCGCCTGCGAGAACTGCCACGACCGGATCTTCAAGGCCGAGGCGGGTGCCAACGACATCAACATGGAGCGGATCTTCGGCGGCGAGTATTGCGGGGTGTGCCACGACCAGGTGTCATTCTCGTTCGCCGACTGCGAGCGCTGCCACAGCGTGCCCGCGGCCGCCGTCACCGGACCCTGAACCGTGATCGCACTGTTTCAAGGCAAGCCGGGGGCGCGCCGCTTCGTGCTGCCCCTGCTGCTGGCTGGCGCCGCCGTCGCCGGGATCTGGCTGCTGGAGCGCGGTGCTGGTGGGCCGCCGGAGGACACCGCCCCGCTCCCCCGGCCGTGGGTGGAGCCACCCCAACTCGGCGAGGCCCCCTCGCCCCGGGAGCCCGGCTCGGCAGCCCCGGTTCCGGAGTTCGTGGAACAGCGCTTCCAGCAGGCGGTGGTCATGCTCCACGCGCGGCGCTATGAGTTTGCCGTCGCCGCCCTTGAGCAGGTTCTGGAGCACCAGCCGCGCATGCCGGAAGCGCATGTGAACATGGGCTACGCGCGCCTGGGGGCCGGCGACGTGGCGGGCGCGGCCGAGCACTTCGGGCAGGCCATCGACCTGCGCCCGGCCCAGGCCAACGCCTACTACGGCCTGGCCGAGGCGCTGGAGGCCCTGGGGGACCTGCCCGGCGCGGTGGGTGCCATGCGTACTTTCGTCCACCTGAGCGATCCGGAGGATCCCTTTCTGCCCCGCGCCCGGGCCGCCCTCTGGGAGTGGCGCCAGCGGATGGAGGCCGGTTCCGGCCCACCGCCCGGCGACGGCTGACGTTTATCCATTCCCGCGTGGCTGAGCGGGCATGGGCCCGACGTAGGCCGGATAAGGCGCACAGCGCCGCATCCGGCGTCTTCCGGCGGCGTCGCGGGCCGAACCGGGAGTGCGTGGGGTGCGTCGGGCCTACCCGACGGGCTGCAGCGCCGCGTCGCCTGGCGGCCGGATTGCCGGATGCGCTTCGCTTATCCGGCCTACGCGTTGGAGGTCAACCGCTGCCAGACCGAGGGCGTGATGTCTGCCCGGCTGCCGGGTGCTCCGCACAGTCGATATCAATTCCGTGTAGACACCAGGTCAGCCGGCGTAGGCGGATCTCAGCGCCGTGAGCTCGGGGTCGCGGGCGGATGCGCCGGCGGGCGGCGGCTCCGAGGCACCGTCCACCGCCACGTGGGCGGCGGCCAGGTCGGGGATCCACACCATCCGTCCGGAGACCCGGATCAGGCCCAGCACGCTGAGCCGGCGCTGGGCCCGGGAGAAGGTCTCCGGCTTCATGTGCAGCAGGCTCGCGAGGATGTAGCGGGGTGCCTCCAGGCGCATCACGGCGCCGCCGTCGACGGTCTCCCGGGCGTGGTCCAGCAGGTAGCGCAGCAGCCGCAGGTGGCTCATCTCCAGCGTGGCGTATTCCCGGCTGAGCTGCATGGAGCGTACCCGCTGGGCGGTGACCTGAAGCAGGGCCCGGGCCAGCGAGGGGCGGGCCTCGTAGAGGTTCTCCAGGGTGGGGGTGGGAATCAGCAGCAGCCGGCTGCGCTCTACCGCCCGGGCCCAGGTGGTGAAGCAGCTGCTCACCAGGGCATCCTCGATGCCCACCGGTGCCCCCGGGGCCGCCAGTTCCAGCACGGTGAGGTCACCGCCCGGGGTTTCCGAGTAGACCTGCACCAGGCCTTCCAGTACCACCGTCACGTGCTCGGCAGGAGCCCCGCGTTGCTGCACCAGCGCGCCTCGCCCCAGGCTGCGGATGCGCCCCGAGCGCACCAGCAGATTCAGGGACTCCACGTCCAGGTGACGAAAGGTGGCGCTCTGCGCCAGGGCCTGAATTGCCTGCGATAGGCGGTGAGCCGACGCCGCGGCCATGTCAGCCATGGAATCTCTCCTTGTCCAGCGTAAGCGGCTGGGGCCTTGCGGGCCTGCCAGCCTGACCACCGTCAAGGAAACACGTTAGAGCCGCTCACAGGTCAAGCCCGCTGTCGCGGGCAATGCGGATCACCGGGCAGGGGGAATCGGGGGAGTCGGAGGGGGAGCAGAACGCCTGTTCCTGGGTGCTCCACTGCGCCAGGGTGGACTCCAGGAGGCGCTGTTGTTCCGCCAGGCGCACCCGCTCCAGGCGCACGTCCTTGAGCTTGTCTTCCAGGACGCGGCGGAATCTGTTGCAGCAGCCGTTGCGGGGCATGCCGTGCAGCAGCTCGCCGATCTCCTCCAGGCTCAGGCCCACGCTCCGGCCGGCGCGGATTACTCCGAACCGCACCAGGTCGGTGTCGCTGAACTGCTGGTAGTCGTTGCCGGCTCCCCGGGTGGGGCGCAGCAGGCCCAGTCGGGCGTAGTAGCGCACGGTATGGGGGCTGGCACCGCAGCGCCGGGCGAATTCGGTGACTTGCATGCTACGTGCCCTCTTCCCGCGGACCGCGCCAGGCCGCTGCACCTGCGGCGCACCGGCCCATGCTGCGTGAATACTCCCGGCGGTTCTTGATGACAGTCAAGAAGGGCAGGGGCAGCCCTCCCCGGCGCCGCCGAGGTGCGCTCCGGACTCCGGTCAGCTGCCGGTGCCCCTGGCCCGGCGTGCCGGCAGGTGCCCTTCCCGGGCGAGCCGCTCGTGGATGTCCCGGGGTGACTCCTTGGCCAGGTCCTTGGCCACCTCCACGACGTTGTGCTCGCCCATCCGGGTGCCTGCCAGGGCGGTGCGAAGGAAGCCCAGCATGCGTTTCTCGGCGCACAGCACCACCCGGCAGCTGCCGTTGCCCCGCACCAGGCCCGCCAGCTCGCCGGCGATATCCCTGGCGAAACGGTGCTCCAGCTCGTCGTCGTGGTTCTGGCGGTGTTCGTCGTAGCCGTGCCCGGGCCCGTTGGCGTTGCGGTTGCGCCCGCCGCGGGTTTCCGTCCACAGGGAACTGTCCTGGTGGGCCAGGTGGGCGGGGTTGGCCAGGGCGCCCCGCTCGACAAGGTTGGGGCCGGACTCGAGTTCCGGGATCTCCGCGGGTTCCAGCGTAAAGAAGCGGGCGCGAGCACCTTCGGCAACCACGACGCAATAGTCGGTCATCAGCTTCTCCAACCGGTAGGACCTGCATGAAACTCGGAGCCGGCGGGCCCACGCCGCGACCCTGCTGGATTTCGCGGCGGGACGCCGTGGCTCCCTCGTTGACTGTATGTGTGTGCCAGTATAGGAATCTCGGGTGCCCCGGTGCGAGGGGCACGCAGGCCGGCGTGACGGAGTGGATCGATGGCGCGTGTGTTGAAGTGGCTGCTGATCGCCTTCGGGGCGGTGGTGGGCCTGCTGCTGATCCTGGTGCTGGTGGTGACCCTGCTGGTGGATCCCAATGCCTACCGGGGGCCCATCGCAGAGGCCGTGGAGCGCCAGACCGGGCGCAAGCTCACCATCTCCGGGAATCTGGAACTCACCTTTTTCCCGAGGATCGGCATTCGCCTGGGGGAGACCCGGCTCGCGGACGCACCCGGGTACGGGCAGGAGCCCTTCGCCCGGGTCCAGGATGCGCGGCTGGCGGTGCAGGTCATGCCCCTGCTGGGCGGCGAGCTGCGGGTGGAAACGGTGGTGCTGCAGGGTCTCCAGCTGCGGCTGATCCGCAACGTCCAGGGTGAGGGCAACTGGGAGAGCCTCGCGGGCCGCCCCGCGCCGCGGCCCTCGCCCATCATGCCGGTGGCCCAGCAGACTCCGCCGGCTGCCCCGGCCCCCCCGGCGTGGCTGCAGGACGCCCGGCTCTCCGGCCTGCGCCTGGAGCAGGCGGACATCCTCTGGGACGACCGCCAGGCCGGCGTCCGGCTGCGGGTGCAGCCGCTGAACCTGACTCTGGATGACGTGCAGCTGGGCTCGCCCATCTCAGTCTCGGCCGACTGGAGCGCCGCCCTGGACCAGGGCCCGGAAGTGGCCGGCGAACTGGCTGCCAGCGTCACCGCCGCCGCGGATCTCGGCTCGGTGCAGGTGCAGGGCCTGAAGCTGGACCTGGACGCCCGCGGCGAGTCGGTACCGGGCGGCCGCCAGCAGGCCACCCTCACCGCCGAGGCGAGCGCCGACCTGGCCCAGGGCGTGTACCGGGTCCGCGACCTGCGCCTGGAGGCGGCCGCCGCGGCGCTGCTGGCCCAGGTGGAGGCCCGGGCCGCCGGCGCCGATGTCTCAGCCCAGGTCGACCTGGAGGTCCCCGAGCTCAACCCCCAGAAGGTGCTGGCCGCCCTGGCCATGGAGCCGGTCCCCACGAGCGACCCCGAGGTGCTCCAGGACTTCTCCGCCCAGGCCCGGGCGGAGTGGTCCGGCGGCGTGCTGGCCGTGTCCGGCCTGCGGGCGGTGCTGGACGACTCCACCCTCACCGGCGAGGCCCGGGTGCGCGACTTCGCCGGGCCCGCCGCCAGCTTCAAGCTGGTCCTGGACCGCATGAACGTGGACCGCTACCTGCCGCCGCCCGCTGCCGAGGAACCCGCCCCGGAGGATGAAACCGGAGCCGTCGCCCCCGCCCTGCCCCTGGAGCCGTTGCGGACCCTGGCGCTGGACGGCACGCTGGAGGTGGGAGCGCTCACCGTCAGCGGCGCCCAGGCCTCCGACATCCAGCTCACGGTCACCGCCCGGGACGGCCAGCTGCGCGTGCACCCGGTCAGCGCCAGCCTCTACGGCGGCGGCTACCAGGGCGATCTGCGCCTGGACGCCCGGGGCGACACGCCGGTGGTGTCCATGGACGAGAAGCTCACCGGTGTCCAGGCGGGCCCGCTGCTCACCGACCTGGCGGGCTTCGAGAAGCTGCTCGGCAGCGCCGACGCCACCCTCACCGCCACTACCCGGGGCCAGACGCCGGATCAGTTCCTGGAGGCTCTCAAGGGCAACAGCCGTTTCGTGTTCCGCAACGGCGCGGTGAAGGGCATCAACGTGGCCCAGACCGTGCGCGCCGCCATGGCCCGGGTGCGGGGCCAGACGGTAGAGGAGGCCAGCGGCCCGCAGCAGACCGACTTCACCGAGCTTGCCGGCGAGCTGACCTTCGACGGCGGCGTGGTGCGCAACCGCAACCTGGATCTCAAGAGCCCCCTGGTGCGGGTCGAGGGGGGCGGCGAGGCCAACCTGCTGAAGCAGACCCTGGACTACCAGCTCACCGTCAAGGTGGTGGGCTCCCTGCAGGGCCAGGGTGGCGCCGAGCTGGACCAGCTTCGGGGGGTGCCCATCCCGCTGCGCATCTCCGGTCCCCTCGACGACCCCAGCATCGGGCTGGATCTCGCTGCCGCCCTGAAGACCCGGGCCGGCCAGCAGGTGCAGCAGAAGGCCGAGGAAACCCGCGAGAAGGCGCAGCAGAAAGTCGAGGAAAAGGTCAAGGAGAAGGTCGGCGACAAGGTCCAGGACCGGCTCAAGGGGCTGTTCAACTGATGCCGGAGGCCGGCGGCAGCGCCGCCTCCGACGCATTCACCGCGGCGGTGCTGGACTGGTTCCGGCAGCACGGCCGCCGCCACCTGCCCTGGCAGCAGCCGGCCACTCCCTACCGGGTGTGGGTCTCGGAGATCATGCTCCAGCAGACCCAGGTGGCCACGGTGGTGCCCTACTTCCAGCGCTTCATGGAGCGCTTCCCCGACCTGGAGACGCTGGCCGCCGCGCCGCTGGACGACGTGCTGCACCACTGGTCGGGCCTCGGCTACTACGCCCGCGCCCGCAACCTGCACGCCGCCGCAAGGCGCATCGTCGATGAACACGGCGGCCGGTTTCCCGGGACCCTGGAGGCGGTGCAGGCGCTGCCCGGCATCGGCCGCTCCACCGCCGGCGCCGTGCTATCCCTGTCCCTGGGCCAGCCCCATCCCATCCTGGACGGCAACGTGCGCCGGGTGCTGGCCCGCTACCATGCCGTTGCCGGCTGGCCCGGCCGCGCCGAGGTGCAGCGCCGGCTCTGGGAGCTGGCCGAGGCCCATACCCCGGAAAGCCGGGCTGCGCAGTACAACCAGGCCGTCATGGACCTCGGCGCCACGCTCTGCCTGCCACGCCGGCCGCGCTGCGGCGAGTGCCCGGTGGCGGAAGGCTGCCTGGCCCGGGCCGAGGGCGAGCCGGAGCGCTACCCCGGCCGGCGGCCGCGGCGCGAGCTGCCGGTGCGCAGCGCCCGCTGGCTGCTGCTGCAGCGCGGCGACGGCGCCGTGCTGCTGCAGCGCCGGCCGCCCGCCGGGGTCTGGGGCGGTCTGTGGTCGCCGCCGGAGTGCCCGCCGGAGGTGGCCGCCGCGCAGCACTGCCGCCGCGCCCTGGGCCTGGAGCCGGCGACTCCCCGGGACTGGCCGCCCCTGCGCCACACCTTCAGCCACTTTCACCTGGACATCCTGCCGGTGCATGCCCAGGTGGGTGACGATGCCGGGCGCGCCTTGGAAGGCCCGGATTGGGTCTGGTATAAGTCGGGCACTTCGGCGCCCCGGGGCCTGGCCGCCCCGGTAAGCCGCCTGCTCCAGCAGCTGGGAGACTGACCCCATGGCCCGCACCGTCCACTGCGTGAAGCTCGGCACCGAGGCCGAAGGCCTGGAGCGGCCTCCCTATCCCGGGGAGCTCGGCCAGCGCATCTTCGAGCAAATCTCCAAGGAGGCCTGGGGCATGTGGCTGCAGCACCAGACCATGCTCATCAACGAGTACCGCCTGACGCCGGTGGACCCCAAGGCCCGGCAGTTCCTGGAGCGGGAGATGGAGAACTTCTTCTTCGGCCCTGGCTCCGCCCCGCCGCCGGATTACCGGGCGGGGTAGCGGCGAGTCGGCCGCCCCGGCTCGCCTGGGGGGCGCGTAGGGTGGATGGAGCGGAGCGAAATCCACCGCGGGGGAGTGAAAAGGACTGAGGACTGAGGACTGAGGACTGAGTTGAAGAGGCGGCCTTGACAGGCGCCGAGGTCGGGCGACGCTCTCCTCAGTCCTCAGTCCTCAGTCCTCAGTCCTCAGTCCTCAGTCCTCACGTCAAACCCGCGGCCCGCCCCTCCGGTTCTTCACCCGCCTCAGCAGCGTCTTGCAATCGATGCTGAGCACGCCCTCCCGGGAAAAGAAATGCCGGCTGACGAAGGCGTCGAGGTGCGCCTCGGTGTCGGTCAGGGTATGGATGTGCAGGCTCTGCAGGTCGCTCATCACATACAGGCTGACCACCTCCGGCGCCGCGCCCAGCTCCGTGCAGAAGGCCTCGATGTGCTGCGGGCTGATGCGGGCGTCGATGAAGGCGGACACGCCGCGGCCCAGCTTCACCGGGTTCACCACCGCCGTGAACTGCTCGATGACGCCGCTATCCACCAGGTGCTGCACCCGCTCCCGGGCGTGGGCCCGGGAGATGTCGAGCTGCCGGCCGATCTCCGCGAAAGACATGCGGCTGTTGCGGATCAGCAGCTCCAGAATGCGCTCGTCGATGGCTTCCATCCGCCCCTCCCCGGGCCCGGCGCCCGCCGCGGCACTGCCTTGGGGCAGCGGGCCGCAATGGTGCCTGGCGTACAAACGCACAGATTAGCGCTGTTCCAGTGTCGATCGTATCCGGCGCAGGGATCAGCGCCGCACAAGCGGCGCCGGTTACCTCCCCCGGCTCCCGGATGTCAGATGCCGGTTGTCCGGCCATGCCTTGCGCAGGTGCAGAGGCACACCCGTCACCGGCCCCGGAAACCGAAAAATATCAAGTAGTGCCAGTCGGTTGCAGAGATTCCGGGGTTGTTGGCACGCCCCTCGCAAGCGGTGACCGGCAGTAGCCCGGGTCATTGGGGCCCGGTCCACGCCACTGCGAGGATCAGGACATGACCATCAATCGACGTGAATTCCTTGCGGCGGGCGCCGGTGCCGGCGCCCTGCTGGGCGCCCCGGCGGTGGTATCCGCCCAGTCCGACAGGACCTTCCGCTGGAAGATGACCAACGCCTACCCGCCCGGCGCGCCGTTCTACGTCACCGGGCCCGGCAGCCCCGAGGACTTCTGCGCCAAGCTCGACGCCATGTCCGGCGGGCGGCTCAAGGTCGACCACTTCGCCGCCGGCGAGCTGATCCCGGCCCTGGAAGGCTTCGACGCCGTCTCCAAGGGCATCGTCGAGATGAACGCCGCCAACGCCTACTTCTGGGCGGGCAAGATCCCGGCGGCCCAGTATTTCACCACCGTGCCCTTCGGCATGAACTTCCAGGGCATGAACGCCTGGATCTACCACGGCGGCGGGCTTGAGCTGTGGCACGAGCTCTACGCCGAGCACGACCTGGTGGCCTTCCCCATGGGCAACACCGGCGTGCAGATGACCGGCTGGTTCCGCGAGCCGATGGAGTCCATCGAGGATTTCAACGGCCTGAAGATGCGCATCCCCGGCCTGGCCGGCAAGGTCTACGCCGAGCTGGGGGTGAACGTGCGCCTGCTGCCCGGCGGCGAGATCTTCCCGGCCCTGGAGCGGGGCGTGATCGACGCCGCCGAGTTCGTCGGTCCCTACCAGGACCGCCGCCTGGGCCTGCACAACGCCGCCAAGTACTACTACACCACCGGCTGGCACGAGCCCAACAACGTCAGCGAGCTGCTGATCAACAAGAGCGCCTGGGACAAGCTGCCCGCCGACCTGCAGGCCATCGTCAAGACCGCCGCCATGGCCTGCAACATCGAGAGCCACACCTGGTCGGAGGCCAACAACTCCGACGCGCTGACCGACCTGGTGCAGAACCACGGCGTCACCGCCGGCCCGCTGAACTCACGGATAGTCGACCGCCTCAAGGAAGTGACCATGGACACCCTGGAGTCCATGGCCAATGCCGACCCGGCCACCCGCAAGGTCCACGACGCGTTCTTCGCCTTCCGGGCCAGGCACTCCTCCTGGGCGGCGGTGAGCGAGAAGGTGGTGCAGGGCCTGGTGGGCTGACGGGCCTCCGCCATGGACTCCGTGCACAAGGGCCTCGGCCGCGCGGTCGAGGCCTTCGGCTGGATCGCCCAGGGCTGCGCCCTGGTGCTGGTGCTGCTGGTGGCCGGCAACGTGCTGGTGCGCTACTTCCTCAGCGAGGGGCTGGTGTCGCTGCAGGAACTCGAATGGCACCTGGTCTCGCCCATCGCCCTGTTCGGAATGTCCTATGCCCTGCGCCACGACGCCCACGTGCGGGTGGACGTGTTTTTCGAGCGCTACCCGCCGCGGCTGCAGGCGGCGGTGGATCTGCTCTCCTCGCTGCTGCTGCTGGCGGTGGCGGTGTACCTGGCCTGGGTGTCGGTGCCCTGGGTGATGCAGTCCTATGGGCTGGGGGAGGGCTCTCCCGACCCCGGCGGGCTGTCCCACCGCTGGCTGCTGAAGGCCATCATCCCCCTGGGCTTCGTGGTGCTGGCCATGCAGGCCGCCGCCGCGGCCATGGAGACCTTCTCGCGGGTGGTGGCGCCGGCCCCGGCCGCCGAGCCCGCCGCCGCGGAGCCTGCCCGTGGGCGGTGAGCTGCTGGCGGTGCTCATGGTGGTGGCGTTCATGGCCATGCTGCTGGCCGGCTTCCCCGTCGCCCTGTCGCTGGCGGTCTCCGGGCTGGTGTTCGGGTATCTCGGCTTCGGCGACATGCTGTTCGGCCTGCTGCCCGCGCGCATCTACGGGGTGGTGACCAACTACACGCTGCTGGCCATTCCGCTGTTCGTGTTCATGGGGGTGATGCTGGAGAAATCCCGCATCGCCGACGACATGCTGGACGTGGTCGGCCACGCCATGGGCGGGCTGCGCGGCGGCATGGGCATCGCCATCGTGCTGGTGGGGGTGCTGATGGGCGCGTCCACCGGCATCGTCGGCGCCACCGTCGTCACCGTGGGGCTGCTGACCCTGCCGGTGCTGGTGCGCCGGGGCTACCGCAACAGTGTCTCCTGCGGAACCATCTGCGCCTCCGGCACCCTGGGGCAGATCCTTCCGCCCAGCCTGGTGCTGATCCTGCTCTCGGACATCCTCGGCGAGTCCGTCGGCACCCTGTTCGCGGCGGCGGTGTTCCCCGGCCTGCTGCTGGCGGCCACCTACGTCATCTACCTGCTGGCCCTGGGGCGGCTGCGGCCGGAGTCGGTGCCGCCGGTGCCGTGGGGGGAGCGGGCCGAAGTCTCCGGGGGCGAGCTCGCCCTGCGGCTGCTGAAGTCGGTGCTGCCCACCATCGCCCTGGTGGTGGCGGTGCTGGGCTCCATCATCGGCGGCGTGGCCGCCCCCACCGAGGCCGCCTCCATGGGCGCCTTCGGGGCGCTGGCCATCGCCGGCGCCGGCGGGCGGCTGTCCTGGTCGACCCTGCACGAGACCCTCCACGGCACGGTGATGATCAGTGCCATGGTGTTCTTCATCCTGATCTGCGCCCAACCTTTCAGCCTGGCGTTCCGGGGACTGGGAGGCGAGGGCCTGGTGGAGCGCCTGTTCGAGTGGGTGCCCGGCGGGCTCTACGGCGACCTGCTGTTCATGATGCTGCTACTGTTCGTGCTGGGCTTCTTCCTGGAATGGATCGAGATCTCCTACATCGCCCTGCCGCTGTTCCTGCCCATCTTCCAGGCGGCCGGGGTGGACATGGTCTGGCTCGGCATGCTGGTGGCGATGAACCTGCAGACGTCATTCCTCACTCCGCCCTTCGGCTGGGCGCTGTTCTTCCTCAAGGGGGTGGCCCCGGAGGGCGTGACCACCCGGGACATCTACGCCGGCGTGCTGCCCTTCATCGCCCTGCAGGCGGTGGCCCTGGCCGGGGTGCTGGCGTTCCCCGCCATGGCGACCTGGCTGCCCGAGGCCATCGGCTGGTAGGGCGTGGACTTCCTGGCCGGGCATGACGCGGCGTGGCTCGCCGCCCTGGTGGTCGCGCTGCTGGCCACCGGCCTTGCGGCCGGCACCCTGGCCGGCCTGCTGGGGGTCGGCGGCGGCATCGTCATCGTGCCGGTGCTCTACCACCTGTTCACCCTGCTGGGCCTCGACGAGGCGGTGCGCATGCACGCCGCCGTGGGCACCTCGCTTGCCACCATCATCCCCACCTCCATCAGCTCGGCCCGGGCCCACCACGCCCGGGGCAGCCTGGACACCGACCTGCTGAAGAGCATGGCGCCGGGCATCGTGGTGGGCGTGGTGGCCGGCAGCATCGCCGGCGGCTGGCTGAGCGGCGCGGCGCTGACCGCCATATTCGCCGTGGTGGCCCTGCTGGTGGCGGCCAACATGGGGCTGCTCCGGGAGCCCCTGGTGGTGGCGGAGGCGCTGCCCGGCGGCCTGCCCCGGGCCGGCATCGGCGCGGTCATCGGCGGCTTCTCAACGCTCATGGGCATCGGCGGCGGCACCCTGTCGGTGCCCATCCTGTCCGCCTTCCGCTACCCCATCCGCCGGGCCGTGGGCACCGCCTCGGCCATCGGCCTGATCATCAGCGTGCCGGGCACCCTGGGCTTCGTGCTGAGCGGCGTGGGCGTGCCCGCCCGCCCGCCGGGCAGCCTGGGCTACGCCAACCTGGTGGGCTTCGCCCTGATCGTGCCCATGACCGTGCTGATGGCGCCCCAGGGCGCCAAGCTCGCCCACACGGTGAACCCGACGCGCCTGAAACAGCTGTTCGCCCTGTTCCTGTTCCTGACGGCGCTGCGCATGTTCGCCGACCTGCCGATCTGGGGGACATAGCCCGGATATCCCACCAAACCGCTCAGGAGTGATGCCAAGCTCATGGTTGAAGCGAAAGCTGGTCAGTTTCTTCAAGGCGCAAAGACCGCTTCGGGCCGCTACCCGGCCCGGCGGCGGCCGCTCGCGGCATCTGCCGGCGATCGGCGCGGCGACCATGGCTACGGCCATGCTCTTGCACCGATCACCACCATCTGCTCGCTGCGCGGCTCGC
This sequence comes from uncultured Ectothiorhodospiraceae bacterium, assembly GCA_964487155.1. GTDB lineage: Bacteria > Pseudomonadota > Gammaproteobacteria > Nitrococcales > Nitrococcaceae > CAZAQB01. Next base: position 12,985 of record CAZAQB010000082.1, read on the forward strand.
CGGCGGGCCGGGTTTCGATGGGATATCCGGGCTGACCATGATCCACACCCTCAGATCCACCCGGGGCATGGTGGTGGCCCCCCACCACCTGGCGGCCCAGGCCGGCAACGACCTGCTGCGCGACGGCGGCACGGCGGTGGAGGCCATGGTGGCGGCCGCCGCCGCCATCGCCGTGGTCTACCCCCACATGAACGCCCTCGGCGGCGACGGCTTCTGGCTCATCGCCGAGCCCGGCCAGGCCCCCATCGGCATCGACGCCTGCGGCGGCGCCGCCCGCGCCGCCAGCCGCGAGTACTACGCCGAGCGCGGCTGCGAGGCCATCCCCGCCCGGGGCCCGCTGGCGGCGCTGACCGTGCCCGGCACCGTGGCGGGCTGGGGCGCCGCGCTGGGCAGCCTGGACCGGCCCCGCTTGCCCCTGCGCCGGCTGCTGGAACCCGCCGTCTGGTACGCCCGCAACGGTGTCGCCGTCACCGACAGCCAGGCCGCCCTCACCGAGGCCAAGAGCCCCCAGATGGACGGCGTCACCGGCTTCGCCGAGACCTTCTGCCCCGCCGGCCGGCCGCCGCGCTCCGGCGAGCTGCTGGCCAACCCGGCCCTGGCCGACACCCTGCAGCGCCTGGCCGCCGCCGGCCCCGACGACTTCTACCGGGGCGAGCTCGCCGCCGCCCTGGCCGAAGACTTGGCCGCCGCCGGCAGCCCCCTGAGCGCCGCCGACCTGGCCGCCTACCGGCCCCTGCGGGTGGCCCCCCTGGGGCTGTCCCTGGCCGGCGGGCGGGTCTACAACATGCCGCCCCCGACCCAGGGCTTGGCCTCGCTGCTGATCCTCGGCCTGTTCCAGCGCCTGGGGGTCACCGAGGCCGAGGGCTTCGAGCACCTGCACGGCCTGGTGGAGTGCACCAAGCGCGCCTTCCGGGTGCGCGACGCCCACGTCACCGACCCCCGCTGGATGGACGCCGACCCGGCGGCCTTCCTGCACCCCGGCTGGCTGGACGCCACCGCCGCCGAGATCCCCCGGCACCAGGCCACGCCCTGGCCCCACCCGGCCGTCCCCGGCGACACCATCTGGATGGGCGCCGTGGACCACGAGGGCCGGGCGGTGAGCTTCATCCAGAGCATCTACTGGGAGTTCGGCTCGGGCCTGGTGCTGCCCGCCACCGGCGTGCTGATGCAGAACCGGGGCATGAGCTTCTCCCTCGACCCCGCCCAGCGCCAGGCCCTGGAGCCCGGCCGCAGGCCCTTCCACACCCTGAACCCGGCGCTCGCCCGCCTGGCCGACGGCCGCACCCTGGTCTACGGCACCATGGGCGGCGAGGGCCAGCCCCAGACCCAGGCCGCCGTGTTCACCCGCCACGTGCTGTTCGGCCAGCCCCTGCAGCAGGCGGTGACCGCGCCGCGCTGGCTGCTGGGCCGCACCTGGGGCGAGGACACCACCAGCCTGAAGCTGGAGGACGGCATCCCCGAGCCGGTCATCGAGCAGCTCATCGCCGCCGGCCACCAGGTGGAGCGGGTACCGGCGTTCAGCGACATGATGGGCCACGCCGGCGCCATCGCCAGGCACCCCGACGGCCTGCTGGAGGGGGCCGCGGATCCCAGGTCTGACGGCATCGTGGCGGCGCACTGACCTCCAGCGCTTGACGCTCGGGGGGCGATCCAGTTGAATACCGGGCCTTGCCTGGGCCACTATCCCGGGCAGGCCGGTCGGGACGACCGGGCCGGGGCCGGACGCTTCCGCGCCCCCCTTCGCCAAGGCCGGCGCGCGGCACTTCACAATATGGCCAGGTAGCTCAGTTGGTAGAGCAGGGGACTGAAAATCCCCGTGTCGGCAGTTCGATTCTGTCCCTGGCC
>CAZAQB010000083.1:0-14706 GCA_964487155.1 uncultured Ectothiorhodospiraceae bacterium
CCGGTGGTCGAGCAGTGCTTCCTCTGGCAGCCGGCAGTGGCCGCCAATGGGGGCAGGGAGGCCCTGCAGCGTGACTTTTTCTGGGAGCAGAGCGGCACCACCGACCCGCAGCGAGCCCGGTAACGGATGTCGGCTGAGGTGGCACCGGGGAAAGCGGCGGCATGGCTGCCGAACACCTGATGAGAAGATCACGTTAGCGTGTGGGGATGGAACAGCCGATCGTGCTCGGCCAGGGCGAAGCGGTCGGTCATGCCGGCCACGTAGTCCGCCACGGCCCGGGCCCGGCCCCGCAGGCCGCTGCGCGCTTCCCGCTCGCGGGCCGCCTGGCGCTGCTGCTCGGGCAGCAGCCGGGGGTCGCTCATCAACGCCTGGTAGAGCTCGCGCACCACCCGCTGGGCCTTGGTGGCCATGCGATGCACGCGGTAATGGCGGTAGAGCTCGTGGAGCAGGAAATGCTTCAGCGCCCGGTGGCGTTCGGCCAGATCGTCGCTGAAGGCGGCCAGGGGTTCGTTCCGGGTGCGCACCGCCGCCACATCGGCGGGGGCGGCGTCGAGGACGCGCCGGCGGGTGGTTTCCACCAGGTCAACCACCTGCAACCCGATCATGCGCCGCACCAGCTGGTAGACCGTGCGCCGGGTGTCCAGCTGGGGCTGCTCGGCCCGCACTCGGGCCAGCAGCTCGCCCACCAGCGGCACCTCGGCCAGCTGCTCCAGGGTGATCAGCCCGGCGCGCAGGCCGTCGTCCACGTCGTGGCTGTTGTAGGCGATCTCGTCGGCCAGGTTGGTGAGTTGGGCTTCCAGGGACGGTTGTCCGCCGTGGGTGAAGCGCCACGCCACGTCGCCGAGGCGCTCCGCCAGCCGCCGGGGGCAGCGCTTGAGCAGCCCCTCCCGGGTGTCGAAGGTGAGGTTCAGGCCGGGGAAATCCGGGTAGCGCTGCTCCAGCACGTCCACCGTGCGCAGCGACTGGACATTGTGCTCGAAGCCGCCGTGCTCGGCCAGGCAGGCATTGAGGGCATCCTGGCCGGCGTGGCCGAACGGGGTGTGGCCCAGGTCGTGGCCGAGGGCCACGGCCTCCGTCAGGTCTTCATTGAGTCCCAGGGCGCGGGCCGCGGTGCGGGCGATCTGGGAGACCTCCAGCGAGTGGGTCAGCCGGGTGCGGAACAGATCCCCCTCGTGGTTGACGAACACCTGGGTCTTGTACTCCAGGCGCCGGAAGGCGCTGCTGTGGAGGATCCGGTCGCGGTCGCGCTGGAACTCGCTGCGGTAGTCCGGCGGCGGCTCGGGCCAGCGCCGTCCGCGGCTGCCGGCCTCGGTGACCGCCCAGGGCGCGAGCCCCGGCGCCCGCCAGGGGATGGGCATGTCAGGCCGGGTCCGGGACCGGCCGGGCGCAGAACTCGGCCAGGGTGGCGTCCAGGGCCGCGGGGTCGGCGGCGTCGGTGACCAGCGCCTGGCCGATGCCGCGCAGCAGCACCAGGTGCAGCCGGCCGCCGCGGTTTTTCTTGTCCAGGCTCATGAGCTCGCGGAAGCGCTCCGGGGTTATGGCCGGGGGCGCCGCCGGCAGCCCGGCGGCGGCCAGCAGGGCCAGGGTGCGATCCACCTCGGCGCCGGTCAGCCAGCCCAGCCGGCGGGAGAGATCCGCCGCCATGGCCAGGCCCGCGGCGACCGCCTCGCCATGCAGCCAGCGGCCATAGCCGGTGGCGGTCTCGATGGCGTGGCCGAAGGTATGACCCAGGTTGAGCAGGGCGCGCACGCCGCTCTCGCGCTCGTCCGCCTCCACCACCCGCGCCTTGTCGCTGCAGGAGCGCTCCACGGCGTGAGTGACCGCCGCGGTGTCCCGGGCCAGCAGGGCGTCCATGTGGGCCTCCAGCCAGGCGAAGAACTCCGGGTCGCCGATCAGCCCGTACTTGATCACCTCGGCGAGGCCCGCCCGGTACTCCCGCTCGGGCAGGGTGTCCAGGGTGTCGAGGTCCGCCAGCACCGCCCGGGGCTGGTGGAAGGCGCCGATCATGTTCTTGCCCCGGGGGTGGTTCACCGCAGTCTTGCCCCCGACGGAGGAGTCCACCATGGCCAGCAGGGTGGTGGGTACCTGCACCAGGCTCACCCCCCGCTGGTAGGTGGCGGCCACGAACCCCGCCAGGTCCCCCACCACGCCGCCGCCCAGGGCCACCACGGTGCAGCCCCGGTCGAAACCGGCGCCCAGCAGGGCGTCGAAGACCCGGCCGGCAGTCTCCAATGACTTGTGGCGCTCGCCGTCGGGGATGACCACCGGCAGGGTATCGCGCCCGCCCAGGCCGGCCTGCAGCCGCTCCAGGAACAGCGGGGCAACGGTCTCGTTGCTGACCACCGCCACCTGGCGCCCGTTGAGTGCGCCGGCCAGCAGCTCCGGACAGGCCAGCAGGCCGCGGCCGATGTGAATGGGGTAGCTGCGCTCCCCCAGCCGGATGGGCACGCTGACGCTCACGAGCCTGACTCCCTGTGATCAGCGCTCTCCAGCGCCGCCAGCACTTCCGCCAGCACCCGCCGCGGGCCGTTGCCGTCGCTGTCGACGATGAAGTGGGCCAGGGCCTCGTAGAGCGGGCCGCGTTCCTGCATCAGGCTCTCCAGGCGGTCCCTTCGGTCGTCGGTGTTCAGCAGGGGGCGGCTGCGGTCGTGGCGGGTGCGTTCGAACTGGCGCTCCACGGGCGTACGCAGATAAACCACCATGCCCCGTTCCCGCAGACGGGCCCGGGTGTCCGGATCCAGCACAGCGCCGCCGCCGGTGGCCAGCACCGTGGCCGGACGCCGGCTCAGTTCGTCGATGACGGCGGCCTCGCGGCTGCGGAAGCCCGCTTCGCCCTCGACGTCGAAGATGCGGGGGATGTCGACCCCGGTGCGGCGCTCGATTTCCTGGTCGCTGTCCAGGAACTCCATGCCCAGCGCATCCGCCAGGCGCCGGCCCAGAGTGCTCTTGCCGGCCCCCATGGGGCCCACCAGGAAGACGCGTTCGGGGCAGGGCATGGAGCGGATCCGCAACTCGACCACCAGGACCGGCAGTCTACCAATCTTGCGGGGCCCGGGCAGGAGGCCGAGACGCTCGCATGCCGGCGCGCGGGGGGAGGCGCGGCCCGGGTGCACGTCGCCGGCGTCGGCGCCGTACACCCGGAGTTGGGGCGCAGCGCGCCGCCGCGATCAGGTTACTGGGCGGAGACCCGCTCGTCGAGGATCTTCGGGGTGACGAAGATCAGCAATTCGCTGTTCTCGTCCACGCGGACCGTGTTGCGGAACAGCCAGCCCACCAGCGGCAACTCGCCGAAGAAGGGAATCCGTTCCACGTCCTTGCGCTTGGTGCGCTCAAACACGCCGCCCAGCACCACCGTCTCGCCGTTGTCCACCAGTACCTGGGTGTTGACGCTGCGGGTGTCGATGGCGGGACCCGACGGGGTGTCCTCGCCGCGGCTGTCCTGGGATACCTCCAGGTCCAGCAGCACCCGGTCGTCGGGTGTGATCAGGGGGGTGACAGTGAGGCCCAGCACCGCCTCCTTGAAGGAGATGCTGGTGGCGCCGCTCGAACTGGCCTCCTGGAAGGGGATCTCCACACCCTGCTTGATGAAGGCCTCCTTCTGGTTGGCGGTGACCACCCGTGGGCTGGAGATGATGTCGCCGCGGTTCTCCTGCTCCATGGCGGAGAGCTCCAGCTGCAGCAGGTAGCTACCGATCTTGCCCACCGCCAGACCCACGGAGCCTGCGGCCCCCACCGCGGGCAGATCCACCAGCAGGCCCTCGTTGCCGCTGCCGGCGGGCACCTCGAAGCCGGTGTTGCCGCCGAAATCGGTATTGCCGGGCCGGGTGCCGCCTACCAGCACGCCCTCGTCGCCGATCTCGCCGTTGTGGCTGTAGCCAAAGCGCACGCCGAGTTCGTTGGTGAAGTCGTCGTTGGCCACCACGATGCGGGACTCGATCAGCACCTGGCGCACCGGGATGTCGAGCCGGGTCACCAGCCGCCGAATCTCGCTCAGGTTAATGTCGGTGTCCTGCACGATCAGGGTGTTGGTGCGCTGATCGATGGACAGGGAGCCACGCTCGGAGAGCAGCCCGCCGGCTTCGCCGCCGGTGCCCCGGACCAGGGCCGCCATATCCTCCGCCTTGGCGTAGTTCACCTGCACGAAGTCGGTGCGCAACGGGGCCAGCTCCTGGACCTGCTGGCGGGTCTGCAGCTCCAGGCGCTCGCGGGCGGCGATCTCCTCCGCGGGGGCGATGAGCATGACGTTGCCGTTCTGGCGCTTGTCCAGCCCGCGGGTGCGCAGGATGATGTCGAGCGCCTGGTCCCAGGGCACGTTCTGCAGCCGCAGGGTGATATTGCCCGAGACGCTGTCGCTGACCACCACGTTGATGCCGGTGAAGTCGGCGATCAGCTGCAGGACCGAGCGGACCTCGATGTCCTGGAAGTTGAGCGACAGCCGCTCGCCCGTGTACCGGAACTCCTCGCGCTGGCGGCGATCCTGCTCCTGCTCGGTGATGGGCTTCACTTCGATGGTGAACACGTTGTCGGCCTGGTAGGCGATCTGGTCGTAGACGCCCTCCGGGTCGATGTCCAGGCGCACGGCGCCGGAGCGCTGGCGCACGTCGATGGTCTGCACCGGGGTCGCGAAGTCGGTGACGTCCAGCCGGCGGCGCAGGCGCTCGGGGATCTGGGTCTCCAGGAAATCGGCGATGATGCGCCCGCCTTCCTCGCGCACGTCCACCGAGGTCTGCCGGTCCGATAGGGTGACGATGATCTTGGCGGCGCCGTCCGGGCTGCGGCGGAAGTCCAGGTCGGTGACCTGGCGCTGGCCCGAGGCGGCGCGGGTCTCGGCCCGCCCGGTGCTGTCGCCGCTGGGCTGCGCCTCGGCCACCACCGCCGCCGAGCTGCCAGCCTGGGCGACCGGCTCCAGGGTGACCAGCACCTGATTGCCGGCAATGCGGGTGTCGAACGGCACCATCCGCGCCAGTTTCACCACCGCCCGGGTGCGGCCGCCCGCCTCCGCGGTGGCCACGGACTCCACCACCCCGACGCCGATGCCGATGGTGCGCTCCGAGAGGCCATTGCTCACGTCGGTGAAGTCCAGGGCGATGCGCGCCGGGTTCTCGGTGGCGAACATGCTGGGCTCGCCCGCCGGGGGCTGCTCCAGCGTGAAAGTGAGCTGCACCCGGTTGCCGGGCAGCGCAGCGTAGTCGATGTCCGTCAGGGTGTTGGTCTGGGCCCAGGCGGAGCCCATGGCGGCGAGACCCGCGAGGAGCAGGCCGAATCCCCTGGTCAGGCGTCGACCGGTGGTCGTCCAGATGCCGTTGAATCCCATTGCAGTCCTGCCCCCATGCAAGGTGTCGGTCTCCGTCACGCCCCGTCCCGGTCCTGTGATTTGGCGCCTGCCAGATCCATCCGGGCCCTGATCGGGCCGGGTTTGCGGCCTGGCCGGCTTGTGTGTGCTTACGGTGCCGCCGCGGCGGCGCTCGGATCCCGATGCCACCGGCACCCGGTCAGTCATTCAGTGCAATCAGCGCTTCACGTTCCAGCCAGCCGCCCTGGCCGGTGGGCACCAGTTCACGGACCTCGATTCCCCGGGGTCCGATCTCGGTGATCCGGCCGTGGTTCTGGCCCAGGTAGTTGCCTTCCTGCACCCGGTGGACAGTGCCGCCGGGGGCCCGGATCAGTGCCCAGGTCTCGCCGCTCTGCTCCAGGGTGCCCACGTAGTTGAGGGAATCCAGCTGGAAGTCCTCCAGGGCCTCCCGCGGGCGAGTGGGGTCGGGCCGCGGGCCGGTATTCTGGGCGGCCGCCGGCACTTCCGCCGGGGCGCCGAAGGCGAGCGGCGCAAACGGATCGCGCATCGGCCGTTCTGGGAATGTATAGGTGGCGTAGGGCTCGATTTCAGGCAACGGCTCGATGCGCCCGCCGGGCCGCTGCTTGACTTCCGCCACGTAGCTGCGCAGATCACTCATGTCTTCCGTGCAACCGGCCAGGGGAGTCAGCGTGGCGGCCAGCGCCAGCGCCGCCGCCCCGCGGCCGAGCCGCCCGCTCGCGCGCCGGCTCATTGCGCATCCTCCTCGTCCAGGTACCAGTAGGTCCGGGCGGTTACGTTCATGAGCATCTCATCGCCGCCCTGCTGCTGGCTCGCGGGGCTCACCCGGACGTTGTCCAGGGTGACGATCCGGGGCAGGTTGGCCACGCCGCTGACGAAGCGCGCGAACTCGCGGTACTGCCCGCGCACGCGGATGGTGACCGGCAGCTCGGCATAGAATTCGCGGCGCACCACGCTCTCGGGCTTGAACAGATCGAATTCCAGTCCGCTCGCGAGACCGGTCTGGGAGATGTCCACCAGCAGGCGGGAGACCTCCGCGCGGCTCGGCAGCTGGCGCAGCATGGCGCCGAAGGACTCGCGCATCTCCTCCAGCTGGCGCTCGTAGGCCTCCAGGTTGGCGGCCCGGCGCTGCTTCTGCTCGAACTGCTGGCGCAGTTCGGACTCCTCGCCCTGCACCCGCGCCAGGGCGTCCGCCTGGTGGCGCCAGTCGAACCACCAGCCGGCTGCCACCACCAGGGCCAGGATCAGCACCACCGCGACGGCCTTGGCAGGCGCCGGCCAGCCGCCCGGGTTGTTGAGATCCAGTTCGTTCAGGTCGGCCAGGTTCATGACGACGTCCCCTGCCCGGCCATGCCGGCCTGGCCGCTGGGCTGGCGTACGGTGAGGGTGAAGTTGCTGACCCGCATGCCCTGGCGCTCGGAGATCTCGATCACCGACAGGTCCGGGTCCGTGAGCCAGTCGGAGCTGTCCAGGTTCTCCATGAAGTTGGATACCCGGGCGTTGGACTCGGCGACGCCGGTGAGCGTGAAGCTCTCGCCCTTCTCCTCGATGCCGGTGAGGTAGACGCCCTCGGGCAGGGTGGTCACGAACTGCTCGAACAGATGCACGATGCGTGGGCGGTCCTGCTGGAGATCCTGGATGACCCGCATCCGGGCCAGCAGCTTGTTCTTGGTAGACTCCAGGTCACGGATCTTGACGATGCGCTGGTCCAGCTGCTGGATCTCGGACTGCAGCATCTGGTTGCGCGCCCGCTGGAAATCGATGCGGCCGTCCAGGTGGCTGTGGCCGACGAACCAGACTACCGCGCCCAGCACGGCGGCACCCGCGAACAGGCCGTAGACCCGGCGTTCCCGCTGTTTGCGGCGCTCCTCGCGCCAGGGCAGCAGGTTGATCCTTGTGCTCATGTCAGTCGAAGCTCCTGGTGGCCAGCCCGGTCGCGATCAGCAGCGAGGGGGCGTCTTCGGCCAGGGCCTGGGGGTGGACCCTGGAGGCCACGGACATGTTGGCGAAGGGGTTGGCCACCGTGACCGGCACGCCGACCTGTTCGCGGACGGTGTCCACGGCGCCGGGGATGACCGCGCAGCCGCCGGCCAGCAGCACGTGGTCCACGGAGTTGTGCTGGCTGGCGCCGTAGAAGAACTGCAGGGAGCGCATCACCTGCTGGGCGAGCATGTCCAGGAACGGCACCAGCACCTCCTGCTCGTAGCTCTCCGGCAGGTCTCCGGCGCGCTTGCGGCGGCCGGCCTCCTCATAGCTGTAGTCGTAGCGGCGCATGACCTCGTCGGTGAGCTGGCGGCCGCCGAACACCTGCTCCCGGGTGTAGAGGATGCGGCCCTGCTCGATCACCGTGAGGGTGGTCATGGTGGCGCCCACATCCACCACGCCGATGGTCTGCTCCTCGCCGCCCTGCAGGTCCGGCGCCATCAGGCCGAAGGCGTTCTCCACCGCGTAGCTCTCCACGTCCACCACGCGGGCGGTGACGCCGGCGGACTGCAGCGCGTCCACCCGGACCTCGACGTTCTCGCTGCGCGAGGCCACCAGCAGCACGTCGGTCTCGTCGGCCCGGCCCCGCGACGGCCCCAGCACCTGGAAGTCGAGGTTGACCTCCTCCAGGGGGTAGGGGATGTACTGGTTCGCCTGCAGGGTGACCTGGGCCTCCATCTCGTCCTCGCTGAGCCCGGACTGCACCGCGATCACCTTGCTGATGGCCGAGGAACTCGGCACCGCCACCGCCGCTTCCCGGAGCTTGGTGTGGGAGCGGCGCAATGCCCCGCGGATGCACTCCGAGACCGCCTCCAGGTTGGCGATGTTCTTCTCCACCACCGCGTTCTGCGGCAGCGGCTCCGCCGCATAGCTCTCGACGCGGTAGCGCCCGCTTCCCTGGCGCAGCTCGATGAGCTTCACCGCGGTGGAACTGATATCGATGCCGAGTACCGGATCGGCCTTCCTGCTGAACAGCGCCACTGCCGATTTTCCTTACTGTCGGGTCTGTTAGCGCCGACTAGTCGCCAGTTACATTCAAACCCACGCTTAACTGGCAATCAAGCCTGCATTTTTGCGGTGCCCGCACGCTGAGGCCGCCACCGCGATGGTATACTGCGCGCATCTTCCCTAGGCCCCCTGTCGAAGTTCATCCATGCTCCGACTCGCTCGCCCTCTCGGAATCCTTTTCGCTCTCGGTCTGGCGGCCGCCTTCATCGGTATCGCCGGGGCGGGTGTCGCCTACCTGGCACTGGCCCCGCGGCTGCCCGCCGTGGAGAGCCTGCGGGACGTTGAGTTCCAGGAGCCGCTCCGGGTGCTCGCCGCCGACGGCCGGCTGATCGCCGAGTTCGGTGAGAAGAAGCGCATTCCGGTGGCCTACGAGGATCTGCCGCCGGCTCTGCTGGAGGCCGTCATCGCCGCCGAAGACGAGCGCTTCTTCCAGCATCCCGGCGTAGACTATCAAGGCCTTCTGCGCGCAATCTGGTACCTGGTTCGCACTGGCGAGAAGGGACCGGGCGGCAGCACCATCACCATGCAGGTGGCCCGCAACTTCTTCCTGAGCAACGAGCGCACCTACCTGCGCAAGGCCATCGAGATCCTGGTGGCCCTGAAGATCGAGCGGGAACTCTCCAAGCAGGAGATCCTCTCCCTCTACCTCAACAAGATCTACCTCGGCAACCGTGCCTACGGCGTCGGGGCCGCCGCCGAAACCTACTACGGCAAGCCGCTGGCCGAGCTGGACCTGGCGCAGATCGCCATGATCGCCGGGCTGCCCAAGGCGCCGTCCGCGTTCAACCCCATCGCCAACCCGCAGCGGGCACAGACCCGCCGGCGCTACGTGCTGGGTCGCATGCTGGAGGTGGGCAGCATCAGCGAGCAGGCCTACCAGCAGGCGGTGCAGGCACCGCTGACGGCCCGGTTGTATGCCTCCGAACCGGAAGTGGGAGCCGCCTACGTGGCCGAAATGGTGCGCGCCGAAATGGTGCAGCGCTACGGTGAGCAGGCTTATACCGAGGGCTACACCGTGCACACCACGGTGGACGCGGAGCGCCAGGCGGCCGCGGTAGCGGCGCTGCGCGAGGCCCTGCACGCCTACGACGAGCGCCACGGCTACCGCGGGCCGATGACCCGCTTCGAACTGCCTGAGACGCCGGATCCGAGTGCCTGGATCGACCGGCTCTGGGAGCTGGACGCGCCTGGGGCCCTGACCCCTGCGCTGGTGCTGGAGGTGGGCGAGGACGCTGCCCGGACGGTGACTGCGGACGCCGCCGAACCGCGGACCCTGCCCTTCGCCGCCATGGAGTGGGCGCGGCCGTTCATCAGCCGCGATGCCCAGGGCGAGGCGCCGGCCCGGCCCGCCGACGTGCTGGCCCGAGGCGACGTCGTCCTGTTGCGGGAAACCGCCGAGGGGCCGCGGCTCGCCCAGGTGCCGGAGGTGCAGGGCGCCCTGGTGGCCCTGGACCCGGTGGACGGCCGGCTGCTGTCCCTGGCGGGCGGCTACGACTTCTATCAGAGCAAGTTCAACCGGGCCACTCAGGCCCAGCGCCAGCCCGGCTCGGCGTTCAAGCCCTTCATCTACTCCGCCGCCCTGGAGAACGGCTTCACCGCCGCCACCCTGGTGAACGACGCCCCCGTGGTGTTCGAGGATGCCGCCCTGGAGAGCACTTGGCGTCCGGAGAACTACAGCGGCCGGTTCTTCGGCCCCACCCGGCTGCGCCAGGCGCTGATTCACTCGCGCAACCTGGTGTCCATCCGGGTGCTGCGGCGCATGGGTGTGGCGGCGGCGGTGGAGCACCTGCAGCGTTTCGGTTTCAACGGCTCGGAACTCCCCCGCAACCTCAGCCTGGCGCTGGGCAGCGCCAGCGTCACGCCTCTGGGGCTGGCGCGGGGCTATGCCGTGTTCGCCAACGGCGGCTTCCGCGTGGAGCCCTGGTTCATCCAGCGCATCGCGGGGGACGGCGGCGAACTGCTGTTCGAGGCGCAGCCGGCCCGGGCCTGCCCCGAGGGCTGCCCTGTGCCGGCAGCCCTCCAGGATGATGCCGGGGGCGGATCCTCCGAGGACGCCGGGGCTGCGGCCGCGGCCGCGGCCGTGCCCCAGGCGCCCCGGGCCCTGCCGGCCACCAACGCCTATCTGATGAGCACCATGCTGCGGGACGTCATCCGCCATGGCACCGGCCGCCGGGCGCTGGCCCTGGGGCGCTCGGACCTGGCGGGCAAGACCGGGACGACCAACGACCAGCGCGACGCCTGGTTCTCCGGGTTTAACCACGCCGTGGCCACCTCGGTCTGGGTCGGCTTCGATGACCTCCAGCCGCTCGGGCGTTACGAGACCGGGGCGAAGGCTGCCCTGCCGGCCTGGATCGCATACATGGGCGCCGCCCTGGAGGGGATCCCCGAGCGGCCGTTGCCCCGGCCCGGCGGCCTGGTCACGGTGCGGGTGGACCGGGAGACGGGACGGGCCGCATCCGCCGACAACCCGCAGGCCATTTTCGAGACCTTCCGGGTGGGCAACGCGCCGGAGGGTACCGGGCTCAGCCGCAACGACCCGCAGCCTCAGGGAGAGGGCGGCACCGCGGCCCCGCCACCGGAGCAGGCCCTGTTCTGAGAGTTTCGCCCGTCGGCGGCCGCCTCAGCCCCGCGCACCGGTCGCCGTGATCGTCATCCCTGTCCAGGAGGCCGAATACATGGCTCGCAGGAACGGCACCCACGACGCCCGCATGCGCGAGCGCCTGGTCCGCGAGGCCGCCCGGATCATGGCCGAGGAGGGTGTCGGCGACTTCGGCACCGCCAAGCGCAAGGCGGCTGCCCGGCTCGGTGCGCCCGACACCCGCAACCTGCCCCAGAACCGCGAGGTGCAGGCGGCGCTGCGCGAGCACCAGCAGCTGTTCGAGGGCGAGGCCCTCCGCGAGCGCCTGCGGCGGCTGCGCGGCGCGGCCCTGGAGGCCATGGCCCTGCTGGAGCCGTTCCGTCCGCGGCTGGTGGGCTCGGTGCTGAAGGGCACCGCCACGGCCCACTCCGACGTCAACCTGCATCTGTTCTCGGAACCCGCCGAGGAGGTGGCCATCTTCCTCATGGACCGGCGCATCCCCTTCGAGGAAGACAGCCGGCGCCTGCGCTTTGCCCGGGATGACTTTCGGGATTACCCGGTCTACCGGTTCCTGGCGGGCGACACCGCCATCGAGCTCACCGTGTTCAGCCTTGACGGCCTGCGCCAGGCCCCCCGCAGCAGCGTCGACGGCCAGCCCATGGAGCGGGCCGCGCGCCCGGCGGTGGAGCGGTTGCTGGAGGAGGGCGAGGGCGACCTGGGGCCGGTTTGGGGGTGAGGGCCGTCCGGACCGGAGGGCAAGCCGGCTAGCGCGGGGCAAAACCTACCGTTTCGGGGAAGGACTGAGTGAAAAGGACTGAGGACTGAGGACTGAGGACTGAGTGGAAGAGGGAGGCTTGACAGGCGCCGGGGCGAAGTCACGCCCTGCTCAGTCCTCAGTCCTCAGTCCTCAGTCCTCAGTCCTCAGTCCGTAGGCTGGGTTGAGCATGCGAAACCCAGCATCCGGAATCGGAGCCTGAAGACGCCGGATGCGCTTCGCTTATCCGGCCTACCCCTGCGCCCATGCCCCGGGGCTGAATCGAAGCCCGCGTAGGCCGGATAAGGCGCGCCAGCGCCGCATCCGGCATCCGGCTTGGCAACCCCCAAAACGAAAAGAGCCCGGGACCATGCCCGGGCTCCCGGCGCCTACGGCCGTAGCCGTTAGCGCTTCACCATCGGCAGGTAATCCCGCTGGGCGGCGCCGCTGTAGACCTGGCGCGGCCGGCCGATGCGCTGCTCCGGGTCGGCCACCAGCTCCATCCACTGGGCGATCCAGCCCGGTGTGCGGCCCAGGGCGAACAGCACCGTAAAGAACTCGGTGGGGATGCCCAGGGCTCGGTAGATGAGGCCGGAGTAGAAGTCCACGTTGGGGTAGAGCTTGCGCTCCACGAAGTAGTCGTCGGCCAGCGCGATCTCCTCCAGGCGCATGGCCAGCTCCAGCTGGGGATCATTGCCCTTGCCCAGCTCGTTGAGCACTTCGTGGGTCGTCTTGCGGATGATGGTGGCCCGCGGGTCGAAGTTCTTGTAGACCCGGTGGCCGAAGCCCATCAGCCGGAACGGGTCGTCCTTGTCCTTGGCCTTGTCGATGAAGCGCGGCACCTGGTTGACGTCGCCGATCTCCTCCAGCATGCGCAGCACCGCCTCGTTGGCGCCGCCGTGGGCGGGCCCCCACAGGGCGGCGCAGCCGGCGGAGATGGCGGCGAACGGATTGGCGCCAGTGCTGCCCACCAGGCGCACCGTGGAGGTGCTGGCGTTCTGCTCGTGGTCGGCGTGCAGGATCAGCAGCTGGTCCAGGGCCCGCTCGGCCACCGGGCTGATCTCGTACTCCTCGGACGGCCGGGCGAACAGCATGTTCAGCAGGTTGCCGCAGTAGCTCAGCCGGTTCAGCGGGTAGACGAAGGGCTCGCCCACCATGTGCTTGAAGGCCAGCGCCGCGATGGTGGGCATCTTGGCGATGATCCGGTGGGCGCACAGGCGCCGGTTCTCCGGATCGTTGGTGTCGATGGTGTCGTGGTAGAAGGCCGACAGCGACGCCACCACGCCGGTGAGCATGGCCATGGGGTGGGCGTTGTAGTGAAAGCCGTCGAAGAAGTCCTTGAGGCTCTCGTTCACCATGGTGTGGTGGGTGATGGCGTGCTCGAAGGCCTGCAGCTCGTCCCGGTCGGGCAGGTCGCCATGCAGCAGCAGGTAGCACACTTCCAGGAACGAGCTCTGCTCGGCGAGCTGCTCGATGGGGTAACCGCGGTAGAGCAGGATGCCCTGGTCGCCGTCGATGTAGGTGATGTCGCTGCGGCAGCTCGCCGTGGACGTGAAGCCGGGGTCGTAGGTGAAGTAGCCGGTGTCCCGGTAGAGATTGCGGACATCGACCACTTCGGGGCCATGGGTGCCGCCCCGCACTGGCAGTTCGAAGCTCTTGCCGGTGCTGTTGTCGGTCAGCGTGACGGTCTTGTCGGACATGTAATGCTCCCCTCCGGTGCGCGTGAGCCGACCCGCCGGCGGCTGCCGGCCCCCTGTTGGAACAGGTCGGGACCCTGTCTTCGGCAACGGGCGGCCACAGCCGCCCCCGCGTCCAGAGTCCTGCCTGGGAATCGGAAACCCGGCGCAGCGTCCCAGGGGGCACACTCGCCCCGGCGGACCCCTGTGCGACGGGTCCCCTGCCTCACGGTGATCAAGGATTCAGGTTGCAAAACCGCCGGAATGGTAGCAGCAATGCCGGGGGGCGGGAAGCGAGTGGAGCGCTGGGCCAGCGCACCGCGGCGCGCCGGCAGGGCGGATTCTACTTGCCCTTGGCCATGTTGCCGTAGCGCTTGCGGAAGGCGTCCACCCGCCCACCGGTGCTGAGCACCCGCTGCTTGCCGGTGTAGAAGGGGTGGCTGGCGCTGGAGATCTCCACCTTCACCAGGGGGTACTCGTTGCCGTCCTCCCACTGGATGGTGTCCCGGGTCCGAGCCGTGGAGCGCCCAAGGAAGGCGAAGTCCGACGAGATGTCCTGGAACACTACGTCGCGGTAATTGGGGTGGATGCCCTGCTTCATGGTCTCACCTGGATGGATGGGGCTGCCTGCCAAGGCCGGCGAGCGTAGGTCGCACAGCCAGAAGGCCGCAGACTATAGCGCGCCGGGCAGGTTGGGCTCAATAGCGTTGCGCTTGCCAGTCCGGGTCTGGCGGGCGAGGCGGGGCGGCTTCCTGTGCCCGGAAGCCTGCCGGCGAGGTATGCCCCGGCAGCGGCTGATCAGTGGCGCCGATCAGGAAAGCGCAGCACCGTCGCCTGCTGCGTCGGCGGCGCCAGGGCCCCGGGGCGCCCCTGCAGCGCCGCCAGGGATTCCACCAGCCCGCGCCGCCCGGCGACGCTGTCCCACATCATCTTCGAGAGCCGGATGCAGGCCGCCAGCGGGGTGTGGGAGCGCTCCCGCTCCCGGTCGATACGCCACTGCAGCCGCCGCAGGCGCCGGCGCCGCTCCTCCGGCTGCGCTGCCAGGAACTCCTCGATCAACTCGGCCCGGCGCGCCTCGAAGGTCTCCGGATCCTGGTGCGCCAGGTTCGCCCAGTGGTCGAAGTCGAAAGGCTTCTCCGCAGCGTTGGTCTTCATGGCCCGCCTCCATCGCCCAGAACCCGATGTCGTTTCTGTGAAGTGCGACACAGCATCTTTCCAGAAGATAGCACAGCGGGCCGAGGGCCAGCGGGGGCGGTGGTGGCAGAGTGTGAACGTAGTGGGTCGCGTGGCGCGAGCTGCGCCTGACCCGCCAGCAGGCAGCTTCCGTAGCCCCACGTTGCGAAGAAACGTGGGAGCCAGCGTAGCAAACGCCGACGCAGTCATCCGTGAGCCCCTG